>NZ_JH417836.1:0-24852 GCF_000239295.1 Flavonifractor plautii ATCC 29863
CCTACACGACGCTCTTCCGATCTCAGGCCGGGGCACCCCTTTTGTGTGGACTTTACGGGCGGCCCATGCTACAATAGAATTCGGTACTTCATTAAGAGACAAAGGATGGATGGGAATGGGAACGACCCTCAGTACCCTGAGCAATCTGGCAATCTACATCGGCCTGGTGGTGGTGGGCGCCTTTCTGGGCTCCCGCAAGGCTCTGCGCAGCCGTCCCCTGGTGTGGGTGGGCAAGCTCCAGTTCGCGGCCCTCATGATCCTCATTGTCACCCTGGGCGTCAACCTG
This sequence comes from Flavonifractor plautii ATCC 29863, assembly GCF_000239295.1. Taxonomy (GTDB): domain Bacteria; phylum Bacillota; class Clostridia; order Oscillospirales; family Oscillospiraceae; genus Flavonifractor; species Flavonifractor plautii. The sequence continues at coordinate 287 of NZ_JH417836.1, forward strand.
GGCGCCAACGACGAGGTGGTCTCCTCCCTGGGCCAGATCGGCCTGGCGGCCCTGGTGATCACGGTGCTGGCCATGGCCGGCTCCCTGCTGTGCCTCACCCTGCTGCGGCGGTTCGTGCTCAAGCTGGACCACTACGGCCTGCCCCGGGGCAGCGAGGCCGCCCGGGAGGAGGAGGCCCACCACGGCGGCAAGGCGGACAACTCCCTCACCTTCCTCATTGTCATTGCCGTGGTGCTGGGAATGCTGGCGGGCCGCTTCGTGCTCCCCGCCGCCGTCACCGCCCACTGCGGCACGGTCATCAGCTTCGGCCTCTACCTGCTCCTCTTTATGGTGGGCATGGACATGGGCAAGCAGGGCACCCTGCTGGCCGACATCAAGACCGCCGGCTTCCAGGTGCTGCTGGTGCCAGTGGCGGTGTGCGCGGGCTCCCTGGCCTTCGCCGCCCTGGCCAGCCTCGTCCTCCCCCTGGGGGTGAAGGACTCCATGGCCGCCGCCTCCGGCCTGGGCTGGTACTCCCTGGCTCCCACCCTGCTGGCCCCCTACTCCCTGTCGGTGTCCGCCGTGGCCTTCCTGTCCAACGTGATGCGGGAGATCTTCGCCATCATCACCATCCCCATTGTGGCCAAATACGTGGGCTATGTGGAGTGCGCCTCCCTGCCCGGCGCGGCGGCCATGGACACGGTGCTCCCCGTGGTGGTGGGCGCCACCCACGAGCGCATCACCATCTACTCCTTCACCTCCGGCGTGGTGTTGTCCCTGGCGGTTCCCCTGCTGGTGCCCGCCATCGTGGCCCTGCCCTTCTGAGGAGGTCTTTTGCATGGAAATTGAACGCCGCTGGCTGGTGGAGGGCTGGCCCGCCCTGGCCCCCTCCTCCGTCCTTCAAATGGATCAGGGTTACTTTGCCGTCCGTCCCGCCATCCGCATCCGCCGGGAGGCCGTCCTGGGCGGGGAGACCCGTTACGTCCTCTGCTTCAAGGGGGGCGCGGGCCTGGCCCGGGAGGAGGTGGAGGTGGACGTGGATGAGGGGCGCTACCTCCGCCTCATGGCCATGCTGTCCGGCCCCATGATCGAAAAGGAGCAGCGCCGCTATCCCCTCCCCGGCGGCCTCACGCTGGAGGTCAACCAAGTCGATCCCGCCCTGGAGAGCGGCTTCTACTACGCCGAGGTGGAGTTTGACGCCGAGGCCGCCGCCCTGGCCTGGACGCCGCCGGAGGCACTGACAGCCTACCTCTCCCACGAGGTCACCGGCCAGCCCGGCGAGAGCATGGCGGCCTACTGGGCCCGCACCCGAGGCTGAAAAAACTCCCCCGCAGGCATGGCCTGCGGGGGAGTTTCGGTTATTTTCTGTTGTCCGGCTCCTCCGGGAGCACCTCCACCCGGATCTCCAGCACCCGGCGGTGGTCCACCTTGGTCACCGTCACGTCCAGGCCATCGGAGACGAAGCGGTCGCCCTCCTCGGGCACCCGGCCGATCTGCTCCATGACCCAGCCGGAGATGGTGTTGGAGTCGCACTCCCCCTTTATCTTGAACAGGTCAAAGAGGTCGGTCAGATCGGCGGAGCAGGAGATCAGGTAGCTGCCATCCTCCTGCTTCTTGAACTCCTCGATGACCTCGTCGTGCTCGTCCCAGATCTCGCCCACCAGCTCCTCCACGATATCCTCCAGGGTGACCAGGCCCTCGGTGCCGCCGTACTCGTCCACCACAATGACCATGTGGGCTTTCTCCCGCTGGAGGATGCGCAGCAGCTCGGAGATCTTGGTGTTGCCGGTGGTATAGAGCATGGGGCCCAGCATCTCCTTCACGCTGGTCAGGCCGCGGTAGCGGGCCGCGTGGAAATCCTTCTCATGGATGACGCCGATGATGTTGTCGATGTCCTCGTGGTACACCGGCAGGCGGGAATACCCGTTCTCAGCGAAGATCTTGGCGATCTCCTCCATGGAGTCGGTGTCCTCCACCGCCACGATGTCCACCCTGGGGGTGAGGATCTCCTCCACCTCCAGGTCGTGGAACTCGATGGCCGCCCGGATAAGGCGGCTCTCATGCTGGTCCAGGCCGCCCTCGCTCTCCGCCTGGTCCACCAGAGTGACCAGCTCCTCCTCGGTAATGCCGCCGTCCGCCGATTTGCGGAACACCTTGGACAGCAGCCGCTTCCACTGGGTAAACAGGAAGTTCAGCGGGGTAAGGACCGTACGGAGCACCCCCAGCAGCGGGGTGGCAAACATGGCAAACCGCTCGGGGGACTCCTTGGCCAGGCTCTTGGGGGAGACCTCGCCGAAGATCAGGATCACCACGGTCAGCACAATGGCGGACACGGTAGGTCCAGTCACCTCATCAATCAGGTGGATAAAGAGTACCGCGCCGATGGTGGTGGCCACGTTGTTGACGATGTTATTGCCGATAAGCAGGGTGGAGAGCAGCTTGTCGTAGTCCTCCGCCAGAGCCAGGGTACGGGCCGCCCGCTGGTCGCCTCCGTCTGCCCAGCTCTTGAGCCGCACCCGGTTCAGGGAGGTAAAGGCGGTCTCCGTGGCAGAGAAATAGCCTGACATGATAACACAGAACACAAGACCCACGATCATGGCGATACTGGCACTGTCCAACATAAGATAATATTCAACTCCAACTCTTTCAGTTTTGAAATCAACGCGCAAAGGGACAACCCTATCCCCCGCGGGTAAGGCTGTCCCTGACCGATTCCATTATGTACTTGCAACTAGGCGGAGGTTCGTCCACGAGGGCTCACCGTCTCCTTTTTGGTTTATTAGTGTGTAGTATAGCACAGCTTCCTGCAAAATGCAAGGGGAAGGTTGACTTTTCCTGTCCCGCCCCCCATAAGCGAAAAAACGCGCCCAGCCTGCGGCTGGGCGCGTTTTTGATGCTCTTTTACGGGTGATTACACCAGCTGGACGATGGCCATCTCGGCGCAGTCGCCGCGGCGGGGCCCGATCTTCACGACGCGGGTGTAGCCGCCGTTGCGGGTGGCGTACTTGGGGCCGATCTCGTCAAACAGCTTCTTGGCCACATCCTCCTTGGTCAGGTAGGACAGGGCCTTGCGGTAGTTGGCCAGATTGGCGTTCTTGGCCAGGGTGATCATCTTCTCGGCCATGGGAGCCACTTCCTTGGCGCGGGAGACGGTGGTCTTGATCTGGCCGTTCTCCAGCAGATAGGTGGTCATGGCACGCAGCATCGCGATGCGCTGATCCGTGGGCTTGCCCAGCTTACGGTTGTGAGACATGAGATTCCACTCCTAACGGATGTTCGCCAAGGCGAACTCCTACTCTTAAATTCGTCCGTGGGGAGATTCCCCCGAAAGGGCGCTCCGTGGGAGCCGGCCGGACCCGGGAGGGGACGTTACGTGCCCCCGGGCCGCCCTTTCCTCCGGCCGTCAGTTTTCCTCGTCGGCCAGGTGCAGGCCCATCATGGCCAGCTTGTTGATGACCTCTTCCAGGCTCTTGCGGCCCAGGTTGCGCACCTTCATCATCTCGTCCTCGGTCTTGGAGATCAAGTCCTCGACGGTGTTGATGTTGGCCCGCTTGAGGCAGTTGAAGGAGCGGACAGACAGATCCAGCTCCTCGATGGTCAGCTCCAGCACCTTGTCCCGCTGGGTCTCCGCCTTCTCCACCACCGTGGACTTGGAGCCCATAGTCTCAGAGAGATCGGTGAAGAGGACAAAGTGGTCGCAGAGGATGCGGGCGCCCAGGCTGACCGCGTCCCGGGCGGTGATGGTCCCGTCGGTCCACACCTCCTGGGTCAGCTTGTCGTAGTCGGTGGCGTCGCCTACACGGGTGTTCTCCACCGTGTAGTTGACCTTGCGCACCGGGGTATAGATGGAGTCCACCGGGATCAGGCCAATGATGGTCTGGGCCGGCTTGTTCCGGTCGGCAGGCACATAGCCGCGGCCGTGGGACAGGGTCAGCTCCATGTTGAGGCTGGCGTCGGGACCCAGGGTGGCAATGTGCAGCTCCGGGTTGAGCACCTCCACCTCGCCGTCGGCCTTGATGTCGCCGGCGGTGACCTCGCACTCGCCGCTGGCCTCAATATAGACCGTCTTTACGCCCTCGGAGTGGAGCTTTGCGATGATGCTCTTTACATTGAGGACGATCTCGGTCACGTCCTCCTTTACGCCGGGGATGGTGGAGAACTCATGCTGCACGCCTGCGATCTTGATCGAGGTGACCGCCGTGCCGGGCAGGGACGAGAGCAGGATGCGGCGCAGGGAGTTACCCAACGTGGTGCCGTAACCGCGCTCCAGGGGCTCCACCACATACTTGCCGTAGGAACCGTCGCCGGGGTTCTCCACACATTCAATGCGGGGCTTCTCGATTTCTACCATGTGTTACCCTCCTTTTCGCGGCTGCGGGCACAAGGCCCGCAGCCCTATACAGCTCACCAATAATCGAGGGTACAAGCAGTGTTACTTGGAGTACAGCTCGACGATCAGGTGCTCCTCGACGGGCAGATCGATGTCCTCGCGGGCGGGCATCTGCACCACGGTGCCCTTCAGCGCGTTCTTGTCCCGCTCCAGCCACTTGGGCACCAGAACAGTGGGGGCGTCCTCACCGGTCAGGCGCTTGAACTTGGCGGAGGAGCGGCTGGACTCCTTGACCTCAATCATGTCGCCCGCCTTGACCAGGTAGGAGGGGATATCCACCCGCTGGCCGTTGACGGTGAAGTGGCCGTGGCCCACCAGCTGACGGGCCTCACGGCGGGTCATGGCGAAGCCCAGACGGTACACCACGTTGTCCAGACGGCGCTCCACGAAGGTCAGCAGATTCTCACCGGTCTTGCCGGGCATACGGGCGGCCTTCTCATAGTACATCCGGAACTGCTTCTCCATGATGCCGTAGACGAACTTGACCTTCTGCTTCTCGGTCAACTGGAGGGCATACTCGCTCTTCTTCTTTCTCATCTGGCCGCCGGGATTGCGGTTGCTCTCCTTCTTGGCATAGCCCATGGCGGCAGGAGAAATGCCCAGCGCACGGCAGCGCTTGGCGATAGGCTGCATATTCTTTGCCATTTGTTCTTCCTCCTTCTCTTACACGCGGCGGCGCTTCGGCGGACGGCAGCCGTTGTGGGGGATGGGAGTCACGTCCTTGATCAGAGTGACCTCCAGGCCCACGGCCTGCAGGGCGCGGATGGCGGCCTCACGGCCGGCGCCGGGGCCCTTCACGTACACCTCGACGGTCTTCAGGCCGTGCTCCATGGCGGCCTTGGCGGCCGTCTCAGCGGCGGTCTGCGCGGCGAAGGGGGTGGACTTACGGGAACCGCGGAAGCCCAGGCCGCCGGAGGAGGCCCAGGACAGGGCGTTGCCGCCCATATCGGTCACGGTGACCATGGTGTTGTTGAAGGAGGAACGGATATGCACCTGGCCCTTCTCAACGTTCTTGCGCTCGCGGCGCTTGCGGATAACCTTCTTACCCTTGGTAGCGGTAGCCATGTGTTTCTCCCTCCCTTACTTCTTCTTGTTGGCGACGGTGCGCTTGGGGCCCTTGCGGGTGCGCGCGTTGGTCTTGGAGCGCTGACCGCGGACGGGCAGGCCCTTGCGGTGCCGCATGCCGCGGTAGCAGCCGATCTCGGTCAGGCGCTTGATGTCCATCGCCACGTCACGGCGGAGGTCGCCCTCCACAGTGTAGCTGTGGCCGATGATCTCGCGCAGCTTGGCCTCATCTTCCTCGGTCAGATCCTTCACGCGGGTGTCGGGGTTGATTCCGGCCTCGGCCAGGATCTTGTTGGCGCTGGTGCGCCCAATGCCGTAGATATAGGTCAGGCCGATCTCTACCCGCTTATCCTTCGGCAAGTCAATGCCAGCAATACGTGCCATACTGTTTCAGCACCTCCTATTAACCTTGTCTCTGCTTGTGCTTGGGATTCTCACAAATAACCATGACCTTGCCCTTGCGCTTAATGATCTTGCACTTCTCGCACATGGGCTTCACGGACGGTCTTACTTTCATGATAAACCTCCTTGAATGCCTTGATGGCCCCGGAACGGCGGAGGCAAGGCCCCGCTTACCCGCTCCGGTCATTGATGGGTTCTCCCAGGGGGAGGCGGCGCAATTCCATTTCGCCGCGTTAAATCAGCCGATTACTTGGATCTCCAGGTAATCGGCCCCAGGTTACGTCATAGGGGGACATCTGGACCGTACGCCCCACCCGGCGCAGGCGCCGTGCGGGGACCCCGACTCCATCTGCGGGCGTCGGAAGTGAATTCCGCCGCCCTCCGCGCCAGAGGCGCGCCCCGCACTGCGGGGCCCCAGTGACGGTCCGGCCAGCCTGACAGATTACTTGGACCGCCAGGTGATCCGGCCCCGGGTTACGTCATAGGGGGACATCTGGACCGTCACTTTATCGCCGGGCAGGATGCGGATGAAGTTCATGCGCAGCTTGCCGGAGATGTGGGCCAGAATAATATGGCCGTTTCCGATGTCCACATGGAACGTGGTGTTGGGAAGGGACTCGGTCACGACGCCCTCCACTTCGATCATATCGTCCTTTGCCAAAGCGTCATACCCTCCTTAGTTCCTCAGCTCGGAAAGCGGCCAGCGCCCTCCGTATGTCTCGGTTGGATAGGTTCCCGCCTGTCCGGAGCTGATCCAGGACAGGGTGCTGGAAATCACCGGCGGGGGCGGTATGAACCGCCTTTTTCCGTTTGGGGTTCTCCAGCTTCCGCCGCTTCCCGTCGCAGAGCAGCAGGTAGGGGCCGTCGGTGTCCAGGACACAGAACAGCCCTCCCCTGTCATGCCCGGCCAGGGAGCGGACAATCTGCGCACACGCGCATCCCATACTCAATCCTCCACCCGGGTAAGCACTTCAGGCTCCCCGTCGGTGATGAGAATGGTGTTTTCATAGTGGGCGGTCAGGCTCCCATCGGCGGACACGGTGGTCCAGCCGTCCTTGAGCACCTTCACCCGCCAGTCGCCCGCGCACACCATTGGCTCCACTGCAATGGTCATACCCGGCTGAAGCCGGGGGCCATGGCCCGCTGGGCCGAAGTTGGGTACCTCAGGCGGCTCGTGGAGCCTGGCCCCCACACCGTGGCCCACGAAGTCCCGCACGACGGAGCAGCCGTTTGCTTCCACGTACTGCTGCACCGCGTGGGAGATATCATAGACCCGGTTGCCGGAGCGGGCGAGCTTGATGCCCTCCCAGAAGCTCTGTTCGGTCACATGGATCAGATGCATGGCCTCGTCGCTCACCTGTCCGCAGGCGAAGGTGGCGGCGCAGTCGCCGTGGAAGCCGTCCAGAAAGGCGCCCACGTCCACGCTGACGATGTCGCCCTCCTTCAGCTTCCGGGGACCGGGTATGCCATGGATGACTTCCTCGTTGATCGAGATACAGGCGGAGCCGGGGAAACCGCTGTAGCCCAGGAAGGAGGGCTTGGCTCCGTGGCTCTCGATAAACTTGCGCACGGCGGTATCGATCTCATGGGTGGTCACGCCGGGCCGCACCATGGAGCCGGCCAGCGCCCGGGCCTGGGCGGTCAGCCGCCCGGCCCGGCGCATGCACTCGATTTCGCGGGGAGATTTGAGAGAGATCATATCCATCTCGTTCACTTCCCCAGCAATTCCATGATTTTGGTGTTTGTCTCCTCGATGCCGCCCAGGTCGGGCACGCGCTTAAGCACGCCCTTCTCCTCGTAGAAGCCCTTCAGCGGCTCGGTTTGACTGTGGTAGATTTCCAGCCGGTGCTTGACGGTTTCGGGCTGGTCGTCTTTGCGCTGCTCCAGCACACCGCCGCACTTGTCGCAGAGCCCCTCCTGCTTGGGGGGCGCCATGACGACGTGGTAGGTGGCTCCGCAGGCATGGCAGGTCCGGCGGCCCGTCATGCGGGCCTCGATGACGCTGTCGGCCACCTCCAGGGAGAGGACCGCGTCAAAGCGGATGCCGTGGCGCTCCAGGGCTTCGGCCTGAGCGATGGTACGGGGTACGCCGTCCAGGATGAAGCCGCCTGCGCAGTCGGGCTCGGCCAGCCGCTCCTGGATGATACCGATGATGATCTCATCCGGAACCAGCTTGCCCGCGTCCATATAGCTCTTGGCCTGCAAGCCGATGGGAGTGCCCTCCTTGACGGCTGCGCGCAGGATATTGCCGGTGGAGATGGTGGGGATGCCCAGCTTGCGGCTGATAATCTCCGACTGGGTGCCCTTGCCGGCGCCAGGTGCGCCTAAAAGAATGATTTTCATCCTGATTCCCCTTACTCCAGGAAGCCCTTGTAGTGGCGCATCAGCATTTGGGCCTCCAGGGCCTTGGTGGTCTCCAGCGCGACGCCGACCACGATGATGATGGACGTGCCGCCGATGGCCAGGCTGCTGACGCCGATCACCGCGCCGGTGACAATGGGCGCGATGGCGATAATCGCCAGGTAGAGCGCACCGAACATGGTGATCTTATTGAGCACCTTGTGGATAAAGTCGGCGGTGGGCTTGCCGGGGCGGAAGCCGGGGATGAACCCGCCGTTCTTTTTCAGGTTGTTGGCAACCTCCACAGGGTTGAACTGCATCGTGGAGTAGAAGAAGCTGAAGCCCACGATGAGCAGGAAATACACCACGATATAGAAAATGCTGGTGGTGTCAAAGACGCGCAGGAAGCCGCCCCAGAAGCCCGGGTCGTTCTTGCTCACGCCGGCAAACGCGGCGATGGTAGCGGGCAGAGAGGCGATGGCCTGGGCAAAGATGATGGGCATAACGCCGGTCATGTTCACCTTCAGAGGGATGTGGCTGGACTGGCCGCCGTACATCTTCCGGCCCACAACGCGCTTGGCGTACTGGACGGGAATGCGGCGCTCCGCATTCTGAATGAATACAATGAGAACCACGATGGCCAGCATGCCGATGAGAATCAGCGGGATGGCCCACACGGGCAGATTAAAGATTCCCTCGCCGGTAACGCCGTCCAGATTGTTGCGGACGCCCTGATACATGGTGCGGATCATGCTGGGGCCGCGGGACAGGATGCCCGCGAACAGGATGATGGAGATGCCGTTGCCGATGCCGAACTCGGTGATCTGCTCGCCCAGCCACATGACAAAGGCGGAGCCGGCAGTGAAGCACAGTACGATGACGATACCCGCCCACCAGCCAGGCAGGCCGGCGGTGTCCAGCATCGTTCCGCCGCCCTGGGTGCGGATCAGGGTGTAGTAGCCGAAGCCCTGCAGCAGGCCGATGGCCACGGTGACATAGCGGGTAATGGCCGCAATCTTCTTCCGGCCCTCCTCGCCGCCCTCCTTCTGGAGCCGCTCCAGGGCAGGGATGGCAACGGTGAGGAGCTGGATGATAATAGAACTGTTGATATACGGCTGCACGCCCAGGGCGAAGACGGCCGCCATGGAGAAGGCGGTGCCGTTCATGGCGCCCAGCAGGGTGAAGATGCCGCCCATGTTGTTGAGGGTGGCGCCCAGCATATTGCTATCAATAAAGGGGACAGGAACCACGGAGCCCAGCCGGAAGATCAGCAGGGCAAACACGGTGAAGAGGATCTTCTTCCGCAGCTCGGGAATTTTCCAGGCGTTACGGATGGTCTCGATCACTTAGACCACCTCGTACTTTCCACCTGCCGCAACAATCTTCTCCTTGGCGGAGGCGGAGAAGGCGGAGGCACGAACCGTCAGCTTCTTGGTCAGGGTGCCGTTGCCCAGCACCTTGTAGCCGTACTCGCACTTGGAGAGGATGCCCTTCTCCAGCAGGTCGCACACATTGACCGTAGCGCCATCCTCAAACTTCTCGAGGGCGGAGACGTTGATCGCCTCCAGGGGTTTGGCAAAGATATTGTGGAAGCCGCGCTTGGGGATGCGGCGGGTCAGAGGCATCTGGCCGCCCTCAAAGCCCACGCGCACGCCGCCGCCGGAGCGGGCCCACTGGCCCTTCTGGCCGCGGCCGGCCGTCTTGCCGTTGCCGGAGCCGTGACCGCGGCCCTTCCGATAGGCCTTGGGGTTGGAACCGGGAGCGGGGGAAAGTTCATGCAGATTCATTTCGCGCACCTCCTTACTGTTCCTCGGTGACCTGGAGCAGGTAGCCGATGTTCGCAATCTTGCCGCGGGTCGCCTCGTTGTCGGGCTGCACGGTGGTGTCGCCGATCTTGCGCAGGCCCAGGGCCTCGGCGGTCGCCTTGTGCTTGGCGATACGGCCGTTCAGGCTCTTGACCAGCTTGATGTTCAGATTAGCCATGTTCACGGCCCTCCTTAACCTACGATCTCGCTGACGCTCTTACCGCGGATGCGGGCGACCTCCTCGGGGCCACGGAGGGACTTCAGGCCCTCAAAGGTGGCGGAGACCACGTTCTGCGGGTTGTTGGAGCGCAGGCACTTGGCGCGGATGTCACGGATGCCGGCGGCCTCCATGACGGCGCGGACGGGGCCGCCGGCGATGATGCCGGTACCGGGGGCGGCGGGCTTGAGCAGCACGCGGCCGGCGCCGAATTCACCGATGACCTCATGGGGAATGGTAGTGCCGGACAGAGTCACGGTGCACATATTCTTCTTGGCGTCCTCGATGCCCTTGCGGATGGCCTCGGGCACCTCAGCGGCCTTGCCCAGACCGAAGCCCACGCGGCCCTTCTCGTCGCCCACGACCATCAGCGCGGCGAACTTGAAGATGCGGCCGCCCTTCACGGTCTTGGACACGCGGTTCAGGGCAACGAGCTTCTCGGTAAACTCGCTGGGTTCTCTCTCAAATCTAGCCATTTATCGTTTTCCTCCTCCCTTAGAACTGCAGGCCGCCCTCACGGGCGCCCTCGGCCAGGGCCTGCACGCGGCCGTGGTACACGTAGCCGCCGCGGTCAAACACGACGGTCTCGATGCCGGCGGCCTTGGCGCGCTCCGCGACAGCCAGGCCCACCTTCTTGGCAGCCTCACAGTCGGAGCCCTTGCCCTCGAAGCCCTTCTCCAGGGAGGAAGCAGACACCAGGGTCTTGCCGGTCACGTCGTCGATGACCTGGGCATAGATGTTGGTGTTGCTGCGGAACACGTTCAGGCGGGGACGCTCGGGCGTGCCGGAAATCTTGCCGCGCACTCTCTTGTGGCGCTTAAGCCGCTGAGCGTTGGTATCGGGTCTGTTGATCATAGTGGCACACCTCCTTATTTCTTCTTGACGCCGGTCTTGCCTTCCTTGCGGCGGATGACCTCGTCAGTGTATTTGATGCCCTTGCCCTTGTACGGCTCAGGCGGACGCTTCTCTCTCACTTCGGCGGCGAACTGGCCGACCTTCTGCTTATCGGTGCCGCTGATGACGATCTTGTTGGCGCTGGGCACCTCAATGGTGATGCCCTCGATCTCCTCGACGGTGACCTGATGGGAGAAGCCCAGGTTCATGACCAGCTTGTTGCCCTCCTTGGCCACACGGTAGCCCACGCCGTTGACGTCCAGCTCCTTCTTGAAGCCCTCGGTGACGCCCACGATCATGTTGTGCAGCAGGGTGCGGGTCAGGCCGTGCAGGCTGCGGTTGGCCTTCTCGTCGTTGGGACGGGTCACATGAATCACATCGCCCTCCTGGGTGATGGTCATGGCGGGATGCATCTGCTGCGTCAGGGTGCCCTTGGGCCCCTTTACGGTAACCAGGTTACCGGCTTCGATCTTCACGTCCACACCGGCGGGGATGGAGATCGGCATTCTTCCGATACGAGACATATTCTACTCTCCCTCCTTACCAGACAAACGCCAGGACCTCGCCGCCGACATGGGCCGCGCGGGCGGCCTTGTCAGTCATGACGCCCTTGGACGTGGACACAATGGCAATGCCCAGGCCATGCAGAACCCGGGGCAGCTCGTCAGCACCGGCATAGACACGCAGGCCGGGCTTGGAGACACGGCGCAGGCCGGTGATGACCTTCTCCTTGCCGGGATTGTACTTCAGGGTGACGCGGATGACGCCCTGGGTACCATCGTCGATGAGCTGGAAGTTCTTGATATAGCCCTCATCCAGCAGGATCTGCGCGATGGACTTCTTCATGTTGGACGCGGGGACGTCCACGGTGTCATGCTTGGCGTTGTTCGCGTTGCGGATGCGGGTGAGCATATCCGCAATGGGATCAGTGATGTGCATGATGTTTACCTCCTATTAGAGTTACGGGCAGGGCCCGTATCAGCGGCAAGGTATCGCAGCTAGGCAACTGCGACCTATTGCTCGCCGGCGGGGGATTTATTCAAATTACCGGCCAAGAGGCGGGCTGGCTTTACCAGCTCGCCTTCTTGACACCGGGAATCTGACCCTTGTAAGCCAGCTCGCGGAAGCAGATACGGCAGATGCCGTAGTCCCGCAGGTAGGCGTGGGGACGGCCGCAGATCTTGCAGCGGTTGTAGCGGCGGGTGGAGAACTTGGGCTCCGCCTGCTGCTTCAGGATCATAGACTTCTTAGCCATTTCGTTCTCCTCCTTTAGCGGGCGAAGGGAGCGCCGATCAGGGACAGGAGCTCCTTGGCCTCTTCGTCGGTCTTGGCGGTGGTGCAGATGACCACGTCCAGGCCGCGGATCTTATCGATCTTGTCGTACTCGATCTCGGGGAAGATCAGCTGCTCCTTGATGCCCAGGCCGTAGTTGCCGCGGCCGTCAAAGGCGTTGGGGTTGATGCCGCGGAAGTCGCGGACACGGGGCAGGGCCACGTTGAACAGGCGGTCCAGAAACTCCCACATGCGGTCGCCGCGCAGGGTGACCTTCGCGCCGATGGGCATACCCTCACGCAGCTTAAAGTTAGCCACGGACTTCTTGGCCTTGGTGATGATGGCCTTCTGGCCGGTAATCTTGGTCAGATCGCCCACAACGGCCTCCAGAACCTTGGAGTTGTCACGGGCCTCGCCGCAGCCGCAGTTGACCACGATCTTGTCGATCTTGGGGATCTGCATGACGGACTTGTAGCCAAACTTCTGCATCAGAGCAGGAGCGACCTCGGCCTGGTACTTCGCCTTCAGGTTGGGCACTTTCTTATCAGCCATTATTGTTCACTCCTCCTCTCTCAGATCTCGGCGCCGCACTTCTTGCAGACGCGGACCTTCTTGCCGCCCTCCAGCAGCTTGTGGGCGGGGCGGGTGGGCTTGTTGCACTTGGGGCAGACGCGCTGCACCTTGCAGGCATAGATGGGGGCTTCCTTCTTGAGGATGCCGCCCTGCTCGCCCTGCTTGCGGGGCTTGGTGTGGCGGGAGACGACGTTGATCTTCTCCACGACCACCTTGCCGGACTTGGGCATGACCTCCAGGACCTTGCCCTGCTTGCCCTTGTCCTTGCCGGACAGGACGACAACCAGGTCGTCCTTACGAATGCTCATCTTATTCATGTCTTCTCCTACCCCCTTACAGCACTTCGGGAGCCAGGGACAGGATCTTCATGTAATCCTTGTCGCGCAGCTCACGGGCCACGGGCCCAAAGATACGGGTACCGCGGGGATTCTTGTCGTCCTTGATCAGGACGGCGGCGTTCTCGTCGAAGCGGACATAGCTGCCGTCAGAGCGGCGCACGCCCTTGACGGAGCGGACGATGACGGCCTTGACGACCTCGCCCTTCTTCACGGTTCCGCCAGGCTGTGCCTTGCGGACGGAAGCGACGACCACGTCGCCGATGTTGCCGAACTTGCGGCTGGAGCCGCCCAGCACGCGGATGGTCTTGATCTCCTTGGCGCCGGTGTTGTCGGCGACCTTCAGATAGCTTTCCTGCTGAATCATTCCGGCACCTCCTTACTTCGCCTTCTCGATGATCTCGACGACGCGCCAGCGCTTGTCCTTGGACAGGGGCCGGGTCTCCATGACCCGCACGCGGTCGCCGATGCCACACTCGTTCTTCTCGTCGTGCGCCTTCAGCTTATAGGTGCTCTTGACGATCTTCTTATACAGGGGGTGAGCCACACGGTCGGCAATGGCCACCACCACGGTCTTGTCCATCTTATCGGAAACCACCAGGCCGACTCTGGTCTTGCGGGAAGAAGTTCTGTTCTCCATGATCTCGTTCCTCCTTCTTATCGGCCTGCGAGCTGCTGCTCACGGATGATGGTCTTCACGCGGGCGATGTCGCGCTTGACCTCAGCAATCTTCACGGGGTTGTCGAGCTGGTTGGTGGCATGCTGAAGACGGAGCTGGAAGAGATCCTTCTTCAGGTCGCCCAGCTTGCTCTCCAGCTCAGCGGCGCTCATCTTGCGGATTTCAGTAGCCTTCATCTTCATTCACCACCATTCTCGGTCTCGGCGGTCTGCTTCGCCACGATCTTGCACTTGACAGGCAACTTGTGGGAGGCCAGACGCAGGGCCTCGCGGGCAGTCTCCTCGGAAACGCCGGCGATCTCAAACATGACACGGCCGGGCTTGACCACGGCCACCCAGTACTCGGGGGAGCCCTTACCGGAACCCATGCGGGTCTCGGCGGGCTTCTCGGTGATGGGCTTGTCGGGGAAGATCTTGATCCAGACCTTACCGCCACGCTTGGTGTAACGGGTCATGGCGATACGGGCGGCCTCGATCTGGTTGCTGGTGATCCAGCAGGGCTCGGTGGCCTGCAGGCCGAAATCACCGTAGGTCACGGTGTTGCCGCGCATGGCCTTGCCCTTCAGGCGGCCGCGGTGCACGCGGCGGTATTTCACTCTCTTAGGCAGCAGCATTAGTTGGAGCCTCCTTCCTTGGGAGCAGCGGGACGGGCGCCGCCCTGGGGACGGGCACCGCCCTGAGGACGGTTGTTGTTGAAGCCACCCTGGGGACGGCCGCCGTTGCGGTTAAAGCCGCCGTTGCGGTTGAAGCCGCCCTTGCGGTCGCCGTCACGCCGGTCGCGGCGGGGGCGGTCGGAGCGCTCCTTGAAGTTCTTGGTGTCCAGGGTACGGGGGGTGGTGCGCAGGGTCTGGGTCAGCACCTCGCCCTTGTAGATCCACACCTTCACTCCGATGCGGCCGTAGGTGGTGGCAGCCTCCGCAAAGCCGTAGTCGATGTCGGCGCGCAGGGTCTGCAGGGGAATGGTGCCGTCGTGATAGTGCTCGGTGCGGGCGATCTCAGCGCCGCCCAGACGGCCGGACACCTGAGTCTTGATGCCGCGGGCGCCCATGCGCATGGCGCGGCCCATGGCGTTCTTCATGGCGCGGCGGAAGCCGATGCGCTTCTCCAGCTGCTGGGCGATGTTCTCAGCCACCAGCTGGGCGTTGGTGTCGACCTGCTTGACCTCCACGATGTTGAGGGCGACGGGCTTGCCGATCATCTTCTCAACGGTCAGGCGGTACTGCTCGATCTGCTCGCCGCCCTTGCCGATGACGACGCCGGGGCGGGCGCAGTGCAGGTAGATGCGAACCTTGGCATTGTCGCGCTCGATCTCGATCTTGGGGATACCGGCGGAATACAGGGTCTTCTTCAGGTAGTCCCGGATCTTCTTGTCCTCCACCAGCAGGTCGCCGACCTTCTCGTTGCGGGCGTACCAGCGGGAGTCCCAATCCTTAATGACACCCACGCGCAGGCCGTGGGGATTCACTTTCTGTCCCATATTCTTCCTCCTCCCTTAGCGCTCAGCCACCGCGATGGTGATGTGAGAAGTGCGCTTGTTGATGCGATAGGCGCGGCCCTGGGCCCGGGGCATCATCCGCTTGATGATGGGGCCGGGGCAGGCGAACACCTGGGAAACATACAGCTTCTCGGGGTCCATCTGGTGGTTGTTCTCCGCGTTGGACGCGGCGCTCTTGAGGAGCTTCAGCAGCAGCTCGGAGGCAGCCTTGGGGGTGCCCATGAGGATGGCGTTGGCCTGGGCCACGCTCTTGCCGCGGATCAGGTCGCAGACGATCTGGACCTTACGGGGAGAGATACGGGCATATCTCAGATGTGCTTTCGCTTCCATGTTTCTCTCCTCCTCCTTACTTACCAGTCTTGCTGCCGGCGTGGCCGCGGAAGGTGCGGGTGGGGGCGAACTCGCCCAGCTTGTGGCCCACCATGTCCTCAGTCACGTAGACGGGCACGTGCTTGCGGCCGTCGTGCACGGCAAAGGTGTGTCCGACGAAGGAGGGGAAGATGGTGGAGGCGCGGCTCCAGGTCTTCAGGACCTTCTTCTCGCCGGTCTGATTCATTTCGTCGACCCGCTTCAGCAGCTCGGGGGCGCAAAAGGGGCCTTTCTTGATACTTCTGCTCATCTTTTACTGCCTCCCTTACTTCGCGTTGCGGTGCTTGACGATGAACTTCTCGGTGCGGTTCTTCAGCTTGCGGGTCTTGTAGCCCATAGCCGGCTTGCCCCAAGGAGTGACAGGGCCGGGACGGCCGACCGGGCTCTTGCCCTCGCCGCCGCCGTGGGGGTGGTCACAGGGGTTCATGACGGAACCGCGGACGGTGGGCCGCCAGCCCATGTGGCGCTTGCGGCCGGCCTTGCCGATCTGGATGTTGGCCCAGTCGGTGTTGCCCACCTGGCCGATGGTGGCCTTGCACTCCTCGCGGACGTAGCGAACCTCGCCGGAGGGCAGGCGGACCTGGGCCATGCCGTTCTCCTTGGCCATCAGCTGGGCGGCGTCGCCGGCGGCGCGGACAAGCTGGGCGCCCTTGCCGGGGTACAGCTCGATGCAGTGGATCATCTCGCCCACGGGGATGTTGGCGATGGGCAGGCAGTTGCCGGGCAGGATGTCGGCGTCGGGACCGGTCATGATCTTGTGGCCGGCCTTCAGGTTCACGGGAGCCAGGATATAGCGCTTCTCGCCGTCCTCGTACTGGATCAGGGCGATGTTGGCGGAGCGGTTGGGATCGTACTGCAGGTTGATGACGGTAGCGGTGCCGTTCTTGTCCCGCTTGAAGTCGATGATGCGGTACTTCTTCTTGTTGCCGCCGCCGCGGTGGCGGACGGTGATACGGCCGTAGCTGTTGCGGCCGGCGTTCTTCTTGAGATTCTCGGTCAGGCTGCGCTCGGGCTTGGCCTTCTTGTCGATGCCCTCGAAGGCGCTCACGGTCATGTGGCGGCGGGAGGGCGTCGTGGGCTTATAAGTCTTGATAGCCATTGTTCGTTATCCTCCTTACACCATGCCTTCGAAGAACTCGATGGTCTTGGAATCCTCGGTCAGGGTGACCATGGCCTTCTTCCAGGAGGGACGGCGGCCAGCCGGGAACCGGCCGGTGCGCTTCTCCTTGCCCTGCATGTTCAGGGTGTTGACCTTGGCGACCTTCACGCCGAAGATCTCCTCGACGGCCTTCGCGATCTCGATCTTGTTCGCGCTCTTGGCAACCTCGAAGGTGTACTTCTTGGCCTCGGTCTCCGCCATGGACTGCTCGGTGATGATGGGGCGCTTGATGATATCATAAGCGGTGGTAGCCATTACGCAAACACCTCCTCGATGACGGCCAGGGCCGCCTTGTCAACGATAAACTTGCCGGCGTTCACGATGTCGTAAACGCTCAGGATCTTGGCGGTGGTGGTGACCACGCCGGGGATGTTCCGGGCGGACTTGATGACGGTCTCGTTCACCTCGGGGGTGACGACGACGGCCTTCTTGGCGCCGACGGTATCCAGGAAGCCCTTCATGGCCTTGGTCTTGACCTCGTCCAGGTTCAGGCTGTCCACGACGACGATGTCGCCGGAGGCGGCCTTGGCGGAGAGGGCGGACTTGAGGGCCAGGCGCTTGACCTTCTTATTCAGCACGTAGCTGTAGTCGCGGGGCTTGGGGGCGAACACGATGCCGCCGTGGGTCCACTGGGGGGCGCGGGTGCTGCCCTGACGGGCGCGGCCGGTGCCCTTCTGGCGCCAGGGCTTAATGCCGCCGCCGGAGACCTCGGCGCGGGTCAGGGCGCTCTGGGTGCCCTGCCGGCAGTTGGCCAGGTGGTTCTTGACCACCTCGTGGACGACGGTCTGGTTGGGCTCGATCCCGAACACAGCTTCGGAGAGCTCCACCTCGCCGACCTGCGTGCCGGCCATGTTCACAAGAATTGCCTTAGGCATTTGGTTTCTCTCCTTTCTTACTTGTTACGGGCGGAAGCCTTCTGGGGATTGACGCGGGCGGAAGCCTTCTGCGGGTTGCTGGAGATACCAGCGGCGGCGCCCTTCTCCTTGACGTTGATCACGGAGTTGCGCAGATACACGATGCCGCCCTTGGGGCCGGGAATCGCGCCGCGGACGGCGAGGATGCCCAGCTCGGCGTCCACCTTCACCACGTCCAGATTGAGGACGGTGACCTGCTCGTTGCCCATCTGGCCGGCGCCGATCTTGCCCTTGAAGATGCGGGAAGGATCGCTGTTGGCGCCCATGGAGCCGGCGTGGCGGACCACAGGACCGGAGCCGTGGGTCTCCTTCAGACGGTGAGCGCCGTGGCGCTTGATGACGCCCTGGTAGCCGTGGCCCTTGCTGATGCCGGTCACGTCCACGCGGTCGCCCTCGGCGAACACGTCCACCTTCACCTCGTCGCCCACGTTCATCTCGGCGGCCTTGGCCAGCTTGAACTCCTTCAGGGTCTTCTTGCGGGCGTCGCCGGCCTTCTTCAGGTGGCCCAGCTCAGGCTTGGTGAGCTTGCGCTCCGCCACGTCGCCGTAGCCGAGCTGAACGGCGTTGTAGCCGTCCTTCTCCTCGGTCTTCTTCTGCACCACGGTGCAGGGGCCAGCCTCAATAACGGTGACCGGGATGACCTTGCCGTCGGCGTCAAAGATCTGCGTCATGCCGATCTTCTTGCCGATAATGGCCTTTTCCATGATAGTTCCTCCTTAATAAGGTTATTGGTTGAAAAACGTGGGCATTGGCTCCCATTGGTTTTCCAACTTGACCCGTCCGCCTCAAAAGCGCGGCGGACTGCGGGTACACAAAGGTAATTGTCTGAGATGGCTGTGTCACGCTGCGAAGCCTTCGCAACGTCACGCTGTTCATCGCTCCGTGAAAAATGCCGCTCCGCCTTTGGCGTCGCCTGTTTTTTCACCTGCGCGATTCACTGCGTGCCTGCTCCCGGCTTCTCCGCGCTTCGTTACAGCTTGATCTCGATCTCGACGCCGGCGGGGAGCTCCAGGGACATCAGGGCCTCCACGGTCTTGGGGGAGGGCTTGAGGATGTCGATGAGGCGCTTATGGGTGCGGCGCTCGAACTGCTCGCGGGAATCCTTGTACTTATGGACGGCGCGCAGGATGGTCACGACCTCCTTCTTGGTGGGCAGGGGGATGGGGCCGGACACGGACGCGCCGGTGCGCTTGGCGGTCTCCACGATCTTCTCAGCGCTCTGGTCGATGAGCTGGTGATCGTAGGCCTTCAGGCGAATGCGGATCATTTCTTTCTGAGCTGCCATTGTGGTTCCTCCTTAAAAACATACGAAGTGGTGGGTTGAGCACGCTTCGTACGGTGAGAAATCTTCAGTACACGTTTCCGTGCGTATCACTCCGTGACATGAAGAAAACCGGCACAAGCAGGCCGGTTTACTCCCTGCGCGGCGATATACGCCGTGCACGGACTCCTCAGCCGCCCGATTCTAGCTCGGACATACTCCGCGGAAGTTACCGGCTCGCGCCGCAATCTCCCGCATCATCGCAGACTGCGCCCCTTTACAGGCGCTCTGTTATAATACCTGAAAAATCCCGTCCTGTCAATAGATTTTTCCGGTTTTCGTAAAATTTATTTCTTCACTGGGTCCTTGGCCCGGCAGCCCAGCCAGGAGGACAGCACCAGCAGCAGGAATGCGCCGAAATAGAACCAGAACACCTGTCCGGTCCACATGGCCACAATAGCGCCCAGGCGCAGAAGGGGCAGATAGAAGAACTGGGTCAGCAGGCCCACTGCGTTGTCCCAGTAGGCGTGAAGGGACAGCTCCTGCACCCCCAGCAGCACCAGCACCACCAGCGCTGGAAGGTTGATGCACAGCATGGTGAGCGCCATGCCCCTCTTGGAGCCCTTGAAGCCAAACGTGCCGGAGACCACCATCCACAGCGTCAGCACGGCCAGACCTACCACGATGTAGAACCAGGCGCCCATCTGGGCAAAAATTGTCGTCATCCCCAGACTGAGCAGCCATCCCAGCAGGAAGGGGCTCAGTCCCACCAGAAACAGCACCGCGGCTTTGCGCATGCAATCACACCTCTTTCATCATACGGCATTTTTTACCGCTGCACAGCATACCACACCCCGGCGGCCTCTGTCAACCGGGTCGCCGGGGCGCGCCTTACGGCAGCAGCACGTCCGCCAGCCGCCGCTTCATCTCCGCGGCGTCGATGGCCGTGCCGGTGAAGTGCTCCAGGGAGAGCACCGCCTGGTTGACCAGCAGTCCGAAGCCGTTGGCGGTCTGGTGCCCCCCCTCCCTGGCCCGGCGGAGCAGCTCAGTCTCCGCCGGGGCGTAGATGAGATCCACCACCGGCGCCCCGGCGGGCAGGGCGTCCAGGAAGGAGAACTCCTCAAACTGCCCTGCCGCCCCCTCCATACCCAGGGAGGTGCAGTTGACCAGCAGCCCGCACTCCGCCGCCTCCCGCCGCAGGGTATCCGGGTCGAAGCCGGCGGGGCGCAGGCGGGCCGGCTCGTGGGCGCAGAGGGCGGTGGCCTTGTCCGCGGTGCGGTTGCACACTACCACCTCCGCCCCGGCCTGGGCCAGCTTGAGGCACACCGCCTTGGCCGCCCCCCCGGCCCCCAGCACCAGCACCCGCTTCCCGGCAGGGTCGATGCCCTCGTCGTTCAGGGCGCGGAGAAAGCCCGCCCCGTCGGTGTTGTAGCCATAGGCCCGGCCGTCCCGGATACAGACGGTGTTCACCGCGCCGAAGAGGCGGGCATCCCCGTCCAGCTCGTCCATCAACTCCACCAGCTCCTCCTTGTGGGGCATGGTGGCGTTGAACCCGGCATAGCCGGCAAATTTGGCGCATTCCAGCCACTCCCGGCATCTCCCCCGGGGCACCGGCTGGCAGAGGTAGACGTAGTCCAGCCCCAGGGCGGCCAGCATGGTGTTCTGAATCAGCGGGGACTTGGAGTGGAGCACCGGCTCGCCGATGACGCAGAGCTTTTTCGTGCTGTTTTTCACTTCCACCTGCATGTGCGGGGCCTCCTTTTTGGGTTCGGGCCGCAGATCGGGGAGGGCGGCGTTCACCCCCAAAGCGATAAGCAGGCCCACCACCGTCTCAATGATGCGGGCGGCGGCATAGTAGTACCGGGTCACGCCGGTGACGCCGGTGATGAGAATGACGCAGGGCAGGATGCACGCCATGCCGCAGGCGGTGGGCCGCTTGAGCAGCAGGCAGATCCACACCCCCGCCACGCACACCGCCCCCAGGGCGGGTATGCGTACCCAGGGATCGTCCAGGGCGGCGCCCAGCAGCAGGGTGGCGGTACCCAGGGCTCCGCCCACCGCCACGCCGATGAGGCGGGAGAGGCCCTGCTGGATGGTCTGGCCAAGGGTGGACTGGGTGCAGATGATGCAGGCGATGCAGGCATAGAGGGGGCCGAGCTGGCCCCACACGCCCCCCAGCGCCTCGTTATAGATGAGGCCGAAGGGCACGAAAATGGTATAGGACAGCATGACCGCCACGGCGGTCTTGACCACCCGCATACCGATGCGCGGCAGGGGCACGCTTTTCATCTTCTCCCCCTCCTCGATCCGCCGCAGCGGGTCAAAAAGTCCAGCAGCAGGCGGTTGAACGCCTCGGGCGCGTCCAGATTGACCACATGGGCCGCGCCGGGGAGCACCGCCGTCTCCGTCTCCGGCCAGGCCCGCTTCCAGTCCTCCATGTGCCGGGCGATGGTGCCGGTCCTGTCCCGCTCGCCCCGGCACACCAGCAGGGGCGCGTCGAAGGAGAAGTGTTTCTCGGGGTGGAGGCATTGAGCGATTCCCCGCCAGCCCCGGAGAAACTCCCGCCGGGTGAGCTGGTCGAACATGCGGCGTACCGCCGCCCGCCCCTCCTCTGTAGAAGAGCAGGCCATGGCCATAGCGCTTTTGAGACACCTCCACGGCCACACCCCCAGCAAGGGGGTGGAGGCCCGCAGGCCCGCCCGCTCCCAGCCGCTATAGCAGTCCAACAGAATAGGGGTAGCTCCGGCCACCAGGTATCCGGCGCAGCCGCCGAACTGCCAGGCGTACTCCTGGACGACATAGCCGCCCATGGACAGCCCCACAAGCACCGGGGCGCGGCAGCGTTCCTTCACCAGCACGGCCCGGAGGTCCTCGGCGGCCTGGGGGATGGAGAAGTCGGCACAGGGCCGGGAGTCCCCGTGGCCCCGTATGTCGAGATTGAGCACCGTCCACCCCTCCAGGGCAGCGAGCTGGGGCGCCCACATGGTGCGGTCCAGCCCGTAGCCGTGGAGGAGCACCACCTCCGGCCCCTCCCCCTGCCGGCAGTCGTAGGCGATCCGGCAGCCGTCAGAGCGGACGGCTCTTGTCTCCCAGTCAGCCATGGGGGTTCTCTCTGCTTTCCTTCTCGTTCCAGAGAAAGTAGGACATGGCCGCCTCGTAGCCGTACAGGCCCAGGCCGCAGATCTGGCCCACGCAGGCGGGTGCGGTGACGCTCCTGTGCCGGAACTCCTCCCGCTGGTGGACGTTGGATATGTGCACCTCAATGCAGGGCACGTCCACCGCCTTGAGGGCGTCCAGGATGGCGTAGGAGTAGTGGGTATACGCCCCGGGGTTCAGCACGATGGCGTCGTACACGCCGTCGGCGGCGTGGATGGCGTCGAGAATGGCCCCCTCGTGGTTGGACTGGAAGCACTCCGCCGTGGAGGCGTGGGCGGCGGCGAACTCCTTCAGCCGCCGGCACAGGCTCTCATAGCTGTTCTCCCCGTAGATGCCCGGCTCCCGCTTCCCCAGCAGATTCAGGTTGGGGCCGTTGATGATCAGGAACTTCACGCCTGACACTCCCTTTCATAAAGGGCCGCGATGCGCCCGGCCGCCTCGGCGGCCTGGGTATGGCCCTCGATGATGTAGTCCGCCCACCGGCGGTAGATGGGCTCCCGCTGGCGGAACCGCTCCAGAAACGCCTCTTTTCCCCCCTGGCCCAGAGGGCGGCGCGCCATGGACACTGTGTCGTAGATCACGGCCGGCTCCCGGCTGAGCCAGAAGACCACGCCGCTGGCTTTGAGGGCGGCAATGGCCTCCGCCCGGGTGGGCAGGCCGCCGCCGCAGGCGATGACCAGCCCTCCCTCCCGGGCCAGCGCCCGGCTCACGTCCAGCTCACGGGCCCGGAAGCCCTCCTCCCCCTCCGACGCGAAAATCTCCGGGATGGTGCGGCCGGACGCCCGCTCGATGCGCTCGTCGGTGTCCACGAAGGCCAGGCCCAGCTTCTCCGCCGCCAGCCGCCCCACCGTGGACTTGCCGCAGCCCATCATGCCGATGAGGATGAGATTGTTCACGGCTCATACCCCCGGAAGTTCCCCAGGATACGGAACTCGGCGGCCAGCTGCCCCAGCTCGTGGAGCACGCCGTCCATCTCCGGGGCGGCGAGATCGCCGGTAAAGTCCAGGAAGAACAGGTATTCCCAGCCCCGGCCGGGAATGGGCCGGGACTCGATTTTCAGCAGGTTGAGCCCCTGGACGGCGAACACGGTGAGGATCTCGTGGAGGGAGCCGCTCTGGTGGGGCAGGCGGAACACGGTGCTGATCTTGTTGCGGCCGGGCCGCAGCTCCAGCACCGGGGACACCACCACGAACCGGGTGTGGTTCATGGCATTATAGTTGACCCCCTCGGCCAGAATATGCAGCCCGTAGATCTGAGCGGCCCGGCGGGAGCAGATGGCGGCGGCGGTGCGGTCGCCGCTTTCGGCCACCTGCTTGGCCGAGCCGGCGGTGTCCAGCGTGGGCACCCGCCGCCAGCCCCGGTGGGCGTCCAGATACCTCTCGCACTGCATCAGCCCCTGCTCGTGGGAGTAGACCGTGTGGATGTCCTCCAGCGCCACGCCGGGCAGGGCCATCAGGCAGTGCTCCACCTTCACCTGGCACTCCCCCACCACGTAGTAGTTGTACTGGGCCAGCAGATCGTAGACCTGCCGGATGGAGCCGGTGGAGGAGTTCTCCACCGGAAGCACCGCATAGTCGGCCTCCCCCCGCTCCAGGGCGGCGAACACGTCGGGGAACCAGGCCAGCCCCCGGCTGGACACCTCCGGGCCGAAGAAGCCCACGGCGGCCTCCTCGCTGTAGCACCCCGGCTCCCCCTGGTAGACCACCCGGGGGGCGGCCACCGGCTCCCGCCGGGCGGCCAGGGCCGCCGCATAGGCCGCATAGCCCGGCTCCTCCGCCCCCTCCCGCACCAGCTTGCGCTGCTGGCGGCGGGAAATGGCCATGATCTCCTCGTAGAGGGCCGCCACGTCCGCCTTGCGGGCCGGATCGTCGGTGAGGGCCGTCTTGGCGGCGATCACCTGCTTCTCCCGCCCGGCGTCCAGCACCGGGATACCCGCCCGCTGCTTGTACTCCCCCACCTTGCCGGTGACCGCCATCCGCTCCAGAAAGAGCTGCACCAGCTCCCCGTCGATGCGGTCGATCTCTTGGCGGTATTGCTCCAATTCGGTCATGTTCCCTCTCTCCTTTGTCTCCTCGAGGCGGCGGCCGGGCGCTTCCTTTCGGGCGGGTGTGGGCACCCGCCCCTACATTTAAACCTGGCCGCACGCTCCGCTGCCCCGCCTCTGCGCCATCGCGCGAGGCGGCCCTAAATTCCCAGCACCTCGCACGCCGCCAGCGCCGCCGCCGCACCCCCAGAGCGCACTGCGCGCGCTCCGGGGACCCC
>NZ_JH417836.1:24862-31247 GCF_000239295.1 Flavonifractor plautii ATCC 29863
CTCGCGCGAGGCGGCGGCCCTAAATCCCCAGCACTTCGCACGCCGCCAACGCTGCCGCCGCACCCCAGAGCGCACTGCGCGCGCTCCGGGGACCCCACAATTTATCTTCCTCGACGGGAGTGAATCCCGCCTTCGGCAAGGTTTTGCCCCCGGCAAAACGCTTGGACGCCGCTTCCGCGGCGGCTCGCTCCCGCTCGCGCGAGGCGGCGGCCCTAAATCCCCAGCACCTCGCACGCCGCCAATGCTGCCGCCGCCTCGATCACGGGCACGGCGCGGGGGACGATGCAGGGGTCGTGGCGGCCCTTGATCTCGATCTCCGTCTCCTCCCCGGTGCGGAGATCCACGCTCTCCTGAGGCAGGGCGATGGAGGGAGTGGGACGGATGGTAACCTCAAAGGTGACGGGCATACCGTTGGTGATGCCCCCGTTGACGCCGCCGGCGTGATTGGTCTTGGTGACCACCCTTCCGTCCTTCACCTCAAAGGGGTCGTTGGCCTCGCTGCCCCGCATGAGGGAAAAGGCCACCCCCGCGCCGAAGTCCACGCCCTTGACGGCGGGGACGGCGAAGAGGTGCTGGGCGAAGATGCCCTCCACGTTGTGGCCGAAGTCGGGAGCCCCCAGCCCGGCGGGCAGCCCGAACACAGCGCACTCAATGGCACCGCCCACGCTGTCCTGCTCATTTTTGGCCTCCAGAATGGCCTGGCGCATCTCCTCCCCCTTGGCGTCGTCCAGCACAGGGAAGGGCTTGGCCGCCACGGCCTCCAGTGCGCCGGCGTCCTCCAGGGAGGCGTCGGTGATGCCGTAGATGGAGCTGATGTGGGCGCCCACCCGCACGCCCCGCAGGGCCAGCGCCTGCTTGGCCACCGCACCGGCGGCCACCAGGGGGGCGGTGAGGCGGCCGGAGAAGTGTCCGCCGCCCCGGTAGTCCTGGCACCCCTGGCTCTTGATGAAGCCGGCATAGTCCCCATGGCCGGGCCGGGGGGTGTAGCGGATGGCCTCATAGTCCTGGGAGTGCTGGTCGGAGTTGGGAATGAGCATGGCCAGCGGCGCGCCGGTGGTCTTGCCCTCGAATACGCCGGAGAGCACCTGCACCGTGTCGCTCTCCCGGCGGGCGGTGGCGGTGGGGTCCTGGCCGGGCTTCCGCCGGTCCAGCTCCCGCTGAACGGCCTCCAGATCCAGCTCCAGGCCGGCGGGTACGCCCTCCAGCACCACGCCGATGGCCGGGCCGTGGGACTCACCGAAAATCATGTGTCGCATGTGGGTTCCCTTCCTTTGCTTTCTCAGGTTTTGTGCCGGGAGGCCCCGGCCTCCGGGCGGGGCAACTTCGCCCCTGCAATATTCATACGAAAATGGCCGCATGTTTTACACGTTCATGTAGGGGCGGCCCTTGTGGCCGCCCGCAGGCGGGGACAAGCCCCGCCCCTACACCATTCGTGTAAAAACGGCTCCGTGGCCGCCCGCCCCTCCTACGTCCGGGCGATCTGACCGCCCTGGGCCTCGTAGTCTGCCCAGAAGCGGGGATAGGACTTGTTCACGCACTCCGCGCCGGTGATGGTCACCGGCCCCTGACAGCGGGTGGCCGCAATGGCGGCCATCATGGCGATGCGGTGATCGTTGTGGCCTGAGACGGTGACGCCCCCCGCCAGCCGCTCCCTGCCCCGGAGCACCAGGTGGTCGGCGTGCTCCTCCACATCGGCCCCCAGGGCGTTGAGCACCTGCGTCACAGAGGCCAGCCGGTCGCTCTCCTTGATGCGCAGGCGGGCGGCGTTGACGATGGCGGTCGTCTCCCCCGCCCGCAGGGCGGCCATGGCCGCCAGAGGGGGCACCAGATCGGGGCACTGGGACACGTCCAGCTCCGCCGGGCCGGGCCGGGTCAGGCGGGCAAGCTGCTCCCCGATCACCCCGTCGCCCTGAACGGAGCGGGGGTTCAGCCCCTCCACGTCCACCCGGTGGCCCAGGAACGCGGCGGCAAACCAGAAAGCGGCGTTGGACCAGTCCCCCTCGATGGCCAGATCCCGGTGGCGGTACACCTGGTTCCCCGGCACCCGGAAGCGCCGGTCCCCGTCGTACTCCGCCGCGACGCCGAATTGGGCCAGGGCGTCCAGGGTCATGTCCACATAGCCCCGGCTCTCCAGCGCGGTGGTGAGGACAAGTTCGCTGTCCCCCTCCAGCAGTGGGAGGGCGTAGAGCAGGCCGGTGATGAACTGGGAGGACACGTCGCCGGGCAGGGCGTAGACGCCGGGCGTCAGCCGCCCCTCCACGGCGAGCACCCCGTTTTCCAGTGTCCACGCGATCCCCTTCTCCGCAAAGAGGCGGAAATAGGGCTCCTGGGGCCGCTCCATGAGCCGCCCGTGGCCGGTAAACCGGCCGCCCCCCTTGAGGGCCAGGGCCACGGGGATCAAAAACCGCAGGGTGGAGCCCGACTCGCCGCAGTCCATGATCTCCGGCGGGGGCGTCCCGAAGCCGTCCACCAGATCGGCCCCGCGGATGATTGTGCCGTCGGCGGAGGCGTCCGCGTCCAGGGTGCGCATACAGCGCAGGGTGGCCTGGATGTCCTGGGACAGCTCCACATTGGACAGGCGGCACACCCCGTCGGACAGGGCGGCGGCGATGATCAGCCGGTGGGCCTGGGACTTGGAGGGCGGCGGGGTGACGGCGCCGCCCAGGGCGGCGGGGGTGATGGTGACGTTCATCGCAGTTCCTCCAGCAGTTTAGCCTTGGGCATCCGGTGGGGGACGGCGCGGCCCATGCGCTCCAGGAGGATCACCGAAATGTCCGCCCCCGCCCCCTTCTTGTCCAGTCCCACGGCGGCGGCGTAATCCTCCGCCGTGCAGGGGATGGCGGTGGGCAGCCCCAGGGCGGAGAGCGCCTCCTCCAGGCGCTCCGGCAGCTCCGCCGGGGTCACCCCCAGGCGTACACCCAGCCGGGCGGCGGCGCACATGCCGGCGGCCACCGCCGCGCCGTGGCTCCACTCGGTGTAGTGCCCCGCCAGCTCGTAGGCGTGGCCCAGCGTGTGGCCGAAGTTGAGGAGCATCCGCTCCCCCGTGTCCCGCTCGTCCTGTTCCACTACGCTCCGTTTAATCGCGCAGCAGGTATACAGGATGTGTTCCATTTCCGCCATCAGCTCCGCCCGGGAGGGCCGGGCCGCCAGGAAGTCGAAAAAGGCCGCGTCCTTGATGCAGCCGTATTTGACCACCTCCGCCATGCCCTCCATGAAGACAGGCAGCGGCAGAGTGTCCAGCACCTCCGGGTCCATGAGCACCAGTCTGGGCTGCCAGAAGGCCCCCGCCAGATTCTTTCCGTGCTCCAGATCCACGGCCACCTTGCCCCCTACGGAGGAATCCACCTGGGCCAGCAGAGTGGTGGGAATCTGCACGAAGTCCACGCCCCGCAGGATGGTGGCGGCGGCGAACCCCGCCAGATCTCCCACCACGCCGCCGCCCAGGGCCGCCACCGCGTCGGTGCGGGTCAGCCCGGCGTCCATCATGGCCTCCCACAGCTCGGCCAGACGGGCGGGGCATTTGGAGCCCTCCCCGGCGGGGACGGTGTGGGCGGTCACCCGGAACCCGGCCCCCTCCAGGCTGGCGCGCACCCGCTCCAGGTACAGGGGGGCCACATGGCTGTCTGTCACCACAAAAATCCGGGAGGCCCCGGGCAGGACGGCCCGAAGCTCCTCCCCCGCCCGGGTGAGCAGCCCCCACCCAATCTGTATGTTATATTCCCGCCCCGGAAGGGCGACGGTCAGCGTTTTCATGGTACGGCCTCCTCTGTTCAAAATCGACGGTATCCGTCGGGCGGGTGTGGGCACCCGCCCCTACGTGACAGCTCCGCAGGTTGCCCCAACGCAGGGGCCGACACCCCAGGGCGGCCTCTCTTGCCCCTGTGGGGCAATTCACCTTCTGCCCTCATCGGCCCACGCCAACTATCCTCCACCCTCACCGTAGGGGCGGCCCTCGTGGTCGCCCGCGGGCGGGGACAAGCCCCGCCCCTACATACTGGTGCGGCGTACGCCCCGCTTTCGGGGCCCCTACACGAACCCAGCGAAGCGGTTCGCGTGGGGAAAAGGAGGCCCAGCGGCGGGAATGAGCTTTCGGGCCTGCCCGGAAGCGAATGATCCAAAGCTTAGGCCGACGCTGTCACGCTGCGCCCCCTCCGCGGCGGGCAGCGTTCATCCGGGGTTCCTCCTCGCGGCATAGCCGCTGCGGCCTCCGCTACAAACGTGCCACCGGCACGTTTGCTCACGCTGCGGTTTCGCCTCCATGTCCTCTTAGCTCCCCTATGCGCCTACCCTACGCGCTTCTCTGTCACGCTGCGCGCCCTCCGCGACGGGCAACTGCTCACTGCTCCGCCGAACATGCCGCTGGCCTGCGGCCAGCCTGTTTTTCGGTCTGCGCAGTTCGCTGTTGCCCTGCTCCCGGGCGCTCCGCGCTTCTTTTTTATTTTACCAGCGTTTTCCCCATCAGGTCAACCATGGCAGAGACCTTGTGCATGAGGGCATCGAAGTTCTGGGGGGTGAGGGACTGCTGGCCGTCGCATTTGGCGTGGGCCGGGTCGTTGTGGACCTCGATGATGAGGCCGTCGGCGCCGGCGGCCACGGCGGCCAGGGCCAGGGGCTCCACCATCCAGTACATGCCGGCGGCGTGGGAGGGGTCCACAATCACGGGCAGGTGGCTCATCTGCTTAATGGCGGGGATGGCGGACACATCCAGAGTGTTGCGGGTGTAGGTCTCGAAGGTGCGCACCCCCCGCTCGCAGAGGATCACGTTCTCGTTTCCGGCGGACATGATATACTCGGCGGACATGATCCACTCCTCGTAGGTGTTGGACAGGCCCCGCTTGAGGAGGATCGGCTTGCTCATCTTGCCCACCTCCTTGAGCAGCTCGAAGTTCTGCATGTTGCGGGCGCCCACCTGCACCACGTCCACCTCCCGCTCGAAGAGCTCGGCCATACGGGGGTCCATGATCTCGGTGACGATGGGCAGGCCGGTCTGCTTCCGGGCCTCCATCAGCAGGTCGAGGCCCGCGGTGCCCATGCCCTGGAAGGAGTAGGGGGAGGTGCGGGGCTTGAACGCGCCGCCCCGGAGCAGGGCCGCGCCGGAGGCCTTCACGTCCTCGGCCACGGCGCAGATCTGCGCCTCGCTCTCCACCGAGCAGGGGCCGGCGATCACGGAGAAATTCCCCCCGCCGATCTTGGCGTTCCCCACGGAGACCACCGTGTCCTCCGGGTGGAACTTGCGGTTGGCCTTCTTGTAGGGCTCCTGCACCCGCATGACCCGCTCCACATGGGGGTTGATGGAGATCTTATCCATGTCCACGGCGGTGGTGTCGCCCACCAGGCCCAGGATGGTGCAGCCCACGCCGTTGGTGATGCCCACATCCAGATCCAGTTCCTTAAGCCTGGATACCAAGGCGTCGATGTCCTGCTGCCGGGTGCCGGGTTTCATAACAACTACCATGATTTTACATCCTTTCTCTCCATGCAAAAAGGGCGCCCATTGATGAAATCAATGAGCGCCCCTGCACATCCAGGTACTATGGGGCCTTCTCCGGGCCCCACCCATTCATTCCATCCCCCGTGTTTTCTCCATGCCAAAAAAGCCGGCGCCCATAAATCGAGCCCAGCCATAGGAAAACAGGAAGGATGCAGTTGTGAGGGTTTGGTCTGCCATGTCTGTGTTCCTCACTTCAACAGGTTGGTGTCATTATACCCCCATCGTTAGCGGAATGCAACGGGAAATTTTCAAAAATCCCGGTTTTTTGCCCTGGGATAGGGCGTCCGCTCGTCTGTGAGGCCCAACAGGTAGTCGATGCTGGTATTATGATAGTGTGCCAGCGCAATTAGAATTTCCGTCGGAATATCGACGTCCCCCCGCTCGTAATTACTGTAGATGCGTTGACTGCAATTCAAAATTTCCGCTATTTCTGTCTGCGTCAAATCCCTGTCTTCTCGCAAGTTACGGATACGCTCGTATTTCATGTTCCCACTTCAGGAAAAGCATACGAGCATCCCATGCTTCCCCTTGCTTTTTAGCGAATTTTTCGCTAAAATAAACATGAGGTGAATCCGATGGATTTATACTACGATATTTTATTGGCCGCTACACCGGAGGGCTGTCCCGAACCTCCGCGCTCGGATTTCTACAACGAGATGGTGGATCAGCTCTGTCGAAAGGCCCTGCGGGATATCCGGAAGATTGTTTCAGAGGAACCCTCCGGGGAGTGGGACAGTCTGCTGCAAATTGAGGATATCTGGGACGTTTTAAAATGGCTGGGGGTCTGCCGGCCCTAGACGCTGTGCATTCGTTCCAGCTGCGGGCCGGGCCTTATCAAGCGCACACCGTAGGGGCGGGGCTCGTCCCCGCCCGCCGGAGAGTGCCCGGGGCGCG
>NZ_JH417836.1:31334-50889 GCF_000239295.1 Flavonifractor plautii ATCC 29863
CCGCCGGAGAGTGCCCGGGGCGCGGGCGGCCACAAGGGCCGCCCCTACCGCACAAGGTAGGGCGGCTCACCCCAGCGCCACGTCCAACACCATCATGAGCAGGAAGCCCGCCATGACTCCCAGGGTGCCGGTGTTGGAATGCTCCCCCAAGTGTGCCTCGGGGATGAGCTCCTCCACAACCACATACATCATGGCCCCGGCGGCGAAGGACAGCAGCCAGGGCATGAGGGGCTGGATCGTCCCCGCCACCAGCACCACCAGGATACCGAAGACAGGCTCCACCACGCCGGAGGCGCTGCCGTAGAGGAAAGCCCGCCCGGCGGACAGCCCCTCCTGCCGCAGGGGCAGGGAGATGGCCGCCCCCTCCGGGAAGTTCTGGATTCCAATTCCCAGAGCCAGCGCCAGGGCCCCGGACAGGGCCGCCCCCTCACCGGCGTGCTGGGCGGCCAGGGCGAAGGACAGGCCGACGGCCATCCCCTCCGGGATGTTGTGCAGCGTCACGGCCAGCACCAGCAGGGTGGTGCGCCGCCAGGAGGAGTGGAGCCCCTCGGGCTGCCTGGCATCCACATGGAGGTGGGGCAGCAGCACATCCAGCAGCAGCAGGAAGCCGATGCCCAGCACGAAGCCCCCCACCGCCGGCAGCCAGCCCGGAAGCCCGGAGGCCTCCGCCTCCTCCATGGCGGGAATGAGCAGGCTCCACACCGAGGCGGCGATCATCACCCCGGCGGCAAAGCCCAGAAAGATACGCTGGATGGACGCATTGAGCTGCTTTCGGAACAGAAAGACCATGGCGGCGCCCAGAGTGGTCATCAAAAAAGTGAAGCCGGTACCCGTGGCCGCCCATAAAATGGATTGCATGAGTTCCCTCCTTTTTCTGGTTAGTCATAGTTAATCATCTGATATTATATGGGGGGCGGCATGCCGCCCCCCTTTGAAGCGTCAGTACGCCACGCCCCAGTACACCATGTGCTTGGCGGGCTTGCCGCAGCAGGCGCAGGTGTCGCCCAGGTGCTCCTGCTCCAGAGGGATGCATCGGGAGGACACTCCGGCCTCCTCCTTCATCTTCAACTCGCACGCCAGCTCGCCGCACCACATGGTCTTGGCGAAGCCGCCCTGGCTGGCCATCTTCTCCTCGACCTCCTCCAGGGTGGCGCAGGCGTAGGTATTCTCGTCCAGGTTGCGCTTGGCCTTGTCGAACAGGCCCTGCTGCACCGCGTCCAGCATGGTCTTGACGGTCTCCTCGATGTTGTCCAGGGAGACAAAGACCTTCTCGCCGCTGTCCCGGCGGGCCAGGACGCACTGGTTCTTCTCGATGTCCTTGGGGCCCAGCTCCAGCCGCAGGGGCACGCCCTTCATCTCGTACTCGGCGAACTTCCAGCCGGGGGAGTTGTCGGAGGCGTCCATCTTCACCCGGATGCCGGCGGCCTTCAGGCGGGCCATGACGGCCTCGTTGGCCTCGATGACGCCCTCCTTGTGCTGGGCCACGGGGATGATGATGACCTGGGTGGGAGCGATGCGGGGGGGCAGCACCAGGCCGTTGTTGTCGCCGTGGGTCATGATGACGCCGCCGATCAGGCGGGTGGACACGCCCCAGGAGGTCTGGAAGGGGTGGTGGGGCTGGTTGTCCTTGCCGGCGAAGGTGATGTCGAAGGCGCGGGCGAAGCCGTCGCCGAAGTAGTGGCTGGTGCCGGCCTGGAGGGCCTTCTTGTCGTGCATCATGCACTCCACGGTGTAGGTGGCCTCTGCGCCGGAGAACTTCTCCTTGTCGGTCTTGCGGCCCTTCACCACGGGCATGGCCAGGTAGTTCTCGCAGAAGTCGGCGTAGATGTTGAACATGCGCTCGGTCTCGGCGACGGCCTCCTCGGCGGTGGCGTGCATGGTGTGGCCCTCCTGCCACAAAAACTCGCGGTGGCGCAGGAAGGGGCGGGAGGTCTTCTCCCAGCGCAGGACGGAGCACCACTGGTTGTACAGCTTGGGCAGGTCCCGGTGGGAGTGGATGATGTTGGCGTAGTGCTCACAGAAGAGGGTCTCGGAGGTGGGGCGGATGCAGTAGCGCTCCTCCAGCTTCTCGGAGCCGCCCATGGTCACCCAGGCGCACTCGGGGGCGAAGCCCTCCACGTGGTCCTTCTCCTTCTGGAGCAGGCTCTCGGGGATCAGCATGGGCAGATACACGTTCTCATGCCCGGTTTCCTTGAACTTCTCGTCCAGGATCTTCTGGAAATTCTCCCAAATGGCGTAGCCATAGGGACGGAGGATGAACATGCCCTTGATGGAGGAGTAGTCAATCAGCTCCGCCTTTTTGCACACGTCGGTGAACCACTTGGCAAAGTCCACCTCCATATCGGTAATCTGTTCCACCTGTTTCTTGTCCTGTGCCATCTCTATCTCAATCCTTTATTCTAAAGTTATCGGTTCGTATTATTTTACGCATTCAGGCCGCAAAAGTCAAGGCCCGTGCCGCGTTCCGGGACAAAGGGCGCATAAAATCCCATAATTTCCGCACACTACAGCAAAGCGGGAGGTGGCGGAGCTTGCGTGTGGGAATCTGGGAGCGGGACGAGGGGATTCGGACGGCCGTGGAGGCCGGGTTGGGAGAGCTGGCGGCGGAGGTGCGCGCCGGGCGGCACCCGGCGGAGCTGGCCGGGGCGCGGCTGGAGCTGCTGACGGTGTCACCGGCGGCACGGGGCTGGGCCGGCGCGGGGGCCGTCCCCTGCGGGACGGTGCTGCTGCCCGGCACGGCAGGGCCGCTGGCCCGGGCCCTCAACGCCCGCCAGGCCGTGAGCTACGGCACCTCCCCCCGGGATACCCTCACCTTTTCCAGCCTGGAGGGGGACAGGCTGTGCCTGGCCGTCCAGCGGGAGCTGGTCACCCTGGGCGGGGCGGTGGTGGAGCAGCAGGAGCTGGTGCTCCCCTTCTCTACCGGCGCCTCCCCCCTGCCCTTTCTGGCCGCCGCGGGCACTCTGCTGCTCCTGGGTGTGCCGCCGGAGGAGCTGCCGGCGCGGTTCCGCCTCCCGGCGTGAGGCCTGCAAAACGGCCCCAGAACCGAGCGGTTCCGGGGCCGTTTTCATGTCATTACATTTAATACTTACAGCTTTAGCACCAGAGTGGCTACAAACTGGGCTCCCTTGTAATCGCCGAAGAGCTGCACCCGGTCCCCCGCCTCCAACTGGCGCAGGCTGGTGGAGGAGCCGCTGGCGGACATAAAGCTGGCGTCGGACACGTCCGCCGTGAGCACGTTGCCGTCGGTGAGCTGTACCATCAGGGTCTTGTCCTTGGTGTTGGGCACCAGGACCGTGCCCTCAAGCTGGCTGCTGGAGCCGGAGCCCCTGTCCACCTCGATGGACACCACATCTCCGCCGCTGACCACCATGGCCACTGCATCGTTGGGCTTGAGGGTGTAGAGGGAGACGGCGGTGCCGTCCTGGGTGACAGAAACGCCCTCGGACACGGTATAGGAGGCGGTGGAGCCGTCGGTGAGCTTCACATCAAACGTGATCCCGGCGGCATCCTGCACCACCCGGGTGATAGTGCCGGTGACGTTGGCGCTCTGAGGCGTTGTCTCCAGGGTGGTGACCTTGTTGTAGCGCACGGTGACCACCACGGTGTCGCCGCTCTTGATCTTGTCCAGAGAGCTGCTCTTACCGTCCCGGTAGATGGCGGGCAGGTCGGTGAGATCCAGTTCAAAGGTCATTACGCTGTCATTGGCGGTCTTGACCGCCAGGGTAGTGGGGGTACCGTAGGTGATGCTCTCAATGACGCCCTCGGTGGTGGTGGAGCCAGGATAGGCGTCCAGCAGCGTCACCACATCCCCGCCGGAGAGCTGAAGGGTGGCGAAGGAGTTCCGCTCCAGCTCCTTGAGTGCGATGTCCTCGCCATTGAAGCGGATGGCTGCCTTGGAGGAGATGTCGTAGGTGGTGGATTTGCCGGTACTCAGGTTGGTCAGGGTGATGTCGTTTTGATCCTTGGCGTAGGTAAAGCTCTTGACGGAGCCCTGGACGTAATCGGTTACGGTGTCCACCGCCATGCTGACCAGCTCGTTGGCCTCGTCGTTGGATACCCGCAGGCTCACGTAGTCGCCCTCATAGCGGTCGGACACGGTGCCCACCACGCCGTTGACGGTGACGCCCGCCCCGGCGGGCAGGGTGTAGCGCCTGGTTTCGCCGTTAAAGGCCGACACCTGGAGCCGCTGGCCGCCGGTGCCGTTTTCCACCTTCACCAGTATGCCCTCCTCGGCGCGGGTTCCGCCGGAGAGCTGCACCGCGTCCAGATGGCCCATGGCGTCCACATAGCAGGTGGCCGTGGTGTATCCGGCCTGGGGATCCAGCAGGGTGTAGTCGCCGGCGGTCTTGCCCACCTGCACCTCGGTAAAGCGGTCGATATCCAGCCGTTTGGAAGCGCCGTTGACCGTCACGGTCAGGCTGTCCTGCTCCACGCCGGTGACGGAGCCGGTATAGGAGGTGACCGCGCCGCCCAGGCGCACGGACTCGGCAGTACCCTTCCTGTCCAGGTTCACCCGGGCGTAACTGCCCACCTTCAGGGCATCGGCGGAGGAGAGCATATTATTCTCGTAGATCTCCGCGTCGGCGGGCAGAGAGATGCTGCGGGTGCCGCTGACCACACTGGTCAGGGTCAGCAGGGTAACGCCGCTGCTGCCGGTAGACACGGCGGCGATGGTGCCGCCCACCCAGTCATAGTCGGTGTAGCCGGGCAGCTCGGCATAGATGCCCCGCTCGTCCATAAAGTCGATGGCCCGGCGGAGCATGGTGGCCATCTCGGCCCGGGTCAGGGAGTTCTGTGGCAGAAAGCGGTTGAGCTCGTTGCCCTTGACGATGCCGTACATGTTCAGCAGGTATACATAGGGCTGCAGAGAGGCGGAAATAGAGGTAGTGTCCGCAAAGCTCATGGGGTAGGAGGTCAGGCTCTGGGCCAGGGGGGCGAGCTGCATGGCCCGCACCAGATACATGGCCAGCGTCTCACGGGTGATGGACTTCACCAGCCCGCCCGCGCTGCTCAGGGCCCGCAGCTCGGTCTCCGAGATGATGCCGGTCTCCAGGCAGACGGCCATCTCCTGGGCCGCCCAGGCGTACATCTCCTCGGGCAGGATCTCCTTCAGCTCGTCCTCCCAGTCCTCGACGATGGCCTCCTTGTCAATGGTGTCCACGCCGGTGGCACGGGAGCAAAACAGCAGCGCTTCACAGGCGGTCATCTTCTGGTCGGGAGCAAAGGTGGTGGCGCTGGTCCCCTTGACCACCCCCTGGGTAGCCAAGTACTCCACATCGTCCTTGGCCCAGTGATTGGTCATGTCGGTAAAGCTGACGGCCGCTGCGGGCACCACCAGCAGGGAGAGCGTCATCAGCGCGGCCAGCGCCAGAGAGAGAACTCGCTTTCCTTTCATATGTAATCCTCCATTTGCATAAATGGTTTCCATAATATATAGTATAATGGTTCCTCAGGGAAAAAGCAACAGAGAAAATCCCGCCCTCTTTCGCCGCTTTTTTCCAGTGCCCTGTCCATTTTTCCTGGCAGTCCACCGCATTTTCCTATAAACTCTATTGGATTTTTAAATTTCCCTTTATTGCGCAATAAATCCCTCCGCCCGGGCGTTATGCAGTCAAACAGGAAAACAACTCCCAAAGATTGCTCTGCTGAAACATTAAAGGAGGATATGCTGACTCACTTATTTTGTAACTAAAATAGATTGAAGGAGAACAGGTATGATTAGGTGGAATGACAATTATATTACGGGTATAGAAAAATTAGACAAGGAACATCAGCAGATATTCCAAATGGCCGATCAGGTTTTGAATAAGTTACGGGAACGAGGAGATGAGGCAAATTATCGTATATTCCTCGTTCGGGAAACTTTAACTTATATAACCAGCTATTTTGAGCGTCATGCTAAGGCGGAAGAGGAATACATGCGCAAAATCGGCTACACTGGGTATACATTACACAAGATGTTGCACGATGAATTTTGCAATATCCAGCTAAAAAAATATCAAGATATTGTCAAGCGTGGTGAGTGCAGTAAAGAAGAGATACAAGATTTTGTCGGAAGCGGAATTGGATGGCTTTTGGAGCATATAGCAACAGCAGATATGGCGATCATAGGAAAGGGTATTCTAGCCGCGCCTGCAAAGAACAGTGACTTTGAAGCGCGACTGGAAGAAAAGATCAATACGCTGTTGACCGCTTCTTTAAATATTGCGGCAAATGCGAAAATTATAGGTAGGAGCTATCAAGGAGAATTTTTGGGAAAGGCTGTATATCAAAAAATGGTATATAGTTTGGATTCACGCGAGATTACAATTGTTTCAGGTATAGAGAGCTCATTTCTACTTCGCGTTGCCGAAATGATCTATGGGACAGAAGTGAAGAATGAGATGGACTTGATACTATCTAGTCTACAGTTGTTTGCTGCAAACTTCTGGAGATCAATAGGACAGCACTTTGCTGGTAGTAATACTATGATGACTATGAAGTCGAATAGCTTTATCATTGCAGGACTTCTTTCAGAAGAACTGAGGAAGCTTAAACTAACGCACTCATTGCTCTTTGCTTCTGATATGGGGAAATTTTTTGTAGCTGTTAATTACTGAAAATTCCAAAAACGTGATAGAGTTGCGGTGTCATTCCATGGGGAATCAGAACGAGGGGCAACGGAAACTACAACATCTGTCCGCTCCAGATACCAGACTGCTTTAGGCATATCCAACAAGGCAAGCAGGAGTGAGTCTATCTTTAGCCTGTGCGTGCTTTGTTAAAGCCTCTGCCTGCTCCTGAGCCTGTACCATGCCATTTACTGCATCCATTACCCATTTTTCGCTTCAGCGTTGATAGAGAGCCTATAAACACAAGAAAATAGACAGCTAAAGAGTTATATAGTGGTGACGGAGGATGCCTTGGACATGTGGGAAGAACACTTGCCCGAGCAGATATACCTTCTTTGGGAAAGGTTGTAAAGAATCCTATTCAGAGGACTTGAAAGAGCCACCTGGACAGGCTATAGTAACAGTAAAAATAGGCCATTAACTTTATTTGAAAAAGAATACTATGACCCGCCCCCTGCTTACCGGCGCCGCCCAGAAATAACACGAATAGAAGCGCAGACCGCATCTGCCCGCGGATATTTGAAATTGCCTGGGAGACACCCATTCCCGGCAGCCGGAGGCCAAAGGAAAGGGACATCCTTGCGGATGTCCCTTTCCTTTGGCACGCCTGAGGGGATTCGAACCTCCGACCTACCGCTTAGGAGGCGGTCGCTCTATCCTGCTGAGCTACAGGCGCATATGAAATTGTGGAAAAACTGGCGCGCAGATGCTTTGATATTGTACCCCAATTCCCCGCGCCTGTCAACGGCAAGGGGTGTTTTTGTCCCCCGATTTGGACGTTTTTTTTGCAAAATCAGTTGCGCGCGTTACTGTTCTACGGTATAATATGTGGTCGAGCTTTCAATGATAGGGACAGATTTCGGAATAAATTGAGAGGTGCACCACTTTGCAAGATACGAAGCTGAGAAACGTCGCCATTATCGCCCACGTCGACCACGGCAAGACCACCCTGGTGGACGAAATGCTCAAGCAGGGCGGCATCTACCGCGAGAACCAGGCCACGGTGGAGCGGGTCATGGACTCCAACGATCTGGAGCGGGAGCGCGGCATCACCATTCTGGCCAAGAACACCGCCGTCCACTACAAGGACGTGAAGATCAACATCGTGGACACGCCGGGCCACGCCGATTTTGGCGGCGAGGTGGAGCGGATCCTCAAGATGGTCAACGGCGTCATCCTGCTGGTGGACGCCGCCGAGGGTCCCATGCCCCAGACCCGTTTTGTGCTGAGCAAGGCACTGGAGCTGGGCCACAAGGTCATCGTGGTGGTCAACAAGGTGGACCGCCCCGACCAGCGCATCCACGAGGTCATGGACGAGGTGCTGGAGCTGCTGCTGGATCTGAACGCCACCGACGAGCAGTTTGAGTCCCCCACCCTGTTCTGCTCCGGCCGCCAGGGCACCGCCTCCTACTCCCCCGACGTGCCTGGCACCGACCTGGTGCCCCTGTTTGAGACCATCCTCAA
Organism: Flavonifractor plautii ATCC 29863; assembly: GCF_000239295.1. GTDB lineage: Bacteria > Bacillota > Clostridia > Oscillospirales > Oscillospiraceae > Flavonifractor > Flavonifractor plautii. The sequence goes on from NZ_JH417836.1 coordinate 39,410, forward strand.
CTATATCCCCGCCCCGGAGGCGGACACGGAGGCCCCCTTCCAGATGCTGGTCTCCTCCATTGACTACAACGAGTTTGTGGGCCGCATCGCCATCGGTCGCATCGAGCGGGGCACTGTAAAGCAGAACCAGGAGATCGCGGTGTGCAACTTCCACCAGCCCGACGCCGCGCCTCAGAAGGCCAAGGCCACCGCCCTCTATCAGTTTGACGGCCTGGGCCGGGTGCCGGTGACCGAGGCCACCGCCGGCAACATCATCGCCATGAGCGGCATCGGCGAGATCACCATCGGCGACACCATCTGCGCCCCCGACGCGGTGGAGCCCATCGAGTTTGTGAAGATCTCCGCCCCCACCATCGAGATGACCTTCTCCGTTAACGACTCCCCCTTCGCGGGCAAGGAGGGCAAGTTCGTCACCTCCCGCCAGATCCGGGAGCGGCTGTTCCGCGAGACCATGAAGGACGTGTCCCTGCGGGTCACCGAGACCGACTCCACCGACGCCTTCAACGTGGCGGGCCGGGGCGAGATGAGCCTGTCCATCCTCATCGAGACCATGCGCCGGGAGGGCTACGAGTTCCAGGTCTCCCCCCCCCGCGTGCTCTACCAGGAGATTGACGGCAAAATGTGCGAGCCGGTGGAGCGTCTGGTGGTGGACGTACCCAGCGACAGCGTGGGCGCGGTCATCGAGAAGATCGGCGCCCGCAAGGGCGACCTTCTGGAGATGACTCCGGTGGGTGATCGGATGAAGCTGGAGTTCCTGGTGCCCTCCCGCGGCCTGTTCGGCTACCGCAACGAGTTCCTCACCGACACCAAGGGCGAGGGCATCATGGCCTCGGTCTTTGACTCCTATGCCCCCATGAAGGGCGAGATCCAGCGCCGCAACTCCGGTTCCCTGGTGTCCTTCGAGACCGGTGAGAGCGTCACCTACGGCCTCTACAACGCCCAGGAGCGTGGTGTGCTGTTCATCGGCGCGGGCGTGCCCGTCTATGCCGGCATGGTGGTGGGCGAGACCCCCAAACAGGAGGACATCTCGGTTAACATCTGCAAAAAGAAGCAGTTGACCAACATGCGCGCCTCCGGCTCCGACGACGCCCTGCGGCTCACCCCGCCCCGCCAGATGAGCCTGGAGCAGTGCCTGGAGTTTCTGGCCGATGACGAGCTGCTGGAGGTCACTCCCGAATCCCTGCGCCTGCGCAAGCGCCTGCTGGACCACGCGGCCCGCATGCGCGAGGCCTCCAAGAAAAAGGGCTGATTGCCGCAACATGATTTCCGCCCCCGGAGCATGCTCCGGGGGCGGTTTTCAGTCTGCCGGGGAAACGACTACTCCACGTAGCCGTGCTTTACCTGGTCGGAGATCTCGCAGAGGGCCTTGCTGGCCTCCATGTCGAACTGGCGGCACTGGGCCAGGTCCCCCAGGGAGACCATCCCCACCACCTTGCCCCCCTCCAGCACGGGGAGGCGGCGCACCTGCTTGGCCGCCATGAGCCGGGTGGCCTCCCTGGCGTCGTCGTCGGGGGACACCACCGCGCAGTTGCGGGTCATGATGTCCTTCACCTGAGTCTTGAGGGGGTCCTCCTCCGCCGCCACACAGCGCAGGATGATGTCCCGGTCGGTGACAATGCCCCGCAGGCCGCCGTCCTCACCGCAGACGGGCAGGGAGCCCACGTTGTGCCGGGACAGGAGCCGAGCCGCCAGGGAGGCCGACTCGCCGGGGGTGATGGAGACCACGCTGGGGTTCATAAGATCGCGTACTTGCATGACAAAACCGCCTTTCTCCCAAACTTTACTGCTAGTTTGGACGGGAAAGGCGGTTTTATTCCTCTTTCAGCCCGAGATTGCGCCGCAGGGGGCCGGGGCCCCGCCAGGCGAAGGCCCGGCCCCCGTACTTGTCCCGGAACGTGCGGTTGGTGAGCCCCTCGAGATCGGAGTTTTCCAGAGCGTCTACCAGAGATGTGGAAAACTCGGGCAGCGGCGAGCGGGCCGGGGCGGCATTGTAGGGACAGGCCCGCTGGCAGAAGTCACAGCCCCAGATGAGCGGGTGGACCCTCAGCCGGGCGGCCTCCTCCTCCGTCAGCGCCCCCTTTTTCTGGGTCAGCTCGGACAGACAGCGGGACACGTCCGGCCCCCCTTCCCCCAGGGCCCCGGCGGGACAGGCCGCCCGGCAGGCCCCGCAGTCGGGGCAGTCCGGCGCGGCGGGGCGCTCCGGCACGTCCAGCGCCGCCCCGGTGAGAATGGTACCCAGAAATGCATAGGTGCCGTAGGGCGGCAGGATCAGCAGGCCGTTTTTCCCCCGCAGGCCGATGCCCGCCAGCCAGGCGGCCTCCCGCTCCGGTAGGGGGGAGTTGTCGGCGGCGGGGACAAACGATTCCCCCGGGTATTTCCGGCGCAGGGCATCACACACCGTATTCAGCCGCCGGGTGACCACCCGGTGGTAGTCCTCCCCCCGGGCGTAGAGGGACAGGTTGCCCGGCCGCTCCCCGGCGTAGTAGGGGAAGGCCGCCACCAGGACAGTCTCTGGAGCGGGGCAGAGGGTTTCCACCTTCTCCCGGGCACCGGTGGACAAAAACGGAAGCAGCCGCCGGAAGGCCACGCCGCCCCAGGCGGCGGCCCCGGCGGCTGCGAACCACTTATCCAGCATTGTACTTGTCCAGCGCCCGCCGGGCCAGCGTCCCGTCCGGGATGCAGGGCTCCGGGCCGTTCTTCCGCTTCTGGGCCTCCTCACACCCCTTGCCCGCCAGCAGCACCACCGCCGGGCGGCGGGCGCCCAGGATGGCGGTCTCCACCGCCGCCTCCCGGTTGGGGATCACGGTGTAATCCTTGCCGTGGGCGGTGAGGAACACGCCGATGTCGGCGCAGATGGCCTCCACCTCCTCCGGGCCGGGATCGTCCTCGGTGAGGATGATCCGGTCGGCCCACTCCCCGGCGGCGTTGCCCATGCCCTCCCGGCGGTCGATGCCCTTGCCGCCGGTGCAGCCGAAGAGGACGGTCAGCTCCCGGCCGGGGTACTCCGCCCGGACGGAGCGCAGGGCGTTCTGGAGGCTCATGCCGTTGTGGGAGTAGTCCACAATCACCGAAATCTCCCCGTCGGCGCTGACGTAGTGCTCCATGCGGCCGGGCACGAAGGCCCGCTCCAGTCCGGCGGCCACCACGTCGGCGGGGATGCCGTAGACCTCCGCCGACGCCACGGCGGCCAGGGCGTTTTCCGCATTGAACAGGCCCGGTGTGGAAATGGCCAGCTCCCGCTCATAGCGGGGAGTGCGCACGTGGAAGGCGATCTTCTCCCCCTCCTTGCGCACCTGGGAGCCGTACACGTCGGCGGAGGGGAACTTCTGGGAGAAGGTCACCACCCGGGGGCAGGCGGCCGCCGCGGCGCGCACCCGCTCCACATGGTCGCAGTCCAGGCAGACACAGGCGCTCCGGGCCTGCTGGAAGATCAGCAGCTTGGAGTTGAGGTAGTCCTCCAGATCGGGGTGCTCCACCGGGGAGATGTGGTCCTCCCCGATGTTGAGGAACACCGCGCAGGCCAGCTCCACCCCGATCACCCGGCCGTACTTGAGGGCCTGGCTGGATACCTCCATGGTCAGATAATCCGCCCCCGCCGACACCGCGTTCCAGAGGTGGCGCTGGAGATCCAGCGGCTCCGGCGTGGTCAGCTTGGCGGGCCTGCGCTCCACCCCGTCGTCGGTGACGATGGTGGACAGCAGGGCGCTCTCCCGGTGGCCCTGTCCGGCCAGCCAGGCATCCACGATGGACTTAATATAATAGGCCGTGGTGGTCTTGCCCTTGGTGCCGGTGATGCCGGTGATCCGCAGCGCCCCGGAGGGATGGCCGTAGGCCCGGTCGGCCAAGAGGCCCATGGCCTGCCGGATATCGGTGACCCGGATGCAGGGCAGGGGGACGGCGGGATACTCCCGCTCGCTGACATAGGCGAAGGCCCCCTGTTCCATAGCGGAGCAGAGGTACTCCTCCTTAAATTTGACCCCCTTGCAGACAAAGAGGGTGTTGGGGATGACCAGCTTGGAGTCACAGGACACCAGGGACACCGGGTGGGTCAGGTCGGCGGCCAGGGGGGCCGCGTCCGCCAGCAGTCCATGGCGGAGCAGGAGCTGATAATAGTCCCCCAAGGGCAGACGGGTTCGGTTGGACATACGGATTCACCACCAGTCAATCATTTTTGGGAAGGCCGAACGCGCGGGCCGATGTGGGCATCGGCCTCTTCGGGTACAAAGGCAGGGGCGGGGCTCCTCTCCGCCCGCCCCTCTCCCACTACACCATCCGCAGCCGGTAGCCGCAGGCGGTGATACACCTTTCCGCCAGGATTTCCATGGCGTCCAGATAGTAGTCGGGCAGGCCGTGGTAGGTGCGGTAGACGGACAGCTCGGTACAGCCCAGGATGGCCGCGTCGCAGCCGGAGGCGCGCAGCCAGCGGTCGATAGCCGCGAACTTCTCCCGGGAGCCCTTCTCGCCCCGCTTGATCTCGTCGTAGATGATGCTCATGACCAGCTTCTGCACGTCGGCGGGGGGCGTCACGCCTTCCATGCCCCGGGCGGCGCACTCCCTCTGGTAGATGCCGGTCTGAACCGTGCCGTCGGTGGCCAGGATACCCGCCCGCTTTTTCCCGTCCGCCGCCAGCACGCCCACGGTCTCCCGGGGCATGTGGATGAGGGGGATGGCGATATCCCCCTGGAGGCGGTCGGCAAAGTAGTGGGAGGTGTTGCAGGGGATGGCCAGGGCGGTGCAGCCGCCCCGCTCCAGCAGTCTGGCCCCGTCCAGCAGGCGGCGGTAGCAGCCCTCCGCGTCCCCGCCCAGGATGGCGGCGGTGCGGTCGGGCATGGAGGTATCGCTCCAGATCAGGGTGGGCAGGTGCTCCTGGTCGCAGGAGGCGTCGGTGCGGTCCAGAATCCGCTGGTAAAAATCCTGGGTGGCCTGGGGGCCCATGCCTCCTAAAATACCGAGACGCTGTTCAGACATACCCGTCCCTCCTGTTATGCAGCGGCATGGGGCCCGACGCCGCGAGTGCGGCGTCACAAGCGTTTTGGCCGAAGGCCAAAACCTTGATGCCGGGGCAATTCATTTGCCCCGGGCAGATGAGATCATCGGGGTCCCCGCACGGCGCAAGCCGGGTGGGGCGGCCCATGCCGCCTAAAATGCCGAGGCGCTGTTCTGTCATTTTACTTTCTCCATGCACGAGGCATACCAGCCCACGTAGCGGTGCTGGCCCCGGAGGATGCGCAGCTTGTGCATCAGGCCGTTGTCCGGCCGGTAGAACAGGGGGTTGACCGCGGCATTGGCCCGCTCCAGGGCGCGCATCTCCTGGTGGTACCGGGGATTGACGTAGTCGTAGGCCACCTTGGGGGGGATGACCCACCACAGATGGCGGTTTTGGGTCACGGTCAGGGCGCAGGGCTTGTGCTCGATGACATCCTCCACCAGGTACTTGGCCAGGTTGTACCCCGCGCCGGTGACGTAGTAGTTGCTCCGGCCCTGGCGGCAGTTGATCTCAAAGGCCTTGAACTTGCCGTCCCGCTGGTCGTACTTGATGTCGAAGTTGGAGAAGCCCACAAAGCCAATGGCCTCCAGGAAGCCCCGCAGCTTTTCGCACAGCTCCGGCTCCGGCTCGGTGATGATCACCGCGTGGTTGCCGATGGCGTGGCCAGTGTGCTCCTCCAGCAGGACGTGGCCCACGCACATGAGGCGCACCTTCCCGTCGGCGCCGGAGTAGTTGGTCACCACCCGCATAAAGCTGTCGTCCCCGGGGATGAAGTCCTGGAGGATCAGCGCGTCCTCATACCCCGCCCCGTAGATCTGGTCGATGACCGCGTCCACCTCCGCCCGGGTCTGGAGGATGTAGGCCTTCTTCTGGGTGGGGAAGGGATGCTTCCAGTAGGTGTCCGACTCGGCGGGCTTGACCACGAAGGGGCCGTCAAAGGGCAGCTCGAACTCGTGGCCCATGCCCTTGTGGTACACCACCGTGGCCGGGTGGTCGATGCCGTACCGGTCGCACAGCTCGTAGAACTTCTCCTTGTGGATCAGCGTCTCCAGCATGTCCAGGCTCACATAGGGGGCGATGACGTTTTCCGGGTAGCGGGGCAGATTGGCGGAGATGGCGTTGAGGTAGTTGTCCCCGCAGCCCAGCACCAGAATCTTTCTGTCGGGAAACTCACGGGCCACCTCGGTGACGTTCTCCAGCACCTTGTCCACCCGGTCGTTGTGCTCCCGCACCCGGTAGTCGATGATCCTGCTCCCCGCGCACACGCTGGCGGGGAACATGCCGTAGACGATGGTCTTTACGCCGTAGGCCTCGTGAAAGGCCCGGGCCATGCTGTACGCATTGATGTCGGAGCCCAGCAGAACAGGCACAAACTCAATTGCCATAGGTAAACGCCCCCTGGAACGTAATCTCATACCAGCTCCCGCCCATGGGCCGCACGTCGGCGGGATAGGCGGCGGCCAGCTCCTCGGCCTGCTCCGCGCTCAGGCGCAGCTCCCGCCGGAGCCGCTCGCCCCCGGCGAAACACTCGGAGAGCAGCCGGCCCAGGCCGCTGTCCTCCCGCATGTTCTCTATCTTAGTCATATTCCATTCTCCTTAAACCGGGCGGGCGGATGATATCCGCCCCTACGGCCTCGCAGAGTTTCCGCCCGCCAGGGCGGAAATCAATTCAAAATCTGTGCGGAGCAGGACATGCGCCTGCGCAGCACACCGATGCTTGCTCCGCCACCGGCGGGCAACCACCCGCGCGGGCGCGGGTGAGGGGGGTATCGCGGTCATTGTGCCGCCCTTTGGGCGGCGCGGTGACCGCGTATCTAGGGGGGACAACGTTCCCCCTAGAAGCGTCCTCAGCCGCTGGCCCGTTTCACCTGATACACGCCCTGGATCTGCCCCAGCTTGTTGATCACGTTGGTCAGCTCCTCCTGATTTTTGACCTCCAGGACGATGCTGACGGTGGCGTAGCCGTCCGGCATGGAGCGGGCGGACAGGCTGGTGGTCTTGACCTTGGCGGCGGAGAGGGCCATGGCCACGTCCAGGGTCAGGCCGTCCCGATCCTTGGCGGAGATGTCCAGGGCGGTCTGGTAGGTGGCCAGCTCCCCGGTGGCCCAGTCCACCCTGATCCAGCGGCCCGGCTCCTCCGCCCGCTTGGCGTCGGAGGCGTTGGGGCAGTCCGCCCGGTGGACCGACACGCCGAAGCCCCGGGTGATAAAGCCCACCACCGGATCGCCGGGCACGGGGGTGCAGCACTTGGCGAACTTGACCAGGCAGTTGTCAATGCCCTCCACAATGATGCCCGACTGGCTGGTCTTGCCCCCACGGATGGGGACGGTGGGCGGGTTGGAGGTGGAGGGGTGAATGGGCTCCTGGGCGGCGGCCGACTGCTCGGCGTGGAGCCGGTCCAGGCGGGCCATCTCGTCCTTGACCCGCACCACCGCCTTCTGGGCGGACATGCCGCCGTAGCCGATGGCGGCGTACAGCTCGTCCAGGGTGCCGAAGCGCACCTTCTTGAGGATGAAGGGGAGCACGTCCTCGGCGGTGATGGCGGCCAGGGAGAGGCCCACGTGCTTGAGCTCCGACTCGAAGGAGGCGCGGCCGGTGGCGATGTTCTCCTCCCGCCGCTCCTTCTTGAACCACTGGCGGATCTTGTTGCGGGCCTCGTTGGACTTGCAGATCTTCATCCAGTCCCGGCTGGGGCCGTGGGCCGACTTGGAGGTGATGACCTCCACGATGTCGCCGTTTTTCAGCGGGGTGTCGAAGGTGACCATGCGGCCGTTGACCTTGGCCCCGGTCATGTGGTTGCCCACGGCGGAGTGGATGTTGTAGGCGAAGTCGATGGGGGTGGCCCCGGCGGGCAGGTTGATCACGTCCCCCCGGGGGGTGAAGACGAACACCTCGTCGGCGAAGAGATCCACCCGCATGGTGCGCACGAACTCCTCGGCGTCCACGTCCTGCTGGCTCTCCAGCAGCTTGCGCACCCACTCGAAGGCCTCCTCGGTGCCCAGCTTGGCGTTGGCCATGCCCTGCTTGTACTTCCAGTGGGCGGCGATGCCGTACTCGGCGGTGTGGTGCATCTCCCAGGTGCGGATCTGCACCTCGAAGGGGATGCCCTCCCGGCCGATGACGGTGGTGTGGAGGGACTGGTAGCCGTTGGGCTTGGGGGTGGAGATATAGTCCTTGAACCGGCCCAGCACGGGGTTGAACAGGTCGTGGATGACGCCCAGGACATTGTAGCACTCGGGCATGTCGTCGACGATGACCCGGAAGGCATAGAGGTCGAAGATCTCGTCCATGGTCTTGTTCTGGGTATACATCTTGCGGTAGATGGAGTAGATATGCTTCACCCGGCCGTAGATGGTGCAGCGGATGCCCTCCTCGTCCAGCCGGTCCTGGATGCGCTTCTGGATGCCCGCCAGAAACTCCTCATGGGCGGAGGAGCGGGCGGCCAGCTCGTCGGCAATCTCCCTGTAGCCGATGGGATCCAGGTATTGCAGGGAGGTGTCCTCCAGCTCCCACTTGATGCGCTGCATGCCCAGGCGGTGGGCGATGGGCGCATAGATCTCCATGGTTTCCAGGGCCTTCTCCTTCTGCTTGCGGGCGCTCTGGTACTCCATGGTGCGCATGTTGTGCAGCCGGTCGCAGATTTTGATGAGGATCACCCGGATGTCCTTGGCCATGGCCATGAGCATCTTGCGCAGGTTCTCCATCTGCTCCTCTTCCTTGGAGGTGTACTGCACCCGGGTCAGCTTGGTGACCCCCTCCACCAGATCGGCCACCGTGGCGCCGAAGAGCTTGGCGATCTCCTCGTGGGTGGCCCCGGTGTCCTCGATGCAGTCGTGGAGCAGGGCGGCGATGATGGAGTCGGTGTCCAGCTCCAGCTCCGCCACAATCTCCGCCACCGCCAGGGGGTGGGTGATATAGGGGGAGCCGTCCTTGCGCAGCTGTCCGGCGTGGGCGTTGTCGGCGTAGGTGAACGCGCGGAACAGGCGCTGGGCATCCAGCGCCGGGTTGTATTCCTTGATTTTATCCTCCAGCGCCTGATAGCGCTCCAGGATGGGGTCCATACCAGCCACCTCACGTAAAGCAATCAGAATGCCAGCGGGCGGCCCGGTCGGCTCACCCGTTGGATAATATATGCCGCAATTTCCGCATGATACAGGAATCGTCCAGATTCACCTTGCCGTCCACGCTGCGCAGGGCGATGTGCAGGTGGTCGGTGGTGTGCTCCAGGCGGATGAGCCCCCGCTCGTCAAAGACCTCCAGGCACACCAGGGTGCGCATCACCGTCTCCCGCCGGCCGGCGGAGCGGGCGATGCTGCGGGCCAGGCGGTGGGCCGTGGCCTCCAGCGGGGCCTGCCCCGCGTGGCCCTTCAGGTAGCGCCACAGGGTGACGAACTCCTCCCGGCTGGGCAGCAGGGCCTCCGCCTCCTGCCGGGTGAGGGGCTCCCCCCGGCGGAACTTCTCGTACAGGGCCCGCTCGGCCTGGGCCCGGGTGAGGGCGGGGCGCAGATCGCAGAGCTGGAGCTGGACGCTCCGCCACCCCCGGTACTCGTTGATCTGGGGCGTGAAAGCCACGTCCACCCGGTCGCCCGGCCCCACCCCTGCCTCCTCGGCGGTGGCCGAGAAGAAAATGGCGTCGAACGACCGGCCGGACGCGGTCAGCTTCAGCTTCAGGTGCCGCCCGCCGCCCACCTCGTTCACGGCGGAAACCAGGCAGCCAGACAGGGAGAACACCGGCTTTGGGTTGCCCGCGCCGTAGGGCTCCAGCAGCTCCAGGCCCTCCACTCCCTCCAGGGTGAGCAGGCCCACATCGTCCAGCTCCCCGTCGATGTCCAGGGCGGAAACCATCTCCTCCCCGCCGGTACAGGCGCAGACATAGTCGTTCATGGCGGCGGCAAAGGCCGGGATATTCTCCTCCCGGATGGTGAAGCCCGCCGCCAGGGCATGGCCGCCGAAGCCCTCCAGCAGGGGGGCGCAGCGCTCCAGGGCGGCGAACAGGTTGAAGCCCGCGAAGGAGCGGCAGGAGCCCTTGCCCTTGCCGTCCTGCAGGCAGATCATAAACGCCGGGCAGGAGTACTTCTCCGCCAGACGGGAGGCCACGATGCCCACCACCCCCTGGTGCCATTGCTCCCCGGCCAGCACCAGGGCGTGCCTCTGCGGCCGGGCCTCGGCCATGGCCTGGCACTCGGTATAGATCTCCGCCTCAATGGCCTGCCGCTCCCGGTTGAGGTCGCACAGGGCCCGGGAGAGTTCCTCCCCCCGGGCCGGATCGTCCGTGAGAAGCAGTTCCCCAGCCAGGGAGGCGCACCCCATCCGCCCGGAGGCATTGATGCGGGGGGCCAGGGTGTAGCCGATGGCCGTGGCGGTAAGGGGCCGCTCATCCAGCCCCGCCTCGTGGAGCAGGGCCCGCAGCCCAGGCCGCCCGGTGCGGCGCAGGGCCTCCAGCCCCAGGCGCACAATGGTGCGGTTCTCTCCCGTCAGGCTCATGACATCGGCCACCGTGCCGATGGCCGCCAGATCGGCGTAGCGCTCCAGCAGCTCGTCCCGCCGGGCCGGGCCGCCCAGGGCCAACACCAGCTTGAGGGCCACCCCCACCCCGGCCAGGCACTTGAAGGGATAGGGGCAGTCGGCCCGGCGGGGGTCCACCACCGCCGCGGCGGCGGGCAGGGCGGCCTTGCACTCGTGGTGGTCGGTGATCACCAGCTCCACCCCCAGGGAGGCGGCGCAGGCCGCCTCCTCCACGGCGGTGATGCCGCAGTCCACCGTGACGATGAGGCCCACCCCCTGGCCCCGGAGGGCGGCCACCGCCTCCCGGTTGAGGCCGTAGCCCTCCTCCATCCGGTCGGGGATATAGGGGATCACCGTCCCCCCCTCCCGGCGGAGGAAGTCGGTGAGCAGGCAGGTGGAGGTGATGCCGTCCACGTCGTAGTCGCCGTAGACCGCGATGTGTTCCCCCGCCGCCAGCGCCCGGCGCACCCGCGCCGCGGCCCGGTCCATGTCCTTCATGAGAAACGGGTCCAGGAGCTGGCCCCGGCCGGCGTCCAGAAAGGCGCTGGCCTTCTCCGGGGTGTCCAGCCCGCGGGCGCAGAGGGTCAGCGCCGCCAGGGGCGGCACCCCCGCCGCCTCCATGGCGGCCCGCGCCTGAGGGGCACTGGCCGCCCGGTTCCACTGCTTGTATTTCACGGCCGTATGCCCCCTTCCCTCAAAATTACCCTTTATTATATCAAACTCTCAGCCTTGTGACAAGGCAAGACGCCGTTCAGCGGCGATTTTTTGCCGCCACCCGGCGCGCATGGAGCGGACGCGGCCGCCCCTCAGCCCAGCTCCAGATAGAGCGCCACCAGGTCGATCGTCGCCTTCATCCCCTCAAAGTGCGTCCGCCGCCCCACGGGCCTGCGGCCCGCGGGGACCCCGTATTCTTTTCTTTTATCGCCCGGCGGAAGTGAATTCCGCCGGGCTCCGCGCCACCCGGCGCGCATGGAGCGGACGCGGCCGC
>NZ_JH417836.1:50899-53984 GCF_000239295.1 Flavonifractor plautii ATCC 29863
GATCGTCGCCTTCATCCCCTCAAAGTGCGTCCGCTCCATGCCGTGGGAGGCGTGGACGCCGGGGCCGATGAGGGCGCCCCGGGCGTCCATGCCCGCGTGCCAGGCCACGGTGATGTCAGAGGAGTAGTGGGGGTAGATGTCCACCGCGTAGGGGATGGCGTTGGCCCGGGCCAGCTCCACCAGGCGGGTGACCATGCCATAGTCGTAGGGGCCGCCGTTGTCCTTGGCGCAGATGGACACCTGGCGCTCGGTGCAGCTCAGATCGTCCCCCACGCAACCCATGTCCACCGCCAGCAGCTCGTCCACCTGGGGCAGGGTGGCCCCTCCGTGGCCCACCTCCTCATGGACGGTGAAGCACACCTCGGTATCGTACCGGGGCCGCTGCCCGGCGATGTGCATCAGCCTCAGCAGAGTGAGCAGACAGGCTGCGCTCCCTTTGTCGTCGATAAACCGGGACTTGAGGAAGCCGCTGTCGGTGACCACGGTCTTGGGGTCGATACACACGAAGTCACCGGGGGCGATGCCCAGGGCCTCCACGCCGGCCCGGTCCTCCACCACCTCGTCGATGCGCACGGCCAGGTTCTTCTCGTCCCGCGGGCGGGTGAGCACGTCGTCAAAGACGTGGGCCGCCGGGGACAGAGACAGGATGGTTCCGGTGTATATCCGGCCGTCCCTGGTGTGGATGCGGCAGTACTCCCCGTCCAGGGTGGGCAGGATGGGCCCGCCGATTCTGGTGGTCATCAGCATGCCGTCGGCGGTGATGGAGCGCACCATGAGGCCCAGGGTGTCGATGTGGGCGCACAGGCCGACGCGCTTCCCCTTTTCCCGGCCGGGCACCGACACCACCAGGTTTCCCTTGTTGGTGCGGCGGACGGCGTAGCCGTGGTCCCGGGCGATCTGCTCCGCCTCCCGCACTACCTGGTCCGTAAAGCCGCTGGGGCTGTCAATGGACAAAAGCCGCTGGGCAATGTTCATGAGCTGCCCCCGGCATCCCTTTGTATCCAGCATTTGCATCGTCTCCTCGTTTGTAGTATGATATAGGATCATACCATAACCGACAGGAGCGGACAACTATGGCCGAAGAAAAGACCAATGTGATGCGTATTTTAGACCAAAAAAGGGTGCCTTACACTCCACACCACTACGCCCACCCCAACGGCGCGGTGGACGGGGCCAGCGTGGCCGCCCTCCTTGACCGGGACCCCGCCTCGGTGTGCAAGACCCTGGTGACCCAGGGGGCCAGCCGCCAGCACTACGTCTTTGTCATCCCTGTACTCCGCTCGCTGGATCTGAAGGCGGCGGCCCGGGCTGTGGGAGAGAAGTCCATCGAGATGATCCCTCAGGCCAGGCTGCTCCCTCTCACCGGCTACGTCCACGGGGGCTGCTCCCCGGTGGGGATGAAAAAGCCTTTTCCCACCGTGCTGGACGGGAGCGTGGAAGGACTGGACGCCATCGTGGTCAGCGCCGGGAAAATCGGAGCCCAGGTGGAGCTGGCTCCGGCGGCCCTCTGCGCCCTGGTGGGTGGAACCTTCGCGCCGGTATCCAAATAATTTTTCCTCCAGCGGGAACTTTTTCTCCGCCTTCTCGTCTAAGAAGCGTGCAAACCCAAACTGCAAAGGAGAATCCAAATGAAGAAACTCGGTACGCTTGCCCTTACCCTCACCCTCACCGGGGCCATGACCCTGCCCGCCCTGGCCGCGGAGGAGCCGGAGCTGGTGATCGCCCCCGCCGACACCGGCTACGGCCAGACCATCGTGCTCAATGGAGAAACCCTGGATCTCACCGGCATCCCCGGCGTCTCCGGGGAGGAGCTGCTCCCCCTGCGCCTGCTGGCCGAAGCCGACCACGGCTCCGCCTACTGGGATGAGGAGAACAACGAGAGCTGGTTCACCTTCGGGGATAACCGCATCACCGTCAAGTTCGCCGACAACAGTGTTTGGCTGGACGACCAACAGGTGAAATCCACCGCCCAGGTGGCGGACGGCATCACCTTTGTAGAGGCGGGCGTTCTGTCCATGCTGGAGGGCTACACGGTAGACCGGAACCCCGAACTGGATGTCAACCGCATCGACATCACCACCCCCAACAACGACCCCATGGTGAAGGCCGCCTATCAGATCCGCGAGGAGAGCGGCATGGCCTTCGGCATGCGGAGCGACAACGCAGAGGTGGCGACCCTCTTCCAGCTGCCCGAGGACACCTTTGAGCAGGCCATCTGCTTCACCTCCATGAACACCACCCCTGACATCATGGTGCTGGCCAAGCTGGCCGACGGCGCCGATGAGACCGCCGTGAAGGAGGCCCTGGAGGCCCACCGCCAGTCCCAGCACGACACCTTCTCCTGGTACCTGGCCCAGAACCTGCCCAAGGTGGAGGACGCCCGCATTCTGGTGGAGGACGGCTATGTGTTCTACCTCATCGCCGAGAACGCCGACGCCGGCGAGGCCGCCTTCCACGCCTATGTGGAGGCCCAGGCCTAACCTGTCCGTCCATAACAAGTGCCCCGCCGGCTGGCGGGGCACTTGTTTTTTGGCCGGCCGGGCCGTATAATGTTGCCCAAAGGAGGGATCGTTTATGGAATCTGCCGCTCCCCAGACTCCGGTTCAGGCCCTGGAAGCCCTTCAGAACGCCTACAGCCGGTTCCTGGACGCGCTTCCGGAGGCCCGCAGGGCCAGCTTGGGGGAGGCCATCGGCTTCTTCCTCCACTCGGACGGCAATCCCAAGCTGGGCAGTCTGGTGGACGCCTTCGCTGAAGAGCTGCCCGTCCATGTGGAGGCACTGAAAACCCAGCTTGCGGCCTGCCCGGCGGAGGAGGCCGACCGTCTGGCCGCCCAGGCCCTGGAGCTGATGCTCCTCTATCCCCGGCCCAAAAACGGCGCCACCGAGTTTTCCCTGGCCGCCTTTGAGGGCTTTGCCGCCCCGCTGCTCCCCCTTCTGGCCCCCGCCCGCCGGGCCGAGCTGGCGGAGCGCTACCGGGCGCTCACCCCGCCCCGGAAGATGCTGCCCAACCAGAAGAAACTCTGGAAGGCCCTGTCCGGCCGCTGAAGCCCAAGCACAGCCGCCCCCCGCGCCAGAGGCGCGGGGG
>NZ_JH417837.1 GCF_000239295.1 Flavonifractor plautii ATCC 29863
GGGCTCTCAGCCTGGCTCTGGCGGCGATCATGCTCATCGGCATGATGGTTGTCTCCGCCAGCGCTACGGGCCTCGACGACTTTTCCGACAAGGACAAAGTCGTCAACAAGGATGCCGTTTCCATGCTCACTACTCTGGGCGTGATCAACGGCAAGGAAGACGGGTCTTACTTTGACCCCACCGGCAACGTGACCCGTGCCGAGATGGCGAAGATGATCGCCACCGTCCTGAATCAGGGCGCCGATGTGGACGGCCTGTATGTCGGGATGAACACCGGCCTGACCGACGTGAAGGGCCACTGGGCTGAGAGCTACATCAACTACTGCTACAGCCTGGGCATCATCGCCGGCCGCGGCAACGGCAAGTTTGACCCCGCCGCTACCGTTACCGGCAACGAGGCCGCCAAGATGCTGCTGGTGGCCGCCGGCTACGACGCGCAGCTCGAGGGCCTGACCGGTGCCGACTGGGCCATCAAGACCGCCTCTCTGGCCTCTACCCTGGGCATCTTTGACAACCTGAGTGTAGCTACCTCTGATCCTCTGACCCGCGACAACGCGGCGCTGCTGATCTACAACGCTCTGGACATCGAGATGATTCAGAAGTACGAGAACGGCTATGCCATCGCCTTCACCGACCACCGCACCCTGCTGAGCGCCAAGTACGGTGTTTACAAGATTGAGGGCGTGGTTGTCTCCAACGAGGAGGCCGCGCTGAACAACACCGACAGCGACTTTGCCTCCGCCAAGGGCAAGACCACCATGGAGAACGTGAAGGTCTACGCCTCCACTACCTCCAACACCACCACCGGCGAGTACGAAGAGGTGAAGGGCCAGGTCGTGTTCAACGTGTCCACCACTGCCGACATGCTGGGCAAGACCGTGACCATGTACGCCAAGAAGACCACCGTTCTCTCCAACTCCACCGTGCTGGGCGTGTACCTCGATGATGCCAGCAACGTGGTCAAGACCACCGCTGACACGCAGGACACCATGAAGGACTTCCTGAAGGGCACCGGCCTGTCCACCGACAAGGACACCGCCTACTATGTCAACTACGGTGTGATGGACAGCGAGGCCGACGCCACTAAGGCGCTGGGCTTTGACGCCAAGACCGGCCGCTTCACCAACGTCAACGGCAAGACCAATGCCTACGGCGTGGAGATGACCGCCATCGACAACGACGGCGACGGTATTGTTGAGTACGTCCTGTACCTGCAGGAGACTCTGACCCAGGTCATCGCCAAGAGCGACTCCAAGGAGACCACCACTCTGAACGCCTTCAACAAGAACAAGGCCATCGACAACGAGAACATCGTGACCGACGCCAACCTGTCTGAGGGCGATCTGGTTCTGGTTGCCTCTTACGGCGGCAAGTACCATGTCTCCACCCCCAACGTTGTGACCGGCCAGATGGAGTCCTACTCCTCCAGCAAGACCAAGGAGCAGACCATCACCGTGGGCGGCACCGAGTACCACCCCTCTTACATCCTGTTTGCGGCGGATGCGGCCGACAACACCTACGAGTTCAACGTGCTGGACTGCGGCACCAAGGACGGCGTGGACTTTGACATCGACTACGACTTCATCCTCGACTCCAATGACAACGTGATCGCTTACCGTCCCTCCTCCAAGGGCGTGGGCGACTATGCCCTGATCCTGGATTCCGGCTACGATCCGGGCCGCACCAACTCCAACCCCACCGGCGAAGTGAAGGTTCTGCTGGCCGATGGCACCGAGAAGCTTTACACCCTGAACTTCGATGCCTCCGCGCAGAACGTGGGCGAGCAGCTCTTCCCCAAGCTGACCTCCTCTCAGCAGAAGGACAACGGCATTGAGGAGCTGAAGGGCTTCCTGGGCTCCTCCGTTCAGGACAACACCACCACCAAGCCTGATGGCACGCTGCCCTTCAGCGGTGACGTTCACTACTCCAGCAAGCAGCACCAGTCCGGTTTCGCTGCCGGCTATGTCATTGAGTACAGCCTCAACGACAAGGATGTTCTGACCATCAAGTCCATCGTGGGCGACAACCATGCCAACGCGGATGACCACTACAGCCCCGCCAACGTGAAGAGCACCCTTGCTGCCGACTATGATACCGGCGCTGCCCGCATCAAGTACGGCACCAGCAGTCAGGTGGCCGTGGACAAGAACACCGTGGCCTTCTACTTCACGACCGTGAACGGCGAGGACAAGTACGGCGTGGCCATCGGCTACGACAAGATGTCTAACGTAGACAAGAACACCGCTTTTGTGGCCCAGACCACCAAGGCCAATCTGACCGACGTGGTTCTGTTCGACGCTGAGGGCGTGGCCGCCGAGAAGGACTACGCCTATGTCCTGGGCCGCACCAGCAGCTCCTCCGGCTATGTGACCCTGAACGTGCTTCTGATGGACGGCACCGCCTCCACCCTGAAGCTCACCCGCTCCGACTACGACTCCCTGTTCAAGGGCAACAGCGACTTTGAGACTGCCTATGCCTACACCGTGAACGGCGAGGGCGTGGCGGATCTGACTGCCCCCGGCAGCAGCGGCACCCACGTTCTGACCGGCTATGCCGTGAAGCTCAACGACGGCACCGTGGCTGTCTACAGCGACAAGAAGCTCACCAAGCTGGTTGACAGCTACTCCTACGACAAGAATATCTGGAACGTGGAGGACGTGTCCGCTGGTACCAACGCTCCCGCCGGCGCTTTCTCCACCGGCGTTGCGAAGGAGACCGTCCTGGTTCTGGATGCCGACGAGAACACGGTCCGCGCCGCGTACATCAAGAGCGTCCTGGACGGCACTGAGGTGCCGGATCACGGTACCGGCTCCCTGTCCGACGGTGTGATCTCCACCAGCAACGAGACCATGATCAGCGACATCAGCAACCAGACCATCACCCTGACCAACGACATGGCTGCCAGCACCTCCGGCAGTGTCACCACCGCCCAGAGCAAACTGACCGCCGACGTTCTGGTCAACGCCCTGCAGGGCAATGTGAAGGGCGTCTACGAAGAGGTGTTCGGCACCTACAAGCTGGTTGCCACTAACCCCTATCCCGTTGTGACCAGCGCTATGTATGTCGGCGTCGACACCAACAAGGGCATGGTCTACTACAAGATCGCCTTTGCCAACCCCAAGGCCCCTGTGATCACCACCGACCTGACCACCACTGCCGTCACCGGCACGGAGCTGAAGGTCGTGGCTAACGCCCCCGACAAGGGCGCCCTGTCCTACGAGTGGCACAAGGTGTCCGGCAACAACGATTCCGTGGTTGGCTCCAACAGCGCCACCTATACGGCCAACGACGCCGGTGAGTACTACGTGGTCGTCACCAATACCCGCAACAGCCTGACCGCTACCACCAAGAGCGCCACCTGCAACGTTGGCACCAAGGTGGATGCCGCGAAGCCCACGTTTGACACTGATCTGAAGTCCACCGGCTATGTCGGTGACAAGCTGACAGTCAAGGCCAGCGTGGCCGACAAGGGCACTGTGTCCTACCAGTGGTATAAGGACGGCATGCCCCTCTCCGGTGAGACTGGCGAGTCCTACACCCCCACTGAGGCTGGGAAGTACTATGTTATCGCCACCAACACCAAGGACGATGTGAATGGCGACAAGACTGCCCAGACGAAGAGCACCGAGTGCACTGTGAGCGTCAAGATTAGCGCGGCTGATATGAACCTTTCCATTACCGCTCCGACGAACGGTGCCACCATTGCCGATGCTGCTCTGACGGACAGCGCTTCTAGCAGCAAGGTCGAGATTGGTACTCTTATTTGGGAAAAGAGTGATGACGGAAGTTCCGGCTGGGCCAGTGCAACCGGAAACTTTGAGCAGAAGTTCTATCGTGCCACCGTCACGCTTACTGCTAAGGATGGATTTGCTTTTGGCGAGTCCGGCGATTATAGCAGCCTGACTGTTACTAATGGCAAGGCCACGTCGGCCACTGTCTCTGATGGCAGCCTGAAGCTGGTTATTACTTTTGATCAGGTTCAGTAATCTCCCCATATTTTAAAAAGTTCCCCGGGCCAACGGCCCGGGGAACTTTTTATGGTATCTGGCCCTCCAGAAACGCCAGATATGGATAGGTCTTTCCCGACTCGTTGATCCGGTCGATCGCCCCATCTTCATGGACTACCCGAAACCCCTGCTGGATAATCTCAATCGCACCTGCCGCCGTCTGCCGGCTTGCCAGCAGCAGCCCGGAGCGGCCCGGAAGCAGCACAGCCGAGGGCCGGAACCCCAGCGGGATGCTCTGACTCGTCCCATTTCCCAGGAACGCGCCGCAATAAAGCTTTGCCTTTTCCGCCGCTGCGGCGGCCAACTCCGCCCGGTCGGCCTGTCCCAGCTTTTCCTGGAGTGCGGCCGCAATCCTTCGGAAGTCCTCATTAAAATCCGTCCGCAGGAAGCTATCCTCCGGCTCCCACTGGTGCAGGTGGTAATATTCCGTATAATTTGCCATATTCGTCCCATCTCCTCCCGGCACAGGCAAATCCCCTGCGTCCGGCACACAGCCGAACGCGAGGGCTTTGTCCTGCCGGATGGCCTGCGGGCGGGTGTGGGCACCCGCCCCTACATACAAG
>NZ_JH417838.1:0-3708 GCF_000239295.1 Flavonifractor plautii ATCC 29863
TTCAATTTGCGAAAATTATTGTACCTTATCCAGAGCACAACGGATTGGAGGCTGGGGTACTGCTCCAGCATCCAGCGCACGGCCTGGCCGCCAGTGCCGCACAGGGCTGCATAGCTGTGCTCCTGCCATCTGTCCGGGTACAGCGTGAGGAAGCTCAGCAGATCAATCGGGGCCTCGAACACATAGAGCAGGCCGTCCTGCCCCACGTGGTGGAAGCTGTACTGGGGCTTGCTGCCCTCCACGTTTACCTTAAAGGACTTGCCCTGGCTGTTGGTGCTCCGCTTGTGAGCGTGGCGGGGAACGCCCTGCTCATCCGTGCCCACAAAGACACAGTTGTGGTATCGGGCGTCCTCGTATAACAGGCCGGCCCGGGCGAAGTGGCTGGTCACCCCCCGGCTGATGTGGCGCTGTTTCATCAGGTAGGCGTACACACGGCGCATATTGGTGTGGGGCGGCGGCAGGGCGAAGGGCTTGGGCGGCTCCTCCCGCTTCGGCTCTGCAGCGGGATATGCCGCGCCCAACTCATTTCCCAGCAGGAGCTCCATGGCCTCCTGGTAGCTCATACCGTAGTATTGCTGGACAAAGCTGACCGCATGGCCGCCCTGCCGGGCAATATGGTCGTACCATTCGTTGCCCCGGACGGTGATATGGTGCACCCTGGCCAGCCGGGACTCCCGCCCGGCGCGGAGCAGTTTCTCCCCCCGCTGCCGCAGGAATTCCTCCAGATCAACGGAGTTGGCCCGCTCCTTCTGTTCATCGGTAAAATGGATATAGGTTCCCATGCCGGCTCACCTCGAATCAAACGGTTGACTTTTGTTTATACTCTGTATATACTATCTTTGAAAGGCAGGTGTCGTTCATGTACGCGACGATCCAAAAATGGGGCAACAGCCAGGGCCTGCGGATCCCCAAGGCCCTCCTGGACGCAGTTGGTCTGAAAGAACACGACCGGGTGGAACTGGTGCAGATGGATGATGGTATCAACATCCGGCGTGCCTCTTCCATCCCGCACCGCACCCTGGAGGAACGCCTCACCGCATTCTACGGAAAGCCCATTGACCAGATCGACCGAATTGAGGCCGAAGAGCTGGATTGGGGGAAGGCGGAGGGCTCTGAGGCATGGTGACGATTTTTGAACAGGGTGATATCGTCTATCTGGACTTTGATCCCCAGTCCGGCCATGAGCAGAAGGGCCGCCGTCCTGCCTTGGTGATCAGCAACAACTTGTTCAACCGGGTCAGCAGCCTGACCATGGTTTGCCCCATCACCCACACAGACCGGGGCCACCCGTTCCACCTCCGGCTGGATGAGCGTACCAGGACGGACGGGGTCATCCTGTGTGATCAGGCCCGGATGCTGGATCTGAACAGCCGCCATGCCTCCTTTGTGGAGCGTGCTCCGGAGGATATCTCCTCAGAGGCGGTAGATATGGTCATAGGATTTCTGGAGCCGAAGTAGCGGAAGAAACCACGGAGGACTACCAGTTCAATGGCAGTCCCCCATCTTATCTTTGAGAATGCTGGAGGATTTCCTCATGGTCATCGGCCTTGTGTCCCAGGGCCATACGCTTCTCCCGGAGCATCCGGCGCCGCTTCCGGTCGATGTGCAGGCCAGTCTGGATGGCATCGGAGGCGGACTGCTCCTGGAAGATGCGGCCCATGCTGTGGAACAGCTGGAGGACACATCGGGCGGTATCCGCATGGGATACCGCCCGATGTGTCTGTGTACGCTGATGGTGCGCGGCCTCCTACTGTGGGTGATGTGCCCCATACGGCAGGCCCGATTGTGCAGGCGGTGTGCCCGACGGTGTGGGCATGTGTACTATCTCATCTGCTGTGGGATGCTCACCCCGCCCCAGCTGGAGCACCTCCCGGATGACCATGTTACGCACAGCCTTGAACTCTTTCTGTTTGGAAAGAAGCAGGCGCTCCGGCAGCTGCTCGGAGTAGGTGCGGTACACCTCCTCCCGCATCTGGTTCCACAGGTCGTAGGCGGCAGCTACCCGTTCCTCCTTTGCCAGTTCATCCACGATTGCGTCCACCAGTGCCTTGGCTGTGGGCGGCAGGTAGCCGTACACCGTTTTGCCCTTGGTGTTCTGCAAGCGATGGGATAGTTCCAGAATCGGCTGCTCCAGGTTTTCATTTTGGAGCTGGCCGGTCTCCATCTGCGCAATCAGCTCTGCCATGGTGCGCTCCGCATCCCGGCCCAGGGCGTCCCGGTATTCGGTTTTCTGTTCGTAGATGTGGAGCAGATCCTGTCGGAAGATCCGTCGGCCGAAGGCGGACTTCACCTGCCGGATGCCCTGTTTGGTGAGATAGCCCTCCTTGAGATTGGAGGAAAACACTACCATGTGGATGTGAACGCTGTCCTCCTTGCGGTGGAAGGCGGCGTACCAGCGCAGGTGTTCCAGCGGGATCCTGTACCCCCCTGGCGATCTCCGGCGCGCAGGCGCACACCAGCTGCCTCCAGCTCTCCGCGTCGTTGTAGCCCAGCCGCTCCGCGTCCTCCCGCCGGATAGCCACCACTGGCGTCCACACGCTGCCGGTGTGCTCCGCCACCCCCCGGACGGCCTGGGAGAGATTGCGCACCTTGCCTCTCGCGCACCACAGGCCGTGCTCACCGTCCATCTACACGCCGGGGCGGTGGGACACGTAGTCCAGGTAATTCTCCATCCGGCTCATGGGCTCCGCGAAGTCCTCCTGCACCTGGCGGATGAAGGCATTGGCGTGCCCCTGTGTGGGCGCGTTCTGGTAGTCCTCGTATTCCAGCAATTCCTCCGCGCCGGGGAAGTCCCGCAGAAGACGCTGGATATAAGCCTGCTGTTTCTTCGTGGCGGGCTGGCCACTGTGCTCGCCCCTGAGCACCTCCACGCCGGGGCGGGTGGCGATGTAGCGGGCCCGGTTGGGCAGCTTGGCCGTATCCCTGCCCCCTTCAGGTAGGGGGACATGAACCGGACGCGGCTCATCCGTCAGGGTAGACCTGACGCTGGAGATCCAGCGCATCATCGAAGCTGATCTTCCCGTTGGTACGCAGTACCTCGTCCACCGCATAGGCCCGCAGCTCCCGGCGGTTCACCGGATCAGCGCGGAAGTGGGCGGCAACGGTGTGGCTCATCATGTTCACCTCCACGCACAGCTTGAACAGCAAAGTACGCAGCCGGTTCTCGTTGTCCGCCAATGTACCCCGCAGGGTGTCCACCAGGGCGCGGGAGAGGTACTCCGAGGTATCCTCCGCGGCCAGGTAGCCCATGTAGAACCGCAGGGCCTTTTCAATAAATTCACTGCGCGTTTTGCAGTTGTCCTCCTCCAGCCAGCCGTCCATCCGGCGGATCACACCGGGTGTCAGCCAGACAGCGGTACGCTTTTTGTTGTCGTGTTCCTCCATGTTCTTCACCTCCGCTTTTTGCCTGCGACACAGCGGAACCCGCTGGCGCAGTAAGTGTTTATCTGAACCCGACCACCCCAAACGGCCAGAATCTCCAATTCCGACCACCTGGCCTGAAATCCGGGAAAGCCCCACACTGCGGGACTTTGTGGGCGGGAGGCCGGCGCTTGCGACCACCTCCCTTTATCCTCGTACTAAAATCGAACGCCCCAAACCGGGGCGAAACTGGCCCCAACGGGGCAGTTTTCTGGCTGGGCGGGGCCCCTGGCCCGCCCTCCGCCTGAACCCGTCACACAGGGCGCACACGGGGCCGACGGCGTGCTC
>NZ_JH417838.1:3859-4264 GCF_000239295.1 Flavonifractor plautii ATCC 29863
TCCATCTTCTCCAGCAGCGCGGCCTGCTCCTGCTTGGCCAGCGGATACCGGAAGGCGAACTCGCTGCTGTCCCCGCACACCAGGATAACATCCAGTGCAGAGCACGGCTTGCCGGTGTTCAGGTCATAGGCGGCGTACACGTTGAGCCAGTCGTCGTTTTCCGCGGTCGCCACGTGGGTGCCAAAGACCGCGTCCGGGTCAAATCCAACCGGCACGTAGAACAGAAGACGGCCATCGCACTCCGAGGGCTCATCCGCAAAACTCACCTTGTCCACAGGGATGCGGCGCGTCCCAGCCGTGAGCTCCGGCGGCTCCACCTCCTCCTGCACCAGCAGATGGTTGTAATGCTGTGCTAGTGTGCGACCGGTACGGAGCTGGCAGCAGGCCTCCATCTCCCCGCGCAGG
>NZ_JH417838.1:4440-6080 GCF_000239295.1 Flavonifractor plautii ATCC 29863
GCGCAAAATCATAGGCAGTATGGAGGTTCAGCCAGTCACACAGTGGACTGGGATCCAACTCCGGGCCAAACACCTCCTGCTGAACTTCTTTGCTGACACAGTCGAGTTGAACATCCAGCATGTGGCCAATGGGCAGGATCTCCTCTGGAAACACAAGATCCCCTTTCCTCAGATCCCTGCGGTGGGTCAGCACGGGAACACTCACAAGCTCATCCCTCCCATCGTCATTCCGCGCTCCATACCCTTCGCCTCGCCCTGTGGGCAAGGCTCACTCATTTCGCCGGAACTCCTCTCCCCACCGAACCTGTTGTGCTGGGCTTCGGTGGGGACCACGTCATCGTGCGGTTCCTGGATCTGTGTCTGCCCGAACCGCTCCCCCTCTGTCTGAATGCTCCAGCCCTCAGATTGCCACAGGTGGACATAGAGCTCCCCGCCGTCCACACGGATTGCCTGCTGCTCCAGGCCCTCGCCAACGCCGTCCGCAGCCTGGCCGGTGAGATAGTCCTTCAGGCTTGTCAGCTCCTCCGGAGAGAGCTGGCCGACGACCTGGCACTCCGCCACGCCCCACAGCCTGCCGCCTCTGGCCTCTGCCGTAAACACGGCGGAGCGCACCTTGACGTCCAGGAACTCCTTGTCGCACCAGAGCATGAGGCCCCGCCCCGCCTCCTCCGGCACCCGGTTCCACACCATGAACCCAGGATCCTGTCCTCATAATCCAGAAGCGTTCTGCCGTCCCATTCCTCACCCGTCTCATCCCAATCTCCCCACTCATTCCGGGCATAGAAGCTGGCGGTGAGGGGCATGTACAGCTTGAGCTGGGTGGACTCAGGCGGGTGGACGGAGAACATCTCCTCCCCAAGGGTCAGGACGCACTCACCTCCGTCGCTGTGCCGGACGTGGAACCGGCCCGAGTCATCGATGTAATCCAGCTTTCTGGCCTCCTTCAGCGTGTTCCTGGGATCATCCAGCTCCCACGTCTGGATCCGGCTGCCCGCGGGGAACTGATTCCGCCGGAAATCCAGCCACTCCTTCGATACATCCTGCATGATGATCTGCCTCCCTTCATTTTGCCGCAAGTATCATCTGAATAGAAAAGGCCAGCTCCCCAAATGGAAGCCGGCCTTCAACGGGGTTCTTGCGCATGCTCTGTTTCCTCTGATGGTTCATAGCTCTTTCCCGCCCTTTCTTCTGGTAAGCACACAACATACCACAGTGTGCCCGTGATATCCAGCAGTTTTTTCACATCTGCTGGATGGCCGCCTGACTCTGGCTTCGCTCCAGCCACAGGGGATGATAAGCTATCTCTGTGATACCCAGATCCGCACGGCAGGTGATATGGGCGGCCACGGCAGGGCAGGCCGGCGAGAGCTGGAACAACGCCTTGGTGAGCTCTGAGCCCAGGCCGTCCAGGATACAGCGGGGCCCGCCGGGCTTTTCGGCAAACTCCGGTTGATCCATGGTGAGGCAGGCCATGGCCTGGGTGGCGGATATGCCTGTTTCCCGGCTGTATGTTATGGCTCGCTTCAAGGCATGCTGTGGGTTGAACCTCCCGAAGTCCATGGTGTAAAACCGCTGCTCCTGCCCAGACTCCACAATGGTGCAGGTCGCAATCCGGCTGAGCTCCTCCGGCCGCTCCGGGC
>NZ_JH417839.1:0-13438 GCF_000239295.1 Flavonifractor plautii ATCC 29863
TTGGGGGCATATCGAGTTCCGCATGATACGCGGCGCTGTAGGGGCGGGGCTTGTCCCCGCCCGCGGGAGGCCCCAAGGGCCGCCCCTGCCTGGTTGGGGGCATATCGAGTTCCGCATGATACGCGGCACTGTATGGGCGGGGCTTGTCCCCGCCCGCCGATCTGACCGGGTGACATCCCGCCTCCAATACATAAAAAACTGATATTTACAGTTTATTCACATTAAAGACACGATTTAGTCTTATTTACACGGTATGATACAGACAGATTCAGAGATGAATCGAATGAGACCATCCTCCCAAACCAATTCCTCTCTTATCCCTCTCCAACACCTTTGCAAGACACACAACACACACCCGAAAAGCCCCGGCCTTTGGCCGGGGCTTTTCGGCGGTTTTGGAAAAAAGGCTTGACTTGGAGTGTACTCCAGGGAGTAAGGTAAATTGAAATCAATGTATGGGAGTGACATTCCGTGATCTACAAGGACTTTCAAAACCTGCGCCTGCCCATGCTGGGCTTCGGCAGCATGCGACTGCCCCTGCTGCCCGGCGGTGGGGACGGCGACGTGGACGAGGCGGCGGTGGCCGAGATGGTGGCCCTGGCCATGGAGCGGGGGGCCAACTACTTTGACACGGCCTATGGCTATCACAACGGCAATTCCGAGCGGGTGATGGGCCGCGCGCTGTCCCGCTACCCGCGGGAGAGCTGGCTCCTGGCCTCCAAATTCCCCGGCTACGACGTGTCCAACATCCGGCCGGACAGGGTGGAGGCCATCTTCGAGGAGCAGCTGGAGAAGTGCGGCGTGGACTACTTCGACTTCTACCTCTTTCACAACGTATACGAGCGCAACGTGGGCCCCTATCTGGACCCGGCCAACCGCGTGCTGGAGTACCTGCTCCGCCAGAAGGAGGCCGGGCGCATCCGGCACCTGGGCTTCTCCGCCCACGGCTTCCTGGCGGTGATCCAGCGCTTCCTGGATGCCTATGGGGAATACATGGAGTTCGGCCAGCTCCAGCTCAACTACCTGGACTGGGACTTCCAGGGCGCCAGGGCCAAGGCGGAGGAGCTGAACCGCCGCCATATCCCCATCTGGGTGATGGAGCCCCTGCGGGGCGGGCGGCTGGCCAGGCTGTCCGACGGGGACGCCGCCCGCCTGGCCGTCCTGCGGCCGGAGGAGAGCATGCCGGGCTGGGCCTTCCGCTTCCTCCAGGGGGTGCCCGGCGTGACTATGGTGCTCTCCGGCATGTCCAGCCTGGAGCAGCTACGGGCCAACCTGGACACCTTCGAAACCGACCGGCCTCTGAGTGAGGCTGAAAAGGCCGCCCTGCTGGATGTGGCCGCCGGAATGGTGCGGGAGCAGGTGCTGCCCTGCACCGCCTGCCGCTACTGCGTGGATCACTGCCCCCGGCACCTGGACATCCCCGGCCTGCTGGCCCTCTACAACGAGCACACCTTCACCGGCGGCGGCTTCATCGCCCCCATGGCGGTGGAGGCCCTGCCGGAGGAGAAGCGGCCCGCCGCCTGCATCGGCTGCCGGAGCTGCGAGGCGGTGTGCCCCCAGCAGCTCAAAATCTCCGAGGCTATGGCCGACTTCTCCCGCAAGCTGGGGTAAATCCCCGGGGCGGGCGTTGCAATCCACCGCGGTTTGGGGTATCATAAAGGCACAGATCATGATACGCCATAAGGAGGCGCCTTTCTATGCGCGATGGATTCATCAAGGTGGCCGCCGGCACGCCCCAGATCCGGGTGGCCGACTGCCGCTACAACGCCGAACAGATTTTCACCCTCATGCGGGAGGCCGATAAGCAGGGGGTGCGGGTGCTGGCCCTGCCCGAGCTGTGCCTCACCGGCTACACCTGCGGCGACCTGTTCCTCCAGGATACCCTGCTGCGGGGCGCGGAGGAGGGGCTGGCCACCATCCTGGAGGCCACCAAGCACCTGGATATGCTCACCGCGCTGGGCCTGCCGGTGAAAAACCCCTGGGACGGAAAGCTCTACAACTGCGCGGCCGCCATTCACCGGGGGGAGATCCTGGGCCTGGTACCCAAGACCTGGCTGCCCAATTACGGGGAGTTCTATGAGCAGCGGTGGTTCGCCTCCGGCAAGGATCTGGACGTCACGCTGGAGCTGTGCGGCCAGCAGGTCAGCCTGTGTAGCAGGCAGCTCTGGGCCTGCGATACCATGCCCGGGCTGGTGGTGGGAGTGGAGGTCTGCGAGGATCTGTGGGCCTCCACGCCCCCCTCCGTGGCCCTGGCCGAGGCGGGGGCCACCGTTATCCTCAACCTGTCCGCCTCCGACGAGCTGGTGGGCAAGGCCGAGTACCGCCGCCGGCTGGTGTGCGGCCAGTCCGCCCGGCTGGTGTGCGGCTATGTCTACGCCAACGCCGGGGAGGGGGAGTCCACCACAGACCTGGTCTTCAACGGCCATGACATCGTGGCTGAGAACGGCGCCCTGATGGCCGAGCGGCGGTTTGCCACCGGACTCACCGTCAGTGAGATCGACGTGCAGCGCCTGGCCTATGAACGGCGGCGGATGAATACCTTCGGCGCTCCGGAGCGGGACCCCATGGCGGAGGCCCACTGCCTGGGGGTATGCCGGGTATCCTTCACCCTGGAGCCGTGCACCACCCCCCTCACCCGCCATGTCAACCCCCTGCCCTTCGTCCCGGAGGACGGCACCGAGTGCAGCGAACACTGCGACGAGATCATCCTCCTGGCGGCGCTGGGCCTCAAAAAGCGCATGGAGCACAGCGGCGCACAGGCGGCGGTGGTGGGCCTGTCCGGCGGGCTGGACTCCACCCTGGCCATCCTCATCACCAGCGTGGCCATGCGCCTGATGGACCGGCCGGCCAGCGACATGATTGCCGTCACCATGCCCTGCTTCGGCACCACCGAGCGCACCCGGGACAACGCCGTGGAGCTGGCCGAGCGGCTGGGGGCCACCCTCAGGCGCATCGACATCGGCGCGGCGGTTCGACAGCACTTCAAGGACATTGGCCAGTCCATGGACGACCACGATGTGACCTTTGAGAACAGCCAGGCCCGGGAGCGCACCCAGGTGCTCATGGACGTGGCCAACCAGTGCGGCGGCCTGGTAGTGGGTACCGGAGACCTCTCTGAGCTGGCCCTGGGCTGGGCCACCTACAACGGCGACCACATGAGCATGTACAGTGTCAATGCCTCCATCCCCAAGACCCTGGTGCGCCGTCTGGTGTCCTATGTGGCCGGGGACAAGGCGGAGGAGGACGAGGCCCTCTCCCATGTGCTCAGTGATATCCTGGACACCCCCGTTTCCCCCGAACTCTTGCCCGCCATCGAGGGGCAGATCGCCCAGAAGACCGAGGATCTGGTGGGCCCCTACGAGCTGCACGACTTCTTCCTCTACTATGCCATCCGCTGGGCCTTCCCGCCACGGAAGGTCCTCCGGCTGGCTGAGCACGCCTTCGGCCGCACCTACCCCCGGGCCGTCGTGCTCCAGTGGCTGCGTACGTTCTACCGCCGCTTCTTCGCCCAGCAGTTCAAGCGCTCCTGCCTGCCTGACGGACCCAAGGTGGGCTCGGTCAGCCTCTCTCCCAGGGGCGACTGGCGCATGCCCTCCGACGCCGTGGCGGCCCTGTGGCTGGAGGAGCTGGAGGGGCTGGAGTGACGTGAACATCTATGCCGACCTGTTTTTGACCTTTGCCAAAATCGGGGTTTGCACCTTCGGCGGGGGATATGCCATGCTGCCCATCCTCCAGCGGGAGCTGGTGGAGAAGCGGGGCTGGGCCACGGAGGAGGAGCTCTCCGACTACTTCGCCATCGGCCAGTGTACCCCTGGCATCATCGCCGTCAACACCGCCACATTTGTGGGGCACAGCCGGAAGGGAGCGGCGGGGGGCGTGGTGGCCACCCTGGGACTGGTGTTCCCCTGCCTGGTCATCATCATGCTCATCGCCGCCTTCCTCCAGAACTTTGCCGAGCAGCCCGTGGTGGTGCACGCCTTCAACGGCGTGCGGGCCTGTGTGTGCGCCCTGATCCTGTCCAGCGTGCTCAAGCTGCGCAAGAGCACGGTGGTGGACGGGCCGACGGCGGGCGTCTTCGCGGTGATGCTGGTGCTGGCGGTGCTCGGTAGCTTTGTGTCCTTCCCAGCCGGGTGGGCGGGGAGCGTGCTCAGCTTTCTCTGTTCCCCCGTGGTGCTGGTGGTGGCCGCCGGCGTGGCCGGACTGTGCATCCGGGCGGCGAAGGGAGGGCTGCGGCCGTGATCTACCTTCAGCTCTTCTTTGAGTTTTTCAAGGCGGGGCTGTTCGCCATCGGCGGCGGCCTGGCCACCATCCCCTTCCTCACCGACATCGGGCAGCGTACCGGCTGGTTCACCTCCGGGGAGCTGGCCAACATGATCGCCATCTCCGAGTCCACACCCGGCCCCATGGGGGTGAACATGGCCACCTACGTGGGCTTCCACACCGGCGGCATCGCGGGGGGCGTTATCGCCACCCTGGGCCTGGTGTGCCCCTCCATCCTCGTCATCCTGGTCATCGCGGGCTTTTTGAAGAAGTTCCGGGAGAGCCAGGGGGTGGACGCGGTGTTCTACGGCATCCGCCCCGCCTCCACCGCCCTTATCGCCGCGGCGCTGGCGGAGGTTTGCTCCATCGCCCTGCTGAATCTGAGCGCCTTCCAGACCGGCGGCGCGGCGGCCCTGTTCCAGTGGAAGGGGATCGCCCTGGCGGTGGTCATCTTCGTGTGCCTCCAGGTGAAGCCCCTGAAAAAACTCCACCCCATCGTGTTCATCGCCGCCTCGGCGGTGATCGGCGCGGTCTTCCAGTTCTAAAAAAATCCCGTGCGGTGTGTGCCGCACGGGATTTTCTGGTTTATTCCGCAGGGGAGGCCACCAGGAAGAGGAAGTCGCTGCCGCCCTCCTCCTCCGGGAAAGCGCCGTACATGGAGAAGTTATACAGGAAGCGCTCCGCCATCAGCACGCCGTAGCCGTCCTGACAGTGGTCGGTGGTGTCGTAGGGGTCGGCCACGATGAACACGTCGTCCTGCTGGGTCTCGGTGCCCATGGTGTCGTAGCCGATGATCACCTGCCAGTGTCCGCCCCAGTCGTTCCAGCAGACCATGACCGGCTTGCCCTCGGCCAGCCAGCCCTGGATGGTGTCCATCCAGACCTCGGAGGAGGGGTCCTCGTAGTCCAGGTTGGTGGTATAGGTAAATCCGCCCACGCCGTCAAAGATATCCATGGCCTGCCGCAGGGTGGTGCCGGGGTAGCCGGCCAGCCCGGTGCCCTCCAGGGAGTGGCGCAGGGCGGCCAGGCTCTCCTCGTTCCAGTCGCCCAGCCGGTCATACCAGTTGAGCACCATCAGGGTGCTGGTGACGCCGCAGGCCCATTCGCTGGTCTGCTGCATGGTCTGGAAGCCGGTCAGGATCGTGAGGGTGTCGCTGGACTGCATGTGGTAGTAGTCGGGGTGGGCAAAGTAGGGGGAGTCCGCGTGGTCGCCCAGCCGCTCCACGGAGTCGGCGCCGTCCTCGGGGGAGAGATCCACGGCATGGGGGATCTTCATCTCGTCGGTAAAGGCGGCGCTCCGCGCCGCGCTCGGTGTGGCATCCGCAGGGGATGTTTGGGCCGCCCCAGTCGGCTGGCTCCCGCCCGTCGTGTCGGCACAGCCGGCCAGAAGGCCGGCCGCCAGGGTGAGGCTCAGCGCCAGAGTGACTTGTTGTTTCATTTCTCGATCTCCTTCAATGTCCGATTCTGCGCATTGCGCAGTGAGTGACATTATAGGGAAAGAAGGCGAAAGATGCAAGTATAAATTTTGAGGGCCCCAAAGGGGCCCTCAAAGGGGTCAGGGCAACACGCAGCGGTCACCCCGGTCGATATAGTGGGCGTCGGCCCGGAGAGTCAGCCCCTCCGGTCCCGCGCCGCCGGGCAGGTAGAAGCGGATGCCCTCTATCCGCACGTCGGCGGGGCCGTCCTCATGGTGGGGCGGCACGGTATAGAGCCGCGTGCCCCGGAGCTGTTCGCCCTCCAGAAGCTCCACCGCCAGGGCCACCCGCCGCTCGGGCAGGATATCCGACAGGCACAGGGAGCACTCCACAATCTGACCGCCCCCCACCTCCAGAGTGCCCAGCGCACAGACGAGGAGCCCGCCCTCCGGCTCCAGCCGGTATTCCAACATGGTCAGCACCTCCTTCATACGGCATGGCAGCCGTATGTACCAAGAAGCGCGGAGGCGCGGGGCGCAGGCGGGTAAGACCCAAAGCGGAGCGAACGGACCGGAGGGCCCGAAGGGGCCGCAGGCCGGCTTGCACAGTCGGAGGGTCTTAGACGCCGTCGCGCAGCCGCCGCAGCGTGACAAGAAGCGCGGAGGCGCGGGGCGCAGGCGAAACCGCAGCGGCTATGCCGCGCGGAGGGCCGGGCGGCCCCCTAGAATCCTATGCTCACCGGACCTGTCCGGTGCCGTAGATTACATATTTGGAGCTGGTCAGCTCCTCCAGGCCCATGGGGCCCCGGGCATGCATTTTTTGGGTGGAGATGCCGATCTCCGCCCCCAGGCCGAACTCGAAGCCGTCGGTGAAGCGGGTGGAGGCGTTGACGTACACCGCCGCGGCGTCCACCTCGTCCAGGAAGCGCTGGGCGGCGAAGTAGTCGGCGGTGACGATGGCCTCGGAGTGGCCGGTGCCGTGGGAGGCGATGAAGTCCACCGCCTCGTCAAAGCCGGATACCACCTTGACGGCCAGGATGTAGTCGCCGAACTCGGTGTCCCAGTCGGCCTCGGCAGCGGGCTTGACCCAGTCTCCCAGGATGGCACGGGTCTCCGGGCAGCCCCGCAGCTCCACGCCCTTGGTTTGGAGCAGCTCCCACGCCAGGGGCAGGAAGTCCCGCGCCACTGCCCGGTCCACCAGCACGCACTCGGCGGCGTTGCACACCGAGGGGCGGGAGGTCTTGGCGTTGTGGAGGATGCGGGCCGCCATGTCCAGGTCGGCCCTCTCGTGGACGTAGATGTGGCACACCCCCACGCCAGTCTGGATGACCGGCACCCGGGCATTCTCCACCACGCTGCGGATCAGCCCCGCCCCGCCCCGGGGGATGAGCACGTCCAGGTACTCCGTCAGGTGCATCAGCTCGTTGGCGCTCTCCCGGCTGGTATCGGCCACCAGGGCCACGCAGTCCCGGGGCAGGCCGGCCTCCTCCAGGGCGTCCCGCAGGACGGCCGCAAAGGCCTGGTTGGAGCGGAAGGCCTCCTTGCCGCCCCGGAGGAGCGCCGCGTTGCCCGACTTGAGGCAGAGGGCTGCGGCGTCCACCGTCACGTTGGGCCGGGCCTCGTAGATGATGCCGATCACCCCCAGGGGGACCCGGCGCTTTCCGATGGTCAGTCCATTGGGCCGGGTGTCCATTTTGGTCACCGCCCCGATGGGATCGGGGAGGGCGGCCACCTGCCGCACCCCCTCCACGATGCCGGCGATGCGGCCCTCGTCCAGCGCCAGCCGGTCCAGCAGGGCGGGGCGGAGTCCGGCGGCCCTGGCCGCCTCCAGATCTGCGGCGTTGGCCGCCAGGATCTCCCCCTGCCGGGCCTCGATGGCTCTGGCGGCCGCCTCCAGAGCGGCGTTTTTCCTGGCGGTACCCGCCACGGCCAGCGCCCGGGCCGCGTGCCGGGCGGCCAGACCCTGGGTCTCCAGTACAGTCATGGGATTCCTCCTTCTTTTCTATTGCAGCGCGCCCCGCCGGGCAGAAAAGCGGGTGCCCACGTTCTTCCCCTCCACGATGTCGTAGAGGGCCTCCATCCGCGCCCCGTTGGCGATGACCATGTCCACCCCCGCCTCCAGGCAGAGCTGGGCGGCGTTGAGCTTGGTGGCCATGCCGCCGGTGCCGCGCCAGGTGCCCGCACCGCCGGCCATGGCCCGCAGCTCCGGGGTGATGGCCTCCACCTGGTGGATCAGCCGGGCGTCGGGGTGGGTGCGGGGGTCGGCGTCATACAGTCCGTCGATGTCGCTGAACAGCACCAGCAGGCCCGCGCCGCACAGCCGGGCCACGATGGCGGACAGGGTGTCGTTGTCGCCCAGCACCTTGCACTGGCCGGTTTCGATCTCCGCTGACGACACCGAGTCGTTCTCATTGACCACCGGGATCACCCCCAGCTCCAGCAGGGCCTCAAAGGTGTTGTGCAGATGCTCCGAGCGGACGGGGGACTCCACGTCCTCGCCGGTGAGGAGGATTTGGGCCACCGTCCGGTTGTACTCGGCAAAGAGCTTGTCATAGATGTGCATCATCCTGCACTGGCCCACGGCGGCGGCGGCCTGCTTCATCCGCAGCTCGGTGGGGCGCTCCCCCAGCCGCAGCTTTTTGGTGCCGATGCCGATGGCGCCGGAGGACACCAGGACGGGCTGATACCCCATGCCCTCCAGATCGGCCAATACACGGGCCAGATGCTCCATGTTTTGCAGGTTGAGGCTCCCGGTCTCCCGGGTGAGGGTGGATGTGCCCACCTTGACCACCAGCCTGCGCGGATTGCGCGGTTGTTTCACGTGCTTCACACTCCTCTTCCATTCGCCCTTCATCATAGCACATTTTACCGGCGCACGAAAGAGGCAATAAAAAGAAAAGGAAGGGGCTGCTTCCAGAAAGAAAACTGAATGTTTTAGTGCGTATTTACACATTTAAGGTTGAAATCCTTGCTGTTTTGGAGTACAATAGCCTGCGCTGACCAAGTAGTAACCGGGAGGGGGAGACAGGGTGCTCAATATCGTGCTGTTTGAGCCAGAGATCCCCCAAAATACGGGGAATATCGCGCGCACATGCGCGGTGACCGGGACCCGGCTGCATCTCATCAAGCCCCTGGGCTTTGACATCAGCGACAAGGCGGTCAAGCGGGCCGGCCTGGACTACTGGCATCTGGTGGACGTGCGGGTATATGAAAACCTGGACGACTTCTTTCAGAAGACCGGCGCGGAGGATATCTGGCTGGCTACCACCAAGGCGCCCAGATCCTATACTGAGGCGGTTTTCCGGGACGAGTGCTACCTGGTTTTCGGAAAGGAGACCGCCGGCCTGCCCGAGGCATTCCGCAGAGCTCACGCCGACCGCTGCATCCGCATCCCAATCCGGGCGGAGGCCCGGTGCCTGAACTTATCCAACGCCGCGGCGATCCTCGCCTACGAGGCCCTGCGGCAGCTTGACTTTCCCGGCCTGACCGGGGAGGGCGCGATGAAAGGAGAGGCTCTATGAACTACAACAAGAAGACCGTAAAGGATATCGACGTAGCGGGCAAGAAGGTCCTGCTGCGCTGCGACTTCAATGTGCCCCAGGACAAGGCCACCGGCGTCATCACCGACGACAAGCGCATCGTGGCCGCCCTGCCCACCATCCAGTACCTGCTGGAGCAGAATGCGGCGGTGATCGCCTGCTCCCACCTGGGCAAACCCAAGGAGGGACCCGATCCCAAGTTCAGCCTGGCTCCCGTGGCCAAGCGCCTGAGCGAGCTGCTGGGCCGCGAGGTCATCATGGCCGCCGACGTGGTCGGCCCCGATGCCACCGCCAAGGCCGCCGCCCTGAAGCCCGGCCAGATCCTGCTGCTGGAGAACACCCGCTTTGAGAAGGGCGAGACCAAGAACGACCCAGAGCTGGCCAGGAAAATGGCGGCCATGGCCGACGTGTACGTGTCCGACGCCTTCGGCGCCGTGCACCGCGCCCACGCCTCCACCGCCGGCGTGGCAGCCTACCTGCCCGCCGTGTCCGGCTTCCTGATCCAGAAGGAGCTGGAGATCATGGGCGGCGCCCTGGCTAACCCCAAGCGCCCCCTGGTGGCGATCCTGGGCGGCTCCAAGGTGTCCTCCAAGATCGGCGTGATCAATCACCTGCTGGACATTGCCGACACCATCATCATCGGCGGCGGCATGTGCTATACCTTTGCCAAGGCCCAGGGCATCGGCGTGGGCAACTCCCTGCTGGAGGCCGACTGGCTGGACTACTGCCGGGAGATGATGCAGAAGGCCAAGGACAAGGGCGTCAAGCTGCTCCTGCCCGTGGACGGCGTGGCCGCCGCGGAGTTTTCCGCCGATGCCAAGCCGGTGGCCGTGGACGGTGCGGGTATCCCCGACGGCATGATGGGTATGGACATCGGTCCCAAGACCATCGCCCTGTATGCCGCGGCCGTGAAGGAGGCCGGCACCGTTATCTGGAACGGCCCCATGGGCGTGTTTGAGTTCCCCGCCTTTGCCGAGGGCACCCGGGCTGTGGCCCAGGCCCTGGCCGAGACCGACGCCATCACCATTGTGGGCGGCGGTGACTCCGCGGCCGCCGTGGCCCAGCTTGGCTACGCCGACAAAATGACCCACATCTCCACCGGCGGCGGCGCCTCCCTCGAGTTCCTGGAGGGCAAGGAGCTGCCCGGCGTGGCGTGCCTGCTGGATAAGTAAGAAAGAATCGCGGAGACGAGCGGAGCAGCCGCACAGCGAAGCCCGCAGACGAAAAAGCAGTTGCGCCGCAGGCGCAAGGTGTTTTTCACGGAGGGGTGAGCAGTGCGGCGACCGCGCCGCCGCCGCAGCGTGACAACTTCCGTGCCGGGCAGCTCCTCCGCCGTGGCCCCGCACGAACCGCTGCGCTGGGGCCGCGCCGCCCCCTTATAGCTATTCCAAAATCGAAAGGATTGTTTGCCGTGAACCGCCGCTACCGTAAGACGATTATCGCTGGAAACTGGAAAATGAACAAAACCCTCTCCGAAACCCGTGCATTTGCCGAGGAGCTTAAGCCCCTGCTGGGCAAGCCCAACTGGTGCGAGGTAGTGCTGTGCGTGCCCTACGTCAACATCCAGGCCGCCGTGCGCCTGTTCAAGGAGTGCCGCGTCTCCATCGGCGCGGAGAACTGCCACTACGAGTCCCACG
This sequence comes from Flavonifractor plautii ATCC 29863, assembly GCF_000239295.1. Lineage (GTDB taxonomy): Bacteria > Bacillota > Clostridia > Oscillospirales > Oscillospiraceae > Flavonifractor > Flavonifractor plautii. The sequence goes on from NZ_JH417839.1 coordinate 10,850, forward strand.
GCGCCTACACCGGCGAGGTCTCCCCGGAGATGCTCAAGGAGCTGGGCGTCAAGTATGTGGTGATCGGCCACTCCGAGCGCCGCCAGTACTACAATGAGACCGATTTCACCGTCAACAAGAAGGTGCATGCCGCCCTGGAGGCGGGGCTGTACCCCATCGTCTGCGTGGGCGAGAGCCTGGAGCAGCGGGAGCTGGGCGTCACCATGGATCTGATCTCCTACCAGGTGAAGGCCGCCCTGTCCGGCGTGCCCGCCGAGAAGATGCGCCATGTGGTTATCGCCTATGAGCCCATCTGGGCCATCGGCACCGGCAAGACCGCCACCGCCGAGCAGGCCGGTGAGGTCTGCGAGGCCATCCGCACCGTCATCCGCAAGCTGTACGGCGCCCGCGTGGCCCGCTCCGTCACCATCCAGTACGGCGGCTCCATGAACGCAAAGAACGCCCATGAGCTGCTGGCCCAGCCCGACGTGGACGGCGGTCTGATCGGCGGCGCCAGCCTGAAGGCCCCCGACTTCGTGGAGATCGTGAACGCGGCCAACCAGGAGTAACGCCGTCCGCGTCGGGCGGCGGTTCGGGAACCCAACGAGAGCTCAGCGCAGCACCCGCAAGGGGTACGCCGTATTGTAAGGCGGCAAAGCCGCCGACGGCGATACAGCGGGTCTCGTTGGGAGAGGAGGAGCAAGGAAGCGGAGTGAAATGTTCGCCGGGAGGCGGAAATGGAGCGGAGCGGACTTTGCGACGGCGAGGACGGCGGCCTGATCGGCGGCGCGTCTCTGAAGGTCCCGGACATTGTGGAGATCGTGAACGCGGCGAACCAGGAGTAAGAAGTGCGGAGGGCAGGCGTACAGGGGAGTTAAGGCAGGGCGCAGACGAAAAAACAGGCGACGGGCGATAGCCTGGAGCGGTATTTTTCGCGCAGCCCGGACTTAACGATCCGGACGTGCGCCCAACCCGCAGCGTGACAGCGAGAAGCGCAGGGCCGCCCGCGCCCGTCTCCGTTTTGGAAAGAGAAGAAGAGATTCGAGGTTATTATGAGTAAGACACCGACTACCCTGATCATTATGGATGGCTTCGGCGTATGGGACGAGCGGACTGGCAACGCCATCGCCGCGGCCCGCACGCCGAACCTGGACAAGATTTTTGCGGAAAACCCCGGCTGCCGCCTGTCCGCCTCCGGGCTGGACGTGGGTCTTCCCGAGGGCCAGATGGGCAACTCCGAGGTGGGGCACACCAACATCGGCGCCGGCCGGGTGGTGTTCCAGGATCTGCCCCGCATCAGCCGCGCCATTGAGGACGGCAGCTTCTTTGAGAACGCGGCCTATATCGAGGCCATGGACGACTGCAAGGAGCGGGACGGTGCACTCCACCTGATGGGGCTTCTGTCCGACGGCGGCGTGCACAGCCACATCACCCACCTGTTCGCCCTGCTGGAGATGGCCAAAAAGCGGGGATTAGGCCGGGTGTATGTCCACTGCTTCCTGGACGGCCGGGACGTGCCCCCCGCTTCCGGCAAGGGCTATGTGGAAAAGCTGGTGGAAAAGTGCAAAGAGGTGGGCGTGGGCCAGGTGGCCACCGTCATGGGCCGCTACTACGCCATGGACCGGGACAAGCGCTGGGACCGGGTGCAGCGGGCCTACGACGCCATGACCCGGGGCGAGGGCGTGCAGAATCCCGACCCGGTGGACGCGGTACAGAGGTCCTATGATGCCGGGGTGACCGATGAGTTTGTGGAGCCTGTGGTGTGCACCAAGGACGGCAAGGTGAAGGAGGGCGACTCCATCATCTTTATCAACTTCCGCCCCGACCGGGCGCGGGAGATCACCCGCTGCTTTGTGGACCCCGCCTTCACCGACGTGGAGCGCAAAAAGGACTACTTCCCGGTGACCTATGTGTGTACTACCGAGTATGACGCCACCATGCCCAACGTGCTGGTGGCCTTCCCCCACCGGGAGCTGACCAATATCTTCGGTGAGTATATCGCCCGCCAGGGCTATACTCAGCTCCGCATTGCCGAGACGGAGAAGTACGCCCATGTGACTTTCTTCTTCAACGGCGGTGCCGAGCAGGTGTTCCCGGGCGAGGACCGCTGTCTGATCCCCTCCCCCAAGGTGGCCACCTATGATCTCCAGCCGGAGATGAGCGCCCCCGAGGTCACCGAGGAGGCCGTCAAGCGCATTGAGAGTGGCAATTACGATGTGATCATCCTCAACTTCGCCAACTGCGACATGGTGGGCCACACCGGCGTGTTCGAGGCCGCCGTCAAGGCCGTGGAGGCCGTGGACGCGGGGGTGGGCAAGGTGGTGGAGGCCACCTCCCGGATGGGCGGCGTGTCCCTCATTACCGCCGACCACGGCAACGCCGAGCGGATGCTGGACGCTGACGGCACGACCCCCTACACCGCCCACACCACCAACCTGGTGCCCTTCTATATTGTGGGCGCCGATGTCAAGCTGCGGGACGGCCGCTTGGCCGACATCGCCCCTACCATGTTGGATCTGATGGGCCTGGAAAAGCCCGCCGAGATGGACGGGGAAACGCTGATTCTGAATTAAGGGCTTTTCCAGGCCCATCCCCGCCGCAGGCGGGCGG
>NZ_JH417839.1:13559-13792 GCF_000239295.1 Flavonifractor plautii ATCC 29863
CCCCGCCGCAGGCGGGCGGCGCTGTGCGCCGTCCAAGTGTTTTGGCCGTCGGCCAAAACCTTGATGCCGGGGCAATTCACTTGCCCCGGGCAGATAAAAAGACCCGGGGCCCCCGCGCGGCGAGCCGCGTGGGGTATCTGGAGAAGCCTGCCGAGATGGATGGGGAGACGCTGATTGTCAACTGACCTTCCCGTTTAAGGGAATGGCGGCGAAGCGGTAACCGGCGGGGATGA
>NZ_JH417839.1:13908-26842 GCF_000239295.1 Flavonifractor plautii ATCC 29863
CATAGAGCCCCGGCGGGCCGGAGCCCGCCCCCCACACAAAATACCCCTGTAGGCGGGAGCAGGCTCCCGCCGCCAATACGAAAGGAGTTTTCATCATGAAGCAGATCATTGAGATCGTTGACGTGCTGGGCCGCGAGATCCTGGACAGCCGCGGCAATCCCACCGTTGAGGTGGAGGTCTACCTGGAGGACGGCACCGTCGGCCGCGCCGCCGTGCCCTCCGGCGCATCCACTGGCATCTATGAGGCCTGCGAGCTCCGCGACGGCGACAAGAGCCGTTACCTGGGCAAGGGCGTGCTCACCGCCGTGAAGAACGTGAACACCGACATCGCCGAGTGCCTGGTGGGCATGAATGTGCTGGATCAGACCGCCATCGACAAGGCCCTCATCGAGCTGGACGGCACCCCCAACAAGACCAAGCTGGGCGCCAACGCCATTCTGGGCGCTTCCCTGGCCTGCGCCAAGGCGGCGGCCGAGGCCCTGGGTACCTCCCTGTACAACTATATCGGCGGCGCCAACGCCAAGATCCTGCCCGTGCCCATGATGAACATCCTCAACGGCGGCGCCCATGCCACCAACAACGTGGAGATCCAGGAGTTCATGATCATGCCCGTGGGCGCCTGCTGCTTCCGCGAGGCCCTGCGCATGTGCGCCGAGGTGTTCCACACCCTGAAGAACGTCCTGAAAGAGAACGGCACTCCCGCCGCCGGCGTGGGCGACGAGGGCGGCTACGCCCCCAACCTGAAGAAGGATGAGGATGCCCTGAAGGTCATCGTCAAGGCCATCGAGGAGGCCGGCTACAAGCCTGGCGAGGACTTCAAGATCGCCATCGACGCCGCCTCCTCCGAGTGGTGGAACGAGGAGGAGAAGTGCTATATCCAGCCCAAGTCCGGCAAGAAGCTGACCCAGCAGCAGCTGGTCAACATGTGGAAGAAGTTTGCCGACACCTACCCCATCGTCTCCCTGGAGGACGGTATGGCCGAGACCGACTGGGAGGGCTGGGCCATGCTCACCAAGGCCATCGGCGACCGCGTCCAGCTGGTGGGCGACGACCTGTTCGTCACCAACACCGAGCGGCTCAAGACCGGCATTGAGAAGAAGGTGGGCAACGCCATCCTCATCAAGGTCAACCAGATCGGCACCCTGACCGAGACCTTGGACGCCATCCAGATGGCCAACCGGGCCGGCTACACCGCCATCGTGTCCCACCGCTCCGGCGAGACCGAGGACGCCACCATCGCCGACATCGCCGTGGCCGTCAACGCCGGCCAGATCAAGACCGGCGCTCCCAGCCGCACCGACCGCGTGGCCAAGTACAATCAGCTGCTCCGCATCGAGGAGGAGCTGGGCGACGTGGCGCAGTATCTGGGTATGGACGCTTTCTTCAACCTCAAATAAACGAAGGAACCGCAAGGGGCCGCTGCCAATGGCAGCGGCCCCGCTTTTTGGGTCGCCCAGCTCCTGGGGTCCCCAACCGAGCCCAACGCAGTGGGTCGGTTGGGGAGAGGAGGAGCAAGGGAGCGGAGGGAGGGATGCCCACGCATGGGCGTCCCGACGGGAGCGGACTTTGCGACGACGAGGGCGACGTGGCGCAGTATCTGGGTATGGACGCCTTCTTCAATCTCAAGTAAAGCGAAGCGTTGAACGCCCGGGAGCAGGCGCACAGCGAGCTGCGCAGACAAAAAAGCAGTTGCGCCGAAGTGTAAGGATTTATAGAGAAGTTAAGGACAAGGCAGGCCGCAACGGTCTGCCTTGTCCTTTTTATACTGTGTAACCCACTATGACACTTTCAAGGAAAGTGTTCGTGGGAGAAGCGATAAACTGTACTTTGTTACTTTTGGCATAGGCAAAATGGATGTCCTGCTGGGTCAAACATTGTTACAAAATCACTTCCGCCAAATTGTGCTTTTGACTTTGTTGCTCCCAACCGCTCTGCTTTCTTAACCATTTCCATAACATTATCAACTTGAAAATCAAAATGTATCTGTTTCTGTTGTTTCCCTGTTTCTTCGGGCCATACAGGGCAAATATACTCAGCTTCTTCAATGAACAGAAAAACGATTCCCGTAGAACTGCGTACAGCAGGTCTCGCAAATAATTCGCACATTTCCCAACCTAATAACTCACCATAAAATTTCTGCAATTTCTTTTCGTCATCGCAATCAACCATGACATTTCCTAATATAACTTCATTTTCCATGCTGAGTCCTCTCCTCCCCAAATTTTGATTTGCCGGTGAGACAATTATAAAGCGGCACCCACCGGAAAGCAACTTTTTTCAGCGGGTGTCAACTTCCTTATGGAAGTTGCGCCGAAGGCGCAAGGTGTTTTTTGCGGAGCGGTGAGCAGTGCGCCGTGGCGGAGGGTGTGAGGCGTGACAACCGAAGGAACCGCAAGGGGCCGCTGCCATTGGCAGCGGCCCCTTGTCGTGCTTGACCCGTCACTCCTCCAGATAGATGATGCTGACCGGGCAGCCCTCGGCGGCGGATTTCACAGCGGGCAGGTGCGCCGGGCCGGGCTGGCGGTAGACCTCCGCCAACCCGTCCTCCGCGATCCGGAACACGTCGGGGCAGGTGGAGACACACAGCCCGCAGCTGATACAGTCGCTGCGCTCGATGGAGACCTCCATGTGCATCGCTCCTTTCACCCGATAGGATGCCCCGGCGGGCGGCGGGCCATGCGTCCTATTTTCCCACGCAGAAACGCTCAAAGATGCGGGCGGTCACGTCCTCCCGCACGCTGGCCCCGGTGAGCTCTCCCAAGGCGGCGAGGGCCTCCTCCGCGTCGGTGAGGAGGGCATCGGGGGTGATACCGGCCTCCAGGCTCTCAGAGGCCCGCGTAACGGCCTCCAGCGCCCGCCGGGCGGCATCGGCCTGCCGGGCATTGGTGAGCAGCTCTCCGGCGCTCTCCGCGCCTCCAGCGGGGAAGAGGGCGGCGACGGTCTCCCCCAGCGCATCCAGCCCTGCGCCGGTGGCGGCGCTGACCACACACAGATGGGGGAAGCGGCTCCGCAGCTCCTCCGGCGCGAAAGCCAGGGGGCGGTCGGACTTGTTGATCAGGCAGATGACCCGGGGGGCGCGGGCGGCCTGGGCCATGGCGGCCTCGTCCTCGGGGGTGAGGGAGGCGGAGCCGTCCAGCACCAGCAGGGCCAGGGCGGCCCCCTCTAGGGCGGCCCGGCTGCGCTCCACGCCGATACGCTCCACGGCGTCGTCGGTCTCCCGCAGGCCGGCGGTGTCGATGAGCCGCAGCACAACGCCGCCCAGCCGGCACCGGGCCTCCACCGTGTCCCGGGTGGTGCCGGGTACGTCGGTGACAATGGCCCGGTCATAGCCCACCAGGGCGTTGAGCAGGGAGGACTTGCCCGCGTTGGGCCGTCCTATCAGCACGCAGGGCACGCCACCGGCGATATACCGTCCCCGGTCATAGGTGCGCAGAAGGGCGTCCAGGCCCGTACGGGCGGCGTCCAGGCTCTCCCGGATGGTGTCGGCCCGGAAGGGGTCGATGTCCTCGTCCGGATAGTCCAGCACGGCGTGAAAGTGGGCCATGAGATCCACCAGACCGTCGTAGAGGGCGGCCACCCGGCGGCTCAGCGCGCCGGAGAGCTGCCCGGCAGCCTGCCGCACGGCGGCGGGGGTCTCCGCCTCGAGGAGATCCGCCACCGCCTCCGCCTGGGTCAGATCCAGTTTTCCGTTGAGGAAGGCCCGCTTGGTGAACTCCCCCGGCCCGGCCTGCCGGACGCCCTGGGCAAACAGGGCCTCCAGCGCCATAGCCAGCACTGCGGGAGAGCCGTGGCACTGCAGCTCCGCCGTGTCCTCGCCGGTGTAGCTGTGGGGGGCACGGGAGAGCGTGGCCAGCACCTGGTCGATGGGGGCACCGTCGGGGCCCAGCAGGGTGCCGTAGACCAGCCTGCGACTCTCACAGGCGGCCAGGGGACGCCCGCTGGCGGCGCGGAACACGGCGGACGCGGCCTCGATAGCGCCCTCTCCGCTGACGCGGACGATGCCAATGGCGCTGGGAACCGGGGGTGTGGCAATGGCGGCAATGGGTTCGGACATGCTTTCACCTCGTGATTGAGCGGCGGCTCATGATATGTTCAGGACACCTGACGTTATTGTACCACAATTGGAAGAAAAACGGAGAACAAAAAAGTTTGTAGAATCCGCCGTGGATTTTTTGCTTGACTTGTCTTATGTCAACTGAATTTTGCATATTGGCGTTATCCACAGGGTGTTAACAGATGTGGATAACCATGTGGATAATGTGGAAAACCCTTTGGATACCGGAGGTCGGGCGTTTCTTTACACGGTCTCTACACTGCATAGCGGATTGTATAAGGCATGTCAAAGAACATTTGTATCAGCGGCGCCGGATGTCAAAAATGGGGGTGGTTTTTTGGGCAGGCCGACAATTGAACGTAATTTTTAAAAATGCTAAAATATTATTATATCTAAAAAATATTTTTTATAAAAGGAGGGGTAGGCTTATGAGACAGCCCAGCCTGCTGCGCCGCTATATTCTGTTCTTCTGCGGAGTTCTCTGCGCCGCCCTGGGAATCGCCCTGATTACCTTAGCCGGTATGGGCACCTCGGCGGTGTCCAGCCTCTCCTATGTCCTCACGTTTGTCTTTCCAGGGCTCTCGCTGGGGGTGTTTACCTTCCTGGTGAACTGCACCATGCTGGTCGGCCAGGTGCTGTTGCTCCGGCACAGGTTTCAGTCCATACAGCTCCTCCAGATTCCGGCCACGCTCCTCTTCTCGGTCTGCATCGACCTGTGGACAGAGCTGTTGGCCCCGCTGGTGCCGGAGTCCTATGGGGCCAGGTGGGTGGTGCTCCTGCTGGGCTGTCTCTCCCTGGGGCTGGGGGTTGCGCTGGAGGTGCTTCCCAATGTGCTGATCCTGCCATGTGAGGGGTTTGTCCGAACCGCCAGCCAGGTATTCGGCTGGGATTTTGGGAAGACCAAGACCGGCTATGATCTGGCTATGGTGTCGGCAGCCGCCCTGCTCTCCTATCTCAGCCTGGGGGCCATCTGCGGCCTGCGGGAGGGGACAATAGTTTGTGCCCTGACTGTGGGAGGAATCTCCCGATTTCTGTGCCGCAGGCTCTCCTTCCTGCAATATCCGAGCCGGAGTCATCCGCCCATACCCGCAGAAGCAAGCGGCGCCCATACCGCCGCAGAGCCCTGAAAGCGCAAGTAAAATGCCGCCCATATGGGCGGCATTTTAAAAGGTCAGGCGAAAAATTAGCGCTTGGAGAACTGGGGAGCGCGGCGGGCGGCCTTCAGGCCGTACTTCTTACGCTCCTTCATGCGAGGATCGCGGGTGAGGAAACCGGCGGCCTTGAGGGCGGCGCGGAACTCGGGGTTGACCTGCAACAGAGCGCGGGCCACACCGTGGCGGATGGCGCCGGCCTGGCCGGTCACGCCGCCGCCGGTGACGGTGGCAACGATGTCCACCTTGCCCAGGGTGTCGGTAGTGGCCAGGGGCTGGCGAACCAGCAGCTTCAGGGTCTCCAGGCCGAAGTAATCGTCGATGTCGCGGCCGTTGATGGTGATCGCGCCGGTGCCGTTGGGGAACAGATGCACCCGGGCCACGGAGGACTTGCGGCGGCCGGTGCCATACAGATAAGGCTTCTTGCTCTTATACATTCCTTTGTACCTCCTGCTTAGATGGCGGCCCAGGTTTCGGGCTTCTGGGCGGTGTGGGGATGCTCGGCGCCGCGGTAGATGTGCAGGCGGGACAGAGAATCCTTGGTGATGATGTTGCGGGGCAGCATGCCGCGGACGGCCAGCTGCATGGCCAGCTCGGGCTTCTGCTGCATCAGCAGGCGGTACTTGGTCTCCTTGAGGCCGCCGATCCAGCCGGAGTGGCGGCGGTAGTACTTCTGCTCCAGCTTCTTGCCGGTCAGAACAGCCTTCTCGGCGTTGACGATCACGACGAAGTCGCCGCAGTCGGCGTGGGGGGTGAACTCAGGCTTGTGCTTGCCGCGCAGCAGGGTGGCCGCAGCGGCGGCAGTCTTGCCCAGGGGCTTGCCCGCCGCATCGAGGATATACCACTTGCGGACGATGTTCCCCTTGTTGGCCATAAAAGTGGACATGGTGAAACCTCCAATTTTGCGTTCTATGATCAAAAATGTCTCAACAGAATAAGAACCCCAATCTGGACGACCGGAGCGTTTTGTATTATAATACGGTGGTTCCAAGGTGTCAACACGTTTTTTGAAAATTTTAATTTAGAAATAAGAATGCTCGCTCAAGCGCGCGAAATCTCGCAAATACTCTTGAATGCTCCGTTTCGATTTTTAATTTTTGAGGTGCCTATGAACAAGATTTTGAGCTATGTCCGCCGCTGTGTGGAGGACTACGACATGATCCAGGCCGGGGACCGGGTGGCGGTGGGGGTGTCCGGGGGCAAGGACTCCCTGACCCTGCTGGTGGCCCTGGCCAGGCTGCGGGAGTTCTACCCCAAGCCCTTTACCGTGGAGGCCTACACCCTGGATATGGGCCATGTGGACGGGGGAGAGGGGATGGACTTCACCGGGGTGGAGGCCCTGTGCCGGGAGCTGGACGTGCCCTTCACGCTGCTCCACAGCGAAATCCACCACATCATCTTTGATCTGCGCAAGGAGAAGAACCCCTGCTCCATGTGCGCCAAGATGCGCCGGGGCGCCCTCCACAACGCCCTGAGGGAGCACGGCGTCACCAAGATCGCCCTGGGCCACCACTTTGACGACGCGGTGGAGACCTTCTTCCTCTCCCTGTTTTATGAGGGGCGGCTGTCCTGCTTCCAGCCCGTGACCTATTTAGACCGCACCGGCATCACCCAAATCCGCCCCCTGCTCTACTGTGGGGAGGGGATGCTCCGCAACGCCGCCGAGCGCAACCATCTGCCCGTGGTGTTCAACCCCTGCCCGGCGGACGGCAATACCAAGCGCCAGGAGGTCAAGGAGCTGATCAAGTCCCTGGACAAGCAGTATCCCGGCCTCAAGAGCCGGGTGTTCGGGGCCATGCAGGGCCTGCCCCTGCCCGCCTGGGGGCCGGTGGAGCACCGGCGGGTGCCCCTGCCCGACGGGCGGTAGGCCTCAGACCGGACTGGGGATTACCTGGCACATTCCGTCCAGCTCCGCCGGAAAATGGTTGGGCAGGTAGAGCGAGGGGGCCTTCCGCAGAGGGACGGCCCCGGAGGCGGAGAGAAGCTCCGCCACAAACTGGGAGCAGAAATAGCGGTTTTTCCAGTGGAAGGGGAGGCGCAGCAGGCAGAGCGCCACCCCGATATAGCTGTAGCGGTAGTCCGCCCGGCGGGCGGACATGGCCCGCAGACGGGCCTCCGCCAGCCGGTAGGCCCCGTCGGTCACCGGGATCCGGTAGCAGCGGCCGGCGGTGACGCCGCGGCGGCGGAGCTTGTCGGGGGTCTCCTCCGTGAAGCCGCGGAAGGAGAAGCTGTAAAACCGTCCGTCGCCCTCCAGGCCGATGGAGGCGTGGGTGAACCCCCGCCCGCTGAGCAGGGCCAGCAGGCGGGAGAAGCGGCCGGGGTATTTGGTGAGCAGTACGCGCAGGTATTTCACCGGACAGACATCCTTTTTTGGCGTACCCTGCAAGACGCCTGTTACCATACCACACCGGCGGCCGGCCGGCAAGCCTTTGCGGCTGGACTGGCGGGAAACCCTTGCAAAACAAGGACTTTCCTAACGGTCGAGCGGGGAAATCGGCCCAAAGCCTTGCAATTTTGCCCCCGTTGCCGTATGGTGAGGGCGGCCCTGCAAGACAAGACTCTGCCGCAAAGGATGGTTCAACATGGAAAACAAGAAGACCTTCGGCGCGTATATCTGCCGCCGCCGGAAGGAGCTGGGGCTCACCCAGCGGGAATTCGCCGACAGGCTCTTCGTCACTGAGTCGGCGGTCAGCAAGTGGGAGAGGGGCATGTCCTACCCGGACATCACCCTGATCCGGGATATCTGCGCCATTTTACAGGTGTCGGAGCACGAGCTGCTCACCGCCAGCGAGGACGTGGAGGCCCGCACCGCCGAGACCCTGGCGAAAAAATACCTGTCCCTGCTGCGCCGCCTGCGCTGGATTCAGTACATCCTCTACGGCGGCACCGCCCTGATCTGCCTCATCTGCAATCTGGCGGTGGGGCATACCCTGGACTGGTTCTGGCTGGTACTCACCGGGGAACTGGTGGGGGCCAGCCTCACCCTCCTGCCCATCCTGGTGAAGCAGTACCGGGGCGTCATCACGCTGGGGGGCTTCACCCTCTCCCTGGAGCTGCTGCTGCTGGCCGCCTGCCTGTTCAGCGGGGGAGACTGGTTCCTGCTGGCCTCGGCGGGGGTGCTGCTGGGGCTGGGGGCGGCCTTCCTGCCCGGCGCCCTGCGGGAGCTGCCCCGCCCCCTGGGGGAGCACAAGGCTGTGCTCTACCTGGGGACGGAGACCCTGCTGCTGTGCGCCCTGCTCTGGGTCAGTTGTGCCTATGACGGCGCAGATTGGTTCCCCATTCCTACCCTGCCGGCGGTTCTCTTCGGCCTGACCCTGCCCTGGGCCTGGGTGCTCATCTGCCGGTACGCCCCCATCAGCCGCTGGTGGAAGGGGACGGCCTGCCTGGGGGCGGCCTGCGTGTTCCTCCCCCTGGTCAACCCGGTGATCGACCGGCTGGTGCGGCTGGGCGGCGGGACGGTGGAGCGGCTCCACGGCTTCTGGTTCCGGCCGGATTTCACCCGATGGGCGGAGAACTGGTACTTCAATGAGAACGTCCTCCTGCTCCTGTGGCTGGCCCTGGTAGCGGCCGCGGCGCTCTGTGCGCTCCGGGCGCTCCTGCGCCGCCGGGAGGCATGAACGCACCCGGACTGGATCAGGAAATAAAACTTTATGCGCACAGGGCGCACCACGAAATTATGCAAAGGCTTAGGCGCATGAAGTTTCTGCGCATATGGGCCGTCCCGCTGTAAGCGGCACATGGCCAATTTTGCTATGCTTTTGCATAGCAAAACAGGCGTCGGCCAGCGGCCAACGCCTGTTTTTATTTCTCCATCTTATGCTTGAGATGCTCCACCTTGCGGGCCAAATAGTCGGAATCGGTGACCACCTTGACGGGCTGAGTGAAGTCCAGGGTGAACAGGCCGATGAAGGACTTGGCATCCACGCGGACGCTGTCGTCCAAGGAGTGCAGGAAGATCTCGTCGTCACAGGAACTGGCGATCTCCTGAAGCCGCTGGAGCTGGGCAATGGAGTTAAACTGCATTTCAATCATCATGATTCACACCTCCTTTATTTCGCCAAAGAGTATATCATGGGCGGTAATCCCACGCAATCGGTATATTATCCAAAGTTCTGCGGCGGTATGCCGGATGTACAAGCGATTTGACGCCGGAAGGAGGGAGGAACGAGGCAGCGGGCCCTGCCGGCGGCAGGGCCCGCTGAAAGGGCACGTATCAGAAGTATTTCTTGACGCCGTCGGTGGCCAGGGAGGCATCGGCGCTGATGGTGACGGTGAACTTAATATTGTTCTTCTCGGAGAAGCTGTTCAGCCAGTCCAGGAACTCCTCCACCGCATGGTCGGTGGCCTCGGAGGCCACAATCTTGGTCAGGCTGTCGATAAAGACATGGGTGATGTCGTAGTTGCCCGCGTACAGGCCGCTGATAAAGCCCTTCAGGAAGTCATAGCTCTTAATATCGTAATGGCTGGCCTCCACCAGACGGATCTTATAATGAATGTCATAGGTCAGCTTGGGGCCCCGCTCGATGCAGACCACATTGCCGTTCTCGCTGTGGACAGCGGAATTAATGAGCTCGATCATCTGCTTGGTCTTGCCGGTGCCCTTGACACCCATGATCACTCTCACCATAGTTATCACTCCTTCATTGTCCGCCGGAGCGTATCTCCGGCCTTGTGCAATTATGTTACCATTTTTGCGGCCCGATTGCAACTGATTTGCGGAAGTTCACCAAAAATTAACGGGGGTTCTTACAGGCGTGCCTCCAGCTCCGCCTTGCGGTCCTCATAACCGGGCTTGCCCAGGAGGGCGTACATGTTGTTCTTATACGCTTCCACGCCGGGCTGGTCGAAGGGATTGATCTCCAGCAGATAGCCAGACAGGCCGCAGGCGTACTCGAAGAAGTAGATCAGCCAGCCCACGCTCTGCGCGTCCCGGGCCGGGGCGGTGACCACCAGGTTGGGCACGCCGCCGTCCACGTGGGCCAGCAGGGTGCCCCGCATGGCCTGTTCGGCCACAAAGGAGAGATCCTTGCCCGCTAGGAAGTTGAGCCCGTCCACATTGTCCGGGTCGTGTGGAATGGTGACGCTGCCGCGGCTGCGGGCGAAGCGCACCACCGTCTCCAGCATCAGGCGCTCACCCTGCTGGATGTACTGGCCCATGGAGTGCAGATCGGCGGTGAACTCCACGCTGGCGGGGAAGAGGGCCTTGCCGTCCTTGCCCTCGGTCTCGCCGAAGAGCTGTTTCCACCACTCGCCAAAGAAGCGGAAGGAGGGCTCGTACCCCACCAGGATTTCCACCTTCTTGCCCTGGGTATACAGGGCGTGGCGGGCGGCGGCGTACTGCCAGGCCGGGTTGTCCGCACCGGGGGCGGCCAGGGCCTCCATGGCCTGGGCGGCGCCCTCCATCAGGGCGGCGATATCCACCCCGGCGCAGGCGATGGGCAACAGGCCCACGGCGGTGAGGACGGAATAGCGGCCGCCCACCGCGTCGGGCACCACAAACTCCTCATAGCCCTCCGCGTCGGCCAGGCCCTTCAAGGCCCCCTTGTGGGCGTCGGTGGTGGCGTAGATGCGCCTGCGGGCCCCCTCCTTGCCGTACTTCTCCTCCAGCAGGGCCTTGAAGATGCGGAAGGCTACTGCCGGCTCGGTGGTAGTGCCCGACTTGGAGATGACATTGATGGAGAAGTCCTTGTCCTTCACCAGCTCGATGACCTCCAGCATGGCGTCGGAGGAGAGGCCGTTGCCGGCAAAGTAGATGTCGGGCCCGCCCTTGTGGGTCAGGTTGAAATTGGGGGAGTGGAGCAGCTCCACCACCGCGCGGGCGCCCAGATAGGAGCCGCCGATGCCGATGACCACCAGGGCCTGGGAGTCGCTGCGGATGCGCTCCGCCGCCGCCTGGATGCGGGCAAACTCCTCCTTGTCGTAGTCCCGGGGCAGGTGAACCCAGCCGGTATACGCGCCGCCCAGGCCGCTGCCCTCCTCCAGCTTGACGCGGGCGCTCTCCAGCGCGTCCAGCCGGCTGGTCAGCCAGTCCTCGGGCAGAAACGGGGTGCAGTTGGAAGTATTCAGCTCTAACATAAATTGACCCTCCTCAAAATAAGGCTTGTCCTGGCTCCCAGTATACACCAAAGCAGGCCGCTTTCCTAGGGGGATTTTGGAAATTTTGAAGCAAAAAAATGCGCCCGGCACAGGCCGGGCGCGGAGAAGGACAACGGGGATTGGGCGGCCGCGTCAGTTCTTGAGACTCTGCATGGGGGCCGGAATACGTCCGCCGCGGGCCACAAAGGCGTCACTGCTCTCGGCGTGGACGGGCATGACGGGGGCGGAGCCCAGCAGGCCGCCGAATTCCACCGTATCCCCCACCACCTTGCCGGGGGCGGGGATGAGGCGGACGGCGGTGGTCTTGGAGTTGACCATGCCGATGGCGGCCTCGTCGGCGATGATGGCGGAGAGGGTGGCGGCGGTGGTGTCGCCGGGGACGGCGATCATGTCCAGGCCCACGGAGCACACGCAGGTCATGGCCTCCAGCTTATCCAGGTGGAGGGCGCCCGAGCGGGCGGCGGCGATCATGCCCTCGTCCTCGCTGACGGGGATGAAGGCGCCGGACAGGCCGCCCACGTGGGAGGAGGCCATGACGCCCCCTTTCTTCACTGCGTCGTTGAGCAGGGCCAGGGCGGCGGTGGTGCCGTGGGTACCGCAGGTCTCCAGGCCCATCTCCTCCAGAATGCGGGCCACGCTGTCGCCGATGGCGGGGGTGGGGGCCAGGGAGAGATCCACGATGCCAAAGGGCACGCCCAGCCGGCGGCTGGCCTCCTGGGCCACCAGCTGGCCCATTCGGGTCACCCGGAAGGCGGTCTTCTTGATGGTCTCGGCCACCACGTCGAAGGGCTGGCCCTTCACGTCCTTGAGGGCGTGGTGCACCACGCCGGGGCCGGACACGCCCACATTGATGATGCAGTCCGGCTCCCCCACGCCGTGGAAGGCGCCCGCCATGAAGGGGTTATCCTCCACCGCATTGCAGAATACCACCAGCTTGGCGCAGCCAAAGCCGCCCCGGTCGGCGGTGCGCTCGGCGGTGTCCTTGATGATGCGGCCCATCTCGGCCACCGCGTCCATGTTGATCCCCGCCCGGGTGGAGCCAACGTTGACGGAGGAGCAGACAAAGTCGGTGATGGCCAGCGCCTCGGGGATAGAGGCGATGAGCTTCTTGTCGGCCTGGGTGGCCCCCTTCTGCACCAGGGCGGAGAAGCCGCCGATGAAGTTGACCCCGGTGGACTTGGCGGCGTTGTCCATGGCCACGGCGAAGGGGACGTAGCTGCCCGTCTCCGACGCCCCGGCCACAAGAGCCATGGGGGTGACGGAGATGCGTTTGTTGACGATGGGGATGCCGAACTCCCGCTCAATGGCCTCGCCGGTGGCCACCAGGTGCTCGGCCCGGCGGGTGATCTTGTCATAGATCTTCTGACAGGCGGCCTTTGGATCGGGATCGGCGCAGTCCAGCAGGGAGATGCCCATGGTAATGGTACGCACGTCCAGATGCTGCTGGTCGATCATATGTATGGTATCCAAAATTTCGTTGGTGTTGATCAAGTCAATTCCTCCTGAAAATCAACTGAAGCGTGGGCGGTTCCGGCGGGCGGGGACAAGCCCCGCCCCTACATTACAGCTCCCAAAGACGTCCCGCTGTAGGGGCCGACACCCCAGGGCGGCCTCTCTTGCCCCTGCGGGGCAA
>NZ_JH417840.1 GCF_000239295.1 Flavonifractor plautii ATCC 29863
GCCCGGAGCGGCCGGAGGAGCTCAGCCGGATTGCAACCTGCACCATTGCGGAGTCCGGGCAGGAGCAGCGGTTTTACACCATGGACTTTGGGCGGTTCAATCCGCAGCATGCCTTGAAGCGGGCCATCACATACGGCCGGGAAACAGGCATATCCGCCACCCAGGCCATGGCCCGCCTCACCATGGATCAACCGGAGTTTGCCGAAAAGCCCGGCGGGCCCCGCTGTATCCTGGACGGCCTGGGCTCAGAGCTCACCAAGGCGTTGTTCCAGCTCTCGCCGGCCTGCCCTGCCGTGGCTGCACATATCACCTGCAATGCAGACCTGGGCATCACAGAGATAGCTTATCATCCCCTGTGGCTGGAGCGAAGCCAAAGTCAGGCGGCCATCCAGCAGATGTGAAAAACTGCTGGATATTACGGGCACACTGTGGTATCTTGTGTGCTTACCAGAAAAAAGGACGGGAAAGAACTATGAACTATCAGAGGGAACAGAGCATGCACAGGGACCCCGTTGAAGGCCGGCTTCCGCTTTGGAAGCCGGCCTTTTCTATCCGAATGACGCTTGCGGCAAAATGAAGGGAGGCAGATCATTATGCAGGATGTATCAAAGGAGTGGCTGGAGTTCCTGCGGGGCCAGTTCCCCGCGGGCAGCCGGATCCAAACATGGGAGCTGGATGATCCCAGAAACACGTTGAAGGAGGCTGGTACTCTGGAGCACATCGATGACGAGGGCCGGTTCCATGCCCGGCAGAGCGATGGAGGTGAACGTATCCTGACCCTTGGGGAGGAGATGTTCTCTGTCCACCCGCCGGAACCAAGTCTGCTCAAGCTGTACATGCCAATGACGGTCGGCTTTTATGAGCCGGATGGCTGGGGGAACTGGGACGAGAGAGAACGGTTCCTGGACAGCCAGGAAGCGGCCGGCTATGCAGATGCAATTGCCGGGGCGCTCCACCGGGCAGAACTGCCGGAGGAGGAGGCACGCGGCCTCATGCACTACTATGACAGGGAGGATGGCGTAAACCGCAAGGTGCTGTTCTGCCGTTTTACCGCGGAGGCCAGAGACGGCAGACTGTGGGGAGTGGCGGAATGCCTGGTATCGGGCTCTCTTACAGAGGAGGAATTGACCACGCTGAAGGAGATGGCTGCCGGACAGGCCAGTGACGGCTTTGGAGAGGGGTTTGAGCAACGCCCCATTGATGCGGGCGGCCGGGAGCTGTTCGCCCACCTGTGGCAGTGTGAGAACTGGGAGATTCAGACGGAGCAGGAGTGGTTCGGGCAGACGCAGGCCCAGGAATCCCACGATAACGGGGCCCCCGCCGAAGCCCAGCGCAGCGGGTTCGGTGGGGAGAGGAGTTCCGGCGAAATGAGTGAGCATTGCCCGCAGGGCGAGGCGAGGGATATGAAGCACGGAACGACGATGACGATGGGGGGTATGAGCCGTGGATAAGGCCTTTACAGTATCCCTGTGTAATCCGGACAAGGATACTTATGTGACACTGGAGCTTCCAGCAGACCCGTATACAATCTTGGATGCTTGGGAACGGCTGCGGCCCGCACCGGACACCAGAGTGGAATGGGAGATAGAGGACTATGGGGAATTCCCCGTCCTGTTCCCTGGCCTGCAATCTGGCGAGGGCTTCCCCGCGCTCAATGCCCTGGCGGAGCGGCTGGTCAGCCTAAGTGAACAGCAGCGCACTGCCTTCGAGGGGCTGGTCAGGCTGGAAAGCAGCCGGAGCGGTATCATCCCTTTGCGCACGTTTGCCGCATTGGCGGAACAGGCGGAGCACTGCCAGGTGGTGCCCGAGGCCACGGACGACGCCTCGTTGGGCCGGGTTTACGCGGCAAACGGGTCCATCCCTGCGGTGAAGGATGTGCCGGACAAGGTGTTTGAACTGTTGGACTTCCAGCTCCTGGGCCGCCGGATCCGTCAGACAGAGGGCGGGGTCTTCACCAGGCAGGGGTATGTGGTACCGGATGGGAACTGGAAGCCCGCAGAGGGCCAGGAACCCCGCAGCGCGCCGGAGGCCCCGACTAGCTTCTTTCGGCTGGAGCTCCAGCTCGGGGAGGAACGGGCGGAGCTCACCCTCCCCGCCGGACAGGAGCTGGTGGAGGTGCGTGACCAGATGGATGCTGTGGGCATCTCCAACTGCACCGTCACCGCCTTCCACAGCCGGGTGCCCCAGCTCCCGGCGGCGTGGGCGACCCCAGAGCAGCTGGACACCCTGAACTGCCTGGCCATCCGGCTGACCGTGCTGGAGGACCGGGAGCCGCTGAAGCTGATCAAGTACAAGGCGGTACTGGAGGCGTCGCCTCCCACCAGCCTGGAGGATGCCATGGCCCTGACAGAGCGGCTGGACGCCTACAATCTGAATTGGGCTGCCGCCTCACCCGAGGACGTGGCCCGCGGGGAGCTGCGCCGCTCCATGGGGGAGGAGAATGCCGACCTGCTATGCCGGTACCTGAACCTCTACGGCTACGGCGAGGCGCTGATCCAGCGATACGGGGGCGAGCTGACAGACTACGGTCTGCTAACCCGGGTGGATGGCCGGCCGGTGCAAAACCCGCTGCCGCCCCAGCCAAAGCTGGGCGGCATGGAGATGGGGGGATGATGATATGGACAGAGAAGGACTGATAAACCTTCCCGGCAGGCCGGAGGAGCAGGCATGGCTGCGGGAGCGGTTGGGAGTGATGACCGTGCGGGAAGAGTTTGCCATAGAGGCGGCCCTCCAGCGGGGCGCCCCCGCCGACGCCAAGGAGATGGTCAACCTGCTGGCAGGCCTGGACGAATACGAAGTAGTGGGCGGTATCCAGAGTTATAAGGATTTGGGCCTGTACTACCTGGAGGAGAATGATACAAGGCTTTTGGAGCTGCGGGAGTACGTCAACCTGGAGGAGCTGGGCCGTACCTGCGCAGATTTCCACCCCGGCCTGTTCGTGGGAGGCTGCTATGTGGTATACCCGGAGCGGGAGCAGCCAGAAGTATACGACGGCATCGCCCTGCCGGAGCCGGACTACAGCTGGAGCCTGCGGCTGAAGCTGGCCTCCTCCGCGGTGCCGGAGGGGGTGTGGCTGGCCCTGCCGGACTACAACGACATCATGGACGTGAGGCCGGGGGAGATCCGGCTGGCCCTAGACGCTCTGGGCGTACAGACCATCCGGGGGTGCACCCTGCTGGAAGCCCGGTGCAGCCTGCCGGGCATCACCGGGCTGGAGGACGCCTATGCCGGCCGGCTGGAGGATCTGATCTACGACGGCCAGAACCTGGGGTTCATTCTCCAGGAACAGAACCAGGGGCAGAAAGATTTCCTCCAGACCTACCTCTGGGCCCTGGAGCATGAGGGCTGCACCACCCTGCCCGCCGCCCTGGAGATTGCCCAGCACCTGAACCGCTACCATGTGGTATATACAGACCAGCTTCAGGACGTTGCGAAAGCGGAGTTGCGGTCGGCAGGGAGTACGCTGGACCCAGCAGTTGCCGGCTGCTTCAACCTGGAACGGTACGGGCTGGATTTGCTGCGGAACAAGGGCTATATCCAGACAGCGGACGGCAGGGCTTACATTCTCGGCCCGCATGCTCAGATTCGGGCGCCTATGCAGATGCAGCAGATGTAACCCCAGATCAAATCTATATCAACACGAAACAGGGGCCGTTTTCCCGAAGGGGACAGCGGCCCCTGTTTTTTGTGCCCTTTTTCGGGAGGACAGCCCAGAGGAGGACGTCATGAAAGCAAAAGAAAAGGAGCTCCTGGAGTATCTGCAGCGTTACTGCCCCGGCCGGGAAAACGCCATCAGCGGCAAACAGCTGAAAAAGAGGTTCCGCATCCATGAGGCAGAGCTGCGGAAGCTGGTCCATAACCTGCGGGTGGACGGGGCGCCTATCTGCAGCGACCGCACCGGCTACTTCTACCCCGCCAACGCCTGGGAGGTGATTGCCACAATCGGGCATCTCCGGCGAATGCGGGACGGCGTGGAGAAGGCCATCCGCAGCTTGGAGAGGGCCACGGGGGCCTTCCGCCTACCCGGGGGAGGTGGGCCGGATCGCTAAACCCTTCTTTCCTTGGGTAGGCGGGAAGCTGTTCCTGCTCCCCTATATCTTCCAGCTGCTCCCCAGGAGGGCGCCCCGTCTGCTGGAGGTCTGCGGCGGCAGCGGCGCGGTGACCCTGGGCCTGGGCGCCGGGTACGCACCCCTGCGGGTGTACAACGACATCGACGCGGATCTGGCCAACCTGTTCCGCTGTGCCCGGGACCGGCCCCTGGCGCTGCTCAGGGAGCTGGACTTCCTGCCCCTCCACGCCCGGGCGGACTTCGAGGTGGTGCTCCGCTTCCTCAACCACGAGTATGACCCCATGGACTACCTGGAGGAGGAGCTCCAGATCACAGAGGACTACCTCCCGCCCATGGACAGGCAGGAGGTGAAGAAGCTCCTGGTGGGCCGGGCCAACCTGCCGGACGTACAGCGGGCTGCGGCCTATTATCTGAGCATCCGGTACAGCTACAGTGCCACCGGAAACAGCTTCGGCGGGCGCAGCGTGGAGCTGCGCCGCTTCCTCGGCCTGCTCCGACATGCCTCAGACGCACTCCAGGGCGTGGTGGTGGAGAACAAGGACTGCTGCGACGTAGTCCGGCAGTACGCCCGGCCCGGCGCGGTGATCTACGCGGACCCGCCCTATCTGGAGGCGGAGAGGATGTATGCCCCCTCCTTCGACCTCCGGGACCACGTCCGGCTCCACGACTGCCTGTGCACCCCGGCGGCGCGGGACAGCCACATCGTTCTGTCCTATAACAGCCATCCGGACATTCTGGACCTCTTCGCCCCGGACTTTTACATTGTGGGCTTTGACCGCCCCAACCCCATGGCCCGGCAGGAGGACGCCAGGTACCACGAGCTGCTCATGACCAACTTTGACCCCGGCCCTATGCTCAACCGCCAGCTCTCCCTGCTGGATAACCCCGGACTGGAGTCCAGTGACCGGCCGGAGCTGCGGATCCTGTCCGTCCCCACCGGGCGGCTGCCCCGGGTGTGGGACTGGCCGCAGGACTAAGAATACGAGGTGAAAACAGAAGATGAAATTTACCATCTGCCATGACACAAGCAAGAAGACCCTGGCCATCCCCCGGGCCGCCCTCCAGCTCTCCGGACTGGAGGACGCGGAGCGGCTGGCCCTGCATACAGAGCACGGCTGCATCGTACTTACCCGGCAGGCGCCCACAATGAGAGAACGGCTGAAGTCTATCCGGCTGCTCCACGGTCTGAACGTCGGCATGGTTGTCCGTCTGGCCCTGGACAGCCGGACGGCCAGCGGCATGCCGTGCAAAAGGGCGTCCGAGGCATTCCGAACCTATGACGCGGGGTTCCTGGACATGCTGGAGCACTGCGGCGTGGATTTGTTCGGGCTGGGCGCCCTGCTGGCCCGGGAGGAGACCGCCCAATGAACCTGCATTACTACACCATGGACGACCTGCGGCTGGGCCGGGGCGGCTTCCTACAGAAAGGCTGGACCATCTGGCAGGCCCAGGAGCTGGAGGAGGCCCTAGTGCACTACCGGGGCATCCCCATTACCAAGCGGAAGGTGCTGGGCCTGACGGACGGATTTCACGTACTGGAGCTGGTGAAGAACGTGCCCCTCTTCCCGGACGACCCGGAGGGGGAGGATGTGCTGGCTTCGGAGCTGGGAGAGCCGCTGCCCACCTGGGCAGACACGACGGAGGCAAGACAGGCTATCCGCGCCTGTGTAGAGGAGCTTGGCCTTCGCTACCAAATTGAGGGCAAGATCCTGGCACCCATCCCCGTCAACAAGAAGCAGCGCCGCAAGAAGCTGGCGGGGAAATACCTCTGGCCCGACGTCCCCGGTAATCCTGCCTCCGCCCTCCGGTGGGTGTATCTGGCCGGGAAGGGCTGGCTGGCCCCCACGGTGCTCAAGGAACCTGCCGCCGTCCAGCCCTTGGTGCTCAAGGTGCGGGCGGACGGCATCACGGACAAAGGCGACTACCGCCCCCTGGAGCTGGAGCCCTGGGAGTTCCGCCTCCTGGCCCGGCGCACCCTGGAGCGGCTGGAGCAAAATATGACAAAATGTGAAGGAGGAACCCCATCGTGAAACACACCATTCTGAGATGCGCCGTCGGCCTGTTGATAGCCGCGGCGCTGCTCCCCACCGCCCTGGCGGCGGAGCCCTTCCCCGAAGTGCCCGAGGTGCAGGTCTGTTACCCGACCTCCGTCACACGCAGTGAGGACGGCACGGAGATCCGCAAGGTCTATGACCTCTCCCCGGAACAGGACCCTGCCGGTATCCCCCGGTCGGACTTTGAGCAGGATGGCTTCCACTACACCCTGACGGACCTGCTCCAGCAGGAGCTGCCGGAGCATGAGAGCCGTCCGCACACGGAGACGGTATCGTTGGAGAGTAAAAGCAAGGATATGGAATCCGTCCTGGCCCTGCTGCCCCAGGAGAAGGAGTTCGTCACGGAGGACGGCCTGTCCGGCACCCTGTCCCTCCAGCTAGACACTGTCCAGGTGGAGGCGGCGGGCTACGGTAGCTCCACCCGGCAGGTGTCCGCCACCCGTTCCTACCCCAACCTGGCAAGCCAGGATACCGCCAGCATCCCCAAGAGCATAGAGGAGGACGGGCGTACCCTCACCCTCCAGAACATTGACTGGCGGACGGACAACACCACCGGCATGTCCGGCTACGCCATTGGAGACCGCTACACCGCCGTGGCCACCTATACCGGCACCGCCACCAGCAGCTATGTCACCGGATATACCGTCACGGCAGACTACACCGGTACCGTCAGCCGCATCGCCCTGAACCGGGTGCGTTACGTTGCAATTTTTGAGGGGGAACCGCTGGAACCCGCCGCACCCATGGAGAAGCCTGGGGACGGCCTGGCCCAGTTCAACTGGGCGGCCATCCTACTCCCGCTGGGCGTGGTCTTTGCTGTGGGCGGCGTGATCGGCGCCTGCCTGTTTGTCAAACGGCGTCGGGAATCCAAGGAGGAGGATACGGAATGAAGAAGCTGACCACCCTGTGCCTGGCTGGCTGCCTGGCGGCGGCCCTGGCCACCCCGGCGGGTGCTTTAGATTACGCCATTGACGCGCCGGAGGGGCCGGACTACGGCAAGCCCACCTCGGTGGAGGTGGTACATACGGCAGATGTCGGGGCCCTGAAAAATGAGGACATCAGCAAGAATGCCGCCCTCATCCCGCCGGGTTTCGGCAGCGCCAGTGCGGATACCCTGAACACCGGAACCTGGCTTACCCCCAACCTGGCCCCGGAGGGCATGGCAGTGGGCACCGTCAACGGCAGCGGGACACCCATCGTGTTCCCGCCCTCTGTAGATACCAACAGCTCTACTCCGGCTACCGAGGAGGAGCAGACCACCTCCCTCGGCTATACCCCGGTGACCTCGGATCTCTACTATTCCAGCGGATACCTGGGGACATTGAGAATCCCCGCCATCGGCCTGAGCGTGCGGGTCTATGAGGGTACAGACAGCTCCACGCTCATGAAGGGCGCGGGACATTTCAAAGGCACCAGCATCTGGGATGGAAACTGCGCCATCGCCGGGCACAACCGGGGGGTACGGGATGACTTTGGGGATCTCCACACCCTGGAACGGGGAGATACCATCACCTGGACCACCAAGCTGGGCGCCCGCACCTATGAGGTCACCAGTGTGCAGAAGGTCAAGGAGACGGATACCAGCGGCACCGCCCCTTCCACCGAGAACATGCTCACTCTCTACACCTGTGTGCGTAATCAGAGGGCCTACCGCTGGCAGGTGCAGGCGGTGGAGGTTGTGTAACCTGCTTTGTTTTGCGGGCTCATTTTCTCCACCGGGAACCCCCTTTGCTATAGACTTTTCCCCAGATTTCCGGTATGTTGTTGCTGTAAGGAACACAAGGACAGCAGAGGAAAGAAGGAGGTCAACCGTATGAAAAGGAAACAGCTTATTCCAGCAGTATTGGCAGGTGCCTTGGCCGGTGCGGCCCTGGCAGGGCCAGCATCGGCGGGGGTGGCTGCCCTCACTGCAGCCCCAAGCACCCAAACCTTCTATGTGGACGGGAAACAGGTGGATCTGGAAGCGTATGTCATCCACGGCCACAACTATGTGCAGCTCCGGGATGTCGGCCGGGCGGTAGACTTCGGCGTGGCGTATGACCAGGGCGCCAACCGTGTCCTGGTAGATACCAGCTCCCCCTACACAGAGGAAAGCGCGGCGCCCGCCCCCTCCGGGGTGGTCGTCATCCCCCAGTCGGACGAGCCCCTCCGGTTACAGGAGGGGGACAAGGTGCTCTGCGATGACGGTACCACCTATGAGATTACCGATCTGAAGTTATGGGAGCCCCCGGCCCCGCTGCCCACGCCGACTTGTGACTGGAACCAGTTCCCAGAGCTGGAGGTGCCGGAAGTGAAGGTGTTGCGTTTCCAGAGCCAAACTGGGGATAGACTTCATATCCTGAACCTCTATGAGACCCGGCGGATGCTGTATACCTTGTATAATGCCGTACCTAACTGCCCGGACTTATGGGAGGCTGGAACCCTTAAGCTCAACTCTAAGGGGGATCCCATCTTACGCCTGTCTATGGGGATTACAGAGTCCAGCGGTGTGCAGACGTTCTGGCCTTGGCGGGACGAACAGCTCACCCGCGTCTTCTACTCCGCCCCAATGGCCCGGTTTGAGGTGGAGGCATGGGATGTCTATAAAAATGGGAAATACCTCTATACCGAATACAATGTAATGGGCATGTAACCACCCATAGCAAAAATAGCAAAACGATGTGTTACCGCTCCGAAACGGCCAATCACGAACCGTTTCGGGGCGTTTTTTACTTTGTTTAAATCCACCGAGGAGGAAATATTGTGAAAAAAGTAATATCGCTCCTGCTGACAGCTGTCCTAATCATAGGCATGCTGCCTTTATCCGCTGTTGCGGCATCTACTCCGGAAGAGGCTTTGGGCGAACTGGACATTTATAGCGGCGGATATTCCATGAACTATCTGGCTGTCAATGGCAAGGTGCAGACCCAATCTTATACCTACTTTTTATATGAAAATGCGCAGGGCAAGCAACAGGAGATCCCGGCATACTGTGTCAACCCCGTGCGCCTTGTTCCTTGACAATCTG
>NZ_JH417841.1 GCF_000239295.1 Flavonifractor plautii ATCC 29863
GGAATCGATTCCCCCCGGAGGCCCCCCACGCGCTCCCGCGGGGGACGGGGGCTGCTCTACCGAAGCTCGGCGATGGTCACGCCATCCTCACGGCGCGGAGGCTTTCTGCGGAAAGCCTGTCGCTTCGCTCCAAAGCCGCGCCTTCCGGGGGGAATCGATTCCCCCCGGAGGCCCCCCACGCGCTTCCGCGGGGGACGGGAGCTGCTCTACCGCAGCTCGGCGATGGTCACACCATCCTCGCCTTCGCCGTAGCGGCCGGGGCGGAAGGACTTGACGTAGCGGCTGCGCTTGAGGTGCTCCCGCACTGCCTTGCGCACCGCGCCGGTGCCCTTGCCGTGAATGATGCGCACCTCGTTGAGCTTGCCCAGCACCGCGTTGTCCAGGAAGAGATCCAATGCGCCGATGGCCTCGTCGGTCATCATGCCCCGGAGATCCACCTCCGGCGAGGCCCCCAGGGAGCGCAGCTTGTGCTCGGCCCGGGCCACCACCTTCTTGGCGGACTGCTGGGTCTCCCCCTCCACCACGCGCACCTCCTCCTGCCTGGCGGTGATCTTCAGAATCCCCGCCTGGAGCTGGAGGGAGCCGTCCTTGTTGACCGACAGGACGGTGGCCTGGGTGCCCATCTTCACCAGCTCCACCGTGTCGCCCGCCCGGGCCGGCCGGGTGGGAGGCGGGGCCGGCTCCTCCGGCCGGGCTCCCAGCTTCCCCTCCGCCTCGTTGAGGCTGCGGCGCAGGGCGGCCCGCTCGTCGTTGACCCGCTGCCAGTCCTCCTCCTTCCGCTGGCGGCGGCGCATGTCGTTGAGCTCCTTGAATACCTGGTCGGCGGTGTCCCTGGCCTCGTCCAGAATGGCCCGGGCCTCCGCCTGGGCCTTCTCCACCGCCTTGGCCCGCTCGGCCTCCATCTTGGCCTTGTACTCCCGGGATGCCTTGGCCGTCTCCTCCATCTCCCGCCGGAGCCGGGCGGCGGCCTCTTTCTCCCGCTCCATCTCCTGGCGCTGCTCGTCCAGTTGGGTGAGCACGTCCTCGAAGCGGACGTTCTCCGCATCGATGCGGGCGGCGGCCTTCTGGATGATGGACTTGGGCAGGCCCAGCCGCTCCGAAATGGCAAAGGCGTTGGACTTGCCGGGGATGCCGATGAGCAGGCGGTAGGTGGGGGCCAGGGAGTCCACGTTGAACTCACAGGAGGCGTTCTCCACCCCCGGCGTGGTCATGGCGTACACCTTCAGCTCGGCGTAGTGGGTGGTGGCGGCCACCAGGGCCCCCATCTCCCGGGCGCTCTCGATGATGGCGGCGGCCAGGGCCGCACCCTCGATGGGGTCGGTGCCCGCCCCCAGCTCGTCAAAGAGGATCAGGGTCTCGCCGTCCGCCTCCCCGAGAATACCCACAATGTTCACCATGTGGGAGGAAAATGTGGACAAACTCTGGGCGATGGACTGCTCGTCGCCCACGTCGGCCAGCACCCGGCGGAACACCTTTACCCGGCTGTCGTCGGAGACGGGGATATGCAGGCCGCACTGGGCCATGAGGGTGAGCAGGCCGATGGTCTTGATGGTCACCGTCTTGCCGCCGGTATTGGGGCCGGTGATTACCAGGGTGTCGAAGTCCTCCCCCAGCATCAGGTCGTTGGCCACCGCCCTGTCCGGGTCCAGCAGGGGGTGGCGGGCCTTCCGCAGGTACAGGCCGCGCTCCACGATTCTGGGGGCGCAGGCCCGCATCCGGTAGGCCAGCTTGGCCCGGGCGAAGATCACATCCAGAAGGATGAGCAGATCGTAGTCCTGAGTGATATCGTCCTTGAACTGGGCGCACTCGGCGGACAGCTCCGCAAGGATGCGCTCAATCTCCTTCTCCTCCCTGGCCTGGAGCTCCTTGAGCTCGTTGTTGGCCTTCACCACCCCCATGGGCTCGATAAAGAAGGTGGCCCCGGAGGAGGACACGTCGTGCACCAGGCCGGGCACGTCGTTCTTGTGCTCCGACTTGACGGGCACCACGAAGCGGTCGTTGCGCTGGGTGATGATGGCCTCCTGGAGATATTTGGCCTGGTTGGAGGAGAGGAGCTTGTTGAGGATGTCCCGCACCTTGGAGGCGGTGGCCCGGATGTGCCGCCGAATGGAGGCCAGCTCGGGGCTGGCGGCGTCGGCGATCTCGTCCTCTCCCACGATGGAGCCGGTGATCTTGTCCTCCAGAAAGCGGTTGGCGGTCAGGGAACGGAACAGGTGGTCGATGCAGGTCTTTTTCCGCTCGTCCCCCTCACCGTACTCCCTGGCGGAGCGGGCCGCCCGCAGCACCGCCGCGATGTCCAGCAGCTCCCGGGTGTTGAGCGCGCCCCCCATGTGGGCCCGCTGGAGGGAGGCCGCCACCGGCTTGACGCCGGAGAAGGAGGGGCTGCCCCGCAGGGCGCTCATGTCCACAGCGGCGCTGGTCTCGTCCAGCGCCCGCTGGACATCGTCCGGGTCGGTCATGGGCCGCAGCGCCAGGCAGCGCTCCTTGCCCTCCTGGGTCACAGCCTGGCCGGCCAGGCGCTCAAGCACCTTGGGCAGTTCCAGAATCTGAATGGATTTTTCAAATAAATCGGTCATAATTCGTTTCCTTGCTGTTTGATTGCCGCGTTGTTCCGCGGAGCGCCGCGCCTGTGCCCCAAGATTCGCGCACCCGAAGCCCCCCGGGCGCATACCCTATGGGCAGGAGGGATCTTATGGAACAGAAACGGCTTGACTTATATACGTTCTCCGAGCGTCAGCTCATATTACTCAATACCTGTATCAATGCGTGGCGGGGGAGCACCTTCTGGGCCCTCATGTATATGCAGAGCCGGCTGTTCCACGCGGAAAACGTGGACAGCATCTATCGGGAGCTGCAGGCCCAGCCCGCCCAGTACGATCAGATCATGGAGCGCTACTATGGCATCCAGCTTATTGTCGGTGCCGCAGCGGCAGGCTCTCCGCTCTACCGCTACTACGCCGCTTATCTGGACGCGCTGGACGCGCGGCAGCGCAGCCAGGCTGAGCGCATCCGCTGCCAGTGGCTGGACCTCAACCGGCTCACCGCCGCCCGGCTGTCCGCGCTCAACCCCCACTGGGACGCCAGTTTATGGAGCAGCATGTTTATCCACAATACCACCCTGCTCTGCGATGCCGCCGACCAGGATCTGCTGGGCAATTACCACGCCATCAGCGCGTCCTACCTGCTGCTGGACCAGCTCGCCTGCGAGATGGGCGAGTACATGAGTGTGGGGATCATCCGGCAGTTTCATATCTCCTAGTCCACGGGCCGCCCGCACTCTGAGCAGACTCCATCGTGGAGGGAGATCACCCCGCCGCAGGTGCAGAGCCACCGCCTCCGCTGCCCGGCCAGAAGGGCCTCCGCCTCTCCCGCGGCGGCCCGGCGTCCAGTCTCCGCCAGGCTGATCCCCCAACGCTTTTGATAGGTCTTTTCCAGCGCCGCCATAGACTTGCATGGAAACCGGGAACAGGCGGCGCAAAATGCCACGCCCCGCTCCGCCGCGCAAGCTTTCAGGGCGCAGTCCCGGCAGTGGGGCGGCTTGTTCGACGCGCCGCCCCTGCACCCGAGGCAGGCCCGCCGGGGAGTCAGGTGCCGGTAGCACACCTGGCAGTTCATTCCGCAGGGGGCCAGCAGCTCCGGCGGAATGGCGTCTGGCATGATCACAGCAGCTCACACCGCAGGGCGAGCACCGCCCGGCCGCCCACCTGAACCTTGACGCCGTCGCCCCCGTCCGTGAGACGGCTGAGGATCTCCGAGGGCTTGCCCATCTTCTCCCCCTGGACAAAGCGGTTCTCCGCCCCGGCGGCCGTCAGCCCCCGGCGGTACAGATAGTAGGTCAGCGCCCCGTTGGAGGTGCCGGTGGCCGCCTCCTCCGGGATGGCGTACAGGGGGGCGAAGTTGCGGCAGTGGGCCGCGGCGTCGGGGGTGCTGGGGCAGAACATGTGCACCCCCACCACGCCGTAGCGCTCCGACAGGCGGGTGACCTCCCCCTCGTTCTGCTCCGCCCGCTCCAGGGCGGCCAGATCCCGGACGGGCAGCAGGATGTCCAGCAGGCCGGTGCTCACCGCCTGGGCCTCCAGGCCCTCCGGCCGGTCGGCCAGGGACAGGCCGTAGGCGGCGTACAGCTCCGCCTGCTCCTCCTCCGAAAAGCTCCGGCCGTCGGCGGGGGGCGCCATGTCCATCCACACCGCGTCCGCGCCCACCTGGATGGACAGGTCTCCGGAGCGGGTGTGCAGGGCATACGTCCCCGGCCCGATGGCCCCCGTCTCCCGCAGGACGGTGAAGGAGGCGATGGTGGCGTGGCCGCAGAGATCCACCTCCTCCGCGGGGGTGAAATAGCGGATGTGGAAAGAGCCCTCCCCCGTCCGGCGGACAAAGGCGGTCTCCGAGTGCTTCAGCTCCCCGGCTAGGGCCCGCATGAACCCCTCCTCCGGGAAATCCGCCTCCCCCAGCAGGGCCACACCGGCCTGATTGCCGGAGAAGCGCCGGGTGGTAAAGGCGTCCGCTACAAACAGTTCCATATTCAATTCCCCCATTGTTGATAAAAATCCAGGGTACGAAAGCCCCGGTCAAGCTGCGTGGTCAGAAATCGCTGGCAGACGTGGGACAGGCAGGACAGGCCCGCCCCCTCCAGCCGGAAGGAGAACAGGCGCTTGGGATCGCCGTAGACGATGTGACGCATGGCCGCCAGGGCTCCCCCCTCCAAGGGGACGGCGGCTCCCTCCCCCGCCTCCGTCCGGCAGGCGGCGCAGCAGAGCACCCCCTCGTTCAGGTGGAACAGAGGCGGCTCCGGCTCCGGCGCGCCGCACACCGCGCAGGCGTCCAGCAGGGGCTCGTACCCCTCCAGGCACATGAGCTTGAGCTCGAAGGCCGCCTTTACCAGCGCCAGGGGCCGGTTCAGCCTGTCCAGGGCATAGAGGGAGTTAAGGATGAGGGAGAGGGCCATCGGATCGGGCCGCCCCTCCACCGCCACCGCCTCCATCACTTCCGCAAAGTAGGAGGCCAGGCTCAGCCTCTCCAGATCGGATCTGACGCGCCAGAACTGCTGGAGGGACTCCGCCTCGTTGAGGGTGAAGTAGTCCCGGTATTCAAACAGGGTCATGTCCGAATAGACCAGGAGCTGGGCCGCGGCGGCCAGGGGACTGCCCTTCCGGCGGCAGCCCCGGGCCTTGACCGTGCGCTTGCCCCCCTCAGCGGTGAGCACGGTGAGCAGCTTGTCCGACTCCTTATAGTTGACCTCCCGGAGCACCAGGCCCTGGGTGCTGATGTGCATGGGCTTCCCTCCACTATTATGTATGCGGGCGCGCCGCGCCCGCGTGCTCAGCCCTTCACCCTCCGGTAAAGGCTGTAGACCTCCGGCAGGCCGGTCTGCAAAAACAGCCGCCAGAGCAGCTCCGCCCAGCTCATGGCACAGCCCCCCTTTCTGTCTTTAGGTTGGCTGGCCGCGTTCCGTTTATGAGCGGTAATTTCTGCGCCCTTACTCGTCCCGGTATCCGAAATTCTTGATCAAATTCATATTATCTCTCCAGTTTTCTTTTACCTTCACCCAGGTCTGGAGAAACACCTTCGTGCCCATAAAGGCCTCAATGTCGGTGCGGGCCAGGGTGGAGATCTTCTTGAGCATGGCCCCGCCCTTGCCGATGATGATCCCCTTGTGGCTGGCCTTTTCACAATAAATGGTAGCGTCCAGGTCGATGATACCGTCGTCCCGCTCGGAAAAGGTGGTGATCTCCACGGCGGTGCCGTGGGGAATTTCCTTGTCCAGGCAGAGCAGCAGCTTCTCCCGGATGATCTCGGCGCACACCTGGCGTTCCGGCTGGTCGGTGACCATGTCCTCCGGGAAGAGCTGGGGCCCCTCGGGCAGGAACTGGGCCAGCAAGCCCAGCAGCTCGTCCACCCCCTCGTTCCGCTTGGCGGAGATGGGCACGATGGCGGCGAAGTCGTGGGCCGCGCCGTAGACCTGCATGACGGAGAGCAGCTCCTCCTTCTCCACCGTGTCGATCTTGTTGATGACCAGCACGGCGGGGACGTTCAGCTCCTTGATGCGCCGGATCAGCTCCGCCTCCGGCCCGCCGATGTGGGGGATCGGCTCCACCAGCAGAAGCACCGCGTCCACGTCGGCCACGCTCTCCTTGACCACCTTCACCATGTAGTCCCCCAGGCGGGTGCGGGCCTTGTGCAGGCCGGGGGTGTCCAGAAAGACGAACTGGCAGCCCTCCCGGTTCACCACCGCGCAGATGCGGTTACGGGTGGTCTGGGGCTTGTTGGTGACGATGGCGATCTTCTCGCCCACCAGGGCGTTGGTCAGGGTGGACTTACCCACGTTGGGGCGGCCCACGATGCTGATCATTCCGGATTTTCTAATTTCCATAGGTGATCCTCAACTTTCTTGAGCGGTTTTATGATAATTTTTTCCGACAGGGGCGGCCGAGCACATTCGCGTCTGCGCAGGCGCAGGCTGTGGTAAGGCGCGGAGTCGTTCAGCGGCCCGGCAGCCGAGTCCCCTGCAAATGGTGTGTAAATCGTTACGGAAGGTCAGCGCGTCAAGGATGCCGCGCCCTACGCGTCCGGATCGTCTCTCCCCTTCAGCGCCTCATACAGGCCGTAGGCACAGCCGAATACGACGCCGGGCAGGGCGAAAATCACGCCGCAGGCCACCAGCCCGGCCACGTCTCCGCCCGCCAGCGCGCCCAGCGCCATGCACAGCAGCCCGCAGGCGAGCAGGGAGATCGCCCCGCCGCCGCCGGCGTACCGCAAAAGCCTCTTATCCATCCGCGCCCTCCCGGGTGATGCCCAGGGCGGCCAGGATGGCCTCCTCGCGTTCCCGCATCTGGGCCTTCATCGGCCCCTCATCCAGGTGGTCGTAGCCCAGCAGGTGGAGCACCGAGTGGACGGCCAGGTAGGCCGCCTCCCGCTCCGCGCCGTGGCCGTACTCCGCCCCCTGGGCTTCCGCCCGCTCCAGGGAGAGCACCATGTCCCCCAGAGGGACCAGTCCGGTGCCAGGGTCGGCCTCCACGTCGTCCAGGGTGGGCGGTGCGCCGGGGGTAAGCTGGAACATGGGGAAGGAGAGCACGTCGGTGGGCCGATCCACGCCCCGCTGCTCCAGATTGATGGCGTGGATGCCCTCGTCGTCGGTGAACAGCACGTCCACCTCGCAGGGGAAGGACACCCCCTCCGCCTCCAGCGCGGCGGGGATCACCCGGCGCAGCAGCCCGGCATAGGGCTCCGCCCCGTCCACCTCGGTCTCGATCAGAATTTCGTGGTTCATCGCTTTCCCTTCCTCTTTTCGTCCTCCTCATAGGCCTTGATGATGCGCTGGACGATCACGTGGCGCACCACGTCGGCCTCGTTGAGCCTGCAAATGGCGATGTCCTCCACGCCGTCCAGCACCCGCATGGCCTCCTTCAGCCCGGACACCGTGTCCCGGGGCAGGTCGATCTGGGTGATGTCGCCGGTGATGACGATCTTGGAGCCGAAGCCCAAGCGGGTGAGGAACATCTTCATCTGCTCCCGGGAGGTGTTCTGAGCCTCGTCCAGAATGATGAAGGAGTCGTCCAGGGTGCGGCCCCGCATGTAGGCCAGGGGGGCCACCTCGATGCTGCCCCGCTCCAGGTATTTGTTATAGGTCTCCGCCCCCAGCATGTCGAAGAGGGCGTCGTACAGGGGCCGCAGATAGGGGTCCACCTTGCTCTGCAGATCGCCGGGCAGGAAGCCCAGCCGCTCCCCTGCCTCCACCGCCGGGCGGGTGAGGATGATGCGGTTGACCTGCTTGTCCCGGAAGGCGGCCACGGCGGCGGCCACCGCCAGGTAGGTCTTGCCGGTGCCCGCCGGGCCGATGCCCAGGGTGATGGTGTTCTTCTTGATGGCGTCCACATACCGCTTCTGGCCCAGGGTCTTGGGCTTGATGGGCTTGCCCTTGGCGGTGACGCAGAGCACATCCCGGGCGATGTCGTTGATGTGCTCCTCGTTGCCCGCCTTCACCAGATTGATGATGTAGCGGACGTTCTGCTCGGTGATGGTCTCCTTCCGCCCGGCCAGGCCCAGCAGGCCCTGGACCGCCTTGACGGCGTAAAGGACGTTCTCCGCCTCCCCGGAGATCTTGAGCTGGTCGTCCCGGCTCACCACCGAGACGTCCAGCTCGTGCTCAATGAGCTTGATGTTTTCGTCAAACGAGCCGAAGATGTCGATGACATCTTCAATGCGCTCGATGCTGATGGTCTGTTCGATCATGGTTCGGCCTCATTTTCTTCTGTAATAGACTCCAGCGGCACAAAGCGCCCGATCTCCTCCGTGCACTCGGCCTGGAGGGTGACCTCCAGCCGTCCATCCCGCTGTGCGGAGGAGAAGCTGGTATGCACCACCTCGCCGTCTCCCAGCCGCGCCCGAAGGGCCTCCAGCAGCCGCTCCTCCAGCAGCCGCTCCGCTGCGTCCGCGTCCACCGGCGCGGCGGCGAGGGTATAGGCCCGGCAGGTCTCCCGGCTCAGGGCCAGGGGCATCTCCCGGCCGCCGGGCAGGGTGAGCGCCCAGGTATCTGTTATTTTATCATACTCAGGGAAGGAAATTCCACTCTTTCCGAAAAAATCGATGCGATGTCCCAGGATGCTCAAGGTCCAGCGGCTGGCCTTCTCGCCGGTATACGATTTCACCTGGGCCTCCAGGGGGATGGAGGCCGTCATGGTGTGCCACGTCCGGGCAAAGACCTGTCCCTGGGCCCGCACCAGTATTTGGCCCAGGTTCTCCAGCTCGCTGTACTGGGGGGCATCCAGGGTCACCGCGCCGGAGATGAGCACCTCCCCGGCCAGCACCGTGTCCCCCTGGGCCACCAGCGCTTCCCCGCTGAGGGGCTCGATATGGGTCACAATGCCGGAGGACCGGGCCACAATGCTGCCCACCTGCTCCTCATCATCCACTTCGGGCGCAGGCACCGCCTCCCGCACCAGCACCTCCGCCCGGGTGCCGTGGAGGTTGACCGACATCCAGGCCAGCTCGGGCAGGCCCAGCAGGGCCGCGCTGCTGATGGTCCCCTCGTCCAGTCCGGGGCCGTATACCCCCGGCCGCAGCCCCTGCCGCCGCAGCTCGGTGAGGATCTCCGCTGTGGAGACCGCCTCGTTGCCCTCCACTTCGATGGTGAGCACAAACTGAGAGAGGACGCATACCGCCGTCAGGGAAAGGACCAGCCCCACCAGCAGGGCATAGCGCCGCCGGAACCGGCCCAGAAAAAAGGGCACGCCGGACTGTTCCGCCGGCACCACGGTACACAGCACCTTGTCCCCCAGCGCCCGGGCCGGGCCGCTTCCCTGCCGGGTGACGGTGAGGCGCAGGCGGGTGGCCTCCAGCCACTCCACGTTCCAGAACACAATGCCCCGCTGGGCGCAGAGGTTGAGAAACCGCTCCGGAAAGGCCCCGGACACCTCCAGCCGGACGCTCCCCCGCAGGGCGTTGACCATCCGCTTCAGCATGCCTCCGCCCCCCTATTCCAGCTCCACGGCCGTAATGACGCCGGTGATCAGGAGCTGGCTGGCGTTCATGCTCCGCAGCTCCAGGCCGGAGCCCCGCACCTTCACCACCAGCTTGCCCCCGGAGATGTGGATCTCCTCGCCGCCGTAGGAGAGAATTCCCTTGTGATTTTCCATCCGCAGCTCCCGGCTGCCTGTCAGCTCAATGCGGGGCAGGCCCGCCACCACGTCCCCCGGCAGATCAAATACCTCCGCCGTCTTTTCCAGCAGGCCCTCCCGCTTTCCGCTCCGTTCCATGGCCGTCCCTCCTCGTCCCTAATGCTTATGCCGGGAGGACGGCGTTCTTGCCTGTCCAAGCGAAAATGGCCGCCCCTACGGCCCGCTCAGCTCCGCCCGGGCCAGGGCCAGCAGCCGCGCCGGGGTATTGTCCTCCGGGTGGGACAGGATGTGGGCGGCCAGGCGGCGCTGGGCTGCGCCGATGGCCGGGCCCTCCAGCCCCAGGGCGGCCAGCTCCCCGCCGGAGAGGGCCAGGGCGCGCACCGCCTCGGCCTCCGGGTGGAGCACCCCACGGCGGAGGGCCCGCTCCACCGGCAGGGCCGCAATGGGAAAGCCGGTCAGGCGGCAGAAGGCCCGCCACCGGGGCACCGGCTCCGGCGGCTCCTCCCGGAGCGCCAGCAGGCCGGGACAGTCTGGACTCCCCCCCAGGTGGGCCAGCAGGCCCAGCCGGAGCAGCTCCCCCGCCAGCTCCGGCCGGGGGGAGAGCAGGATCTTCTCCAGCTCCGCCTTGATCCGCTCCCCCGACAGGTTTTCCGCCCGGCGGGCACTGCGCCGGATGGCGTCCAGGGTGCCCTTCTCGATGGAGAAGCCCAGTTGGGCGGCGAAGCGCACCGCCCGCAGCATCCGCAGGGCGTCCTCGGCAAACCGCCGGTCCGGGTCGCCCACGCAGCGGATCACGCTTCGGAACAGATCCGTCTGCCCGCCGTACCGGTCGATCACCATGCCGTTTTCATCCAGGGCCATGGCGTTGACGGTGAAATCCCGCCGGGCCAGATCCTCCGCCAGAGTGGCGTCGAAGTCCACCGCGTCCGGGTGGCGGCCGTCGGCATAGCCTCCCTCCCGGCGGAAGGTGGTCACCTCCACCGGCCCGTCCTCCGTCCGCACCGTGACCGTGCCGTGGCGCAGGCCGGTGGGGACCGTGTGGGGAAAGAGCTCCATCACCCGCTCCGGCCGGGCGTCGGTGCACACATCGAAATCCCCCGGCGTCCGGCCCAGCAGGAGATCCCGCACGCAGCCCCCCACCGGGTAGGCCGCGTGTCCTGTCCGCCGCAGCGTGTCCAGGCAGGCCCGCACGCCGCCGGGGATGGGCCATCCCTTCATTTTTCCGCCTCCCTCTGGTATCTTTTTCTTGCTATTTGCCTATAATGGTTTATAATATTGTGTTCGGAACTTATTATAAACTAGAGCAAAGGGTGTGTAAACCCCATGGCAAGCGCCAATATTCACGACTACATCGCCCCCGGCCGCAGGGCCCACCTAGTGGGCATCGGCGGGGTGTCCATGTCCCCCCTGGCCGAGGTGCTTCACAAGGCGGGCATGGTGATCACCGGCTCGGACATGCGCAACAGCGCCACGGTGGAGCACCTGCGCGCCCTGGGCATCCCCGTGGCCATCGGCCACCGGGGGGAGAACGTCCAGGGCGCGGAGCTGGTGATCCGCACCGCCGCCGTCCACGACGAAAACCCCGAAATCGCCGCCGCCCGCGCCGCGGGCATCCCCGTCTTTGAGCGGGCCCAGGCCTGGGGAGCCATCATGAGGGGCTACAAGAACGCCCTGTGCATCGCGGGCACCCACGGCAAGACCACCACCACCTCCATGTGCACCCACATCATCATGGCCGCCCGGATGGACCCCACGGTGATGATCGGCGGCACACTGCCCCTGTTGGGCTCCGGCTACCGGGTGGGCCACGGGGACACCATCATCCTGGAGAGCTGCGAGTACTGCAACTCCTTCCTCTCCTTCTTCCCCACCGTGGCGGTGATCCTCAACATCGAGGCCGATCACCTGGACTTCTTCAAGGATCTGGACGACGTGGAGCACTCCTTCCGCGCCTTCGCCGACCGGGTGCCGGAGAGCGGCATCATTGTGGCCAATGCCGACGACGCCAACACCATGCACACCCTGGAGGGGGAGGAGCGGCCCGTCCTCACCTTCGGCCTGGAGCAGGGCGATGTCCGCGCCGCCAACCTCGCCTGGAACCGGGGCCTGCCCTCCTTCGACGTGGTGTACCGGGGGGATGTGTTCACCCACGTGGCCCTGCGGGTGCCCGGCGAGCACAACGTAAAGAACGCCCTGGCCGCCGCCGCCGCCGCCATCGCCCTGGCGGTGGAGCCGGAGGCCGTCTCCGAGGGCCTGGCCGCCTTCCGGGGGGCGGGCCGCCGCTTCGAGCACAAGGGCACCTACCACGGGGCGGAGGTGTACGACGACTACGCCCACCACCCCGGTGAGCTCCACGCCCTGCTCTCCGCCGCCCGCACCCTGGGCTATGAGCGGGTCATCTGCGCCTTCCAGCCCCACACCTATACCCGCACCCACGCCCTGTTCAACGACTTTG
This sequence comes from Flavonifractor plautii ATCC 29863, assembly GCF_000239295.1. Taxonomy (GTDB): domain Bacteria; phylum Bacillota; class Clostridia; order Oscillospirales; family Oscillospiraceae; genus Flavonifractor; species Flavonifractor plautii. Next base: position 12,070 of record NZ_JH417841.1, read on the forward strand.
TGGAGGCGCTCCGCGCGCCCGACATCACCCTTCTGGCGGAGATCTACGCCGCCCGCGAGGTCAACGACATCGGCATCTCCTCCAAGGATCTGGCGGCGCGCATCCCCGGCAGTGAGTACTATGCCACGCTGCCCGAGGTGACGGAGCGGCTGCGGGCGCTGGCCCGGCCCGGCGATCTGATCCTCACCGTAGGCGCCGGCGACATTTTCACCGTGGGCGAGGCCCTGCTGCGGGAGGGCTGAGCCGCAACACAGCGTAAAACAGCACGCCCGGCCGCTTGGCCGGGCGTGCTGTTTTATTCTTCAGTTCATCTGCTTTCTGCGGGAGAGGTTGATGGTGCCGTCCTGCATGGAGTCCACGTCGTCCAGACTCTTGCCAGTGCCGTAGGCCACGCAGGAGATGGCGTCGTCGGCCACATGGGTCTCGATGCCGGTGTGGGACTCGATGAGCTTGTCGAAGCCCCAGACCAGGGAGCCGCCACCGGTCATGCAGATGCCGTTGGTGGAGATATCGGCCACCAGCTCGGGAGGCGTGCGCTCCAGCACGCCGTGGATGGCCTCCAGGATGCGGGTGGAGACCTCCTCGAAGGCCTCGATCATCTCGCTGGAGGACACAGAGAACACCCGGGGCAGGCCGGTCATGAGGCAGCGGCCCTTGATCTCCACCGTCTGCTCCTCCGGGCGGGGGAAGACGCAGCCGATCTGCATCTTCAGCTCCTCCGCCGTCCGCTCACCGATGAGTACATTGTGCTTGCGCCGTATGTACTTCACGATGGCCTCGTCGAACTGGTCGCCGGCGATCTTGATGGAGGTGGACTCCACGATGCCGGACAGGGAGATGACCGCGATGTCGGTGGTGCCGCCGCCGATGTCCACGATCATGTGGCCGTCGGGCTTAGCGATGTCGATGCCCGCGCCGATGGCGGCGGCCACGGGCTCCTCAATCAGATAGACCCGCCGGGCGCCCGCCTGGATGCCCGCGTCGATGACGGCGCGCTCCTCCACCTCGGTGATGCCGGAGGGGACGCAGATGACGATGCGGGGTTTGAACAGCCGGAAGGAGGTCACCTTGCGGATGAACTCCTTGAGCATCCGCTCGGTCATGTCGTAGTCGGAGATGACGCCCTCCCGCAGAGGGCGGATGGCGACGATGTTGCCAGGGGTACGGCCCAGCATCTGCTGCGCCTCGGTGCCCACCTTGAGCAGCTTGCCCGTGTTCTTGTCGATGGCCACCACGGAGGGCTCCCGCAGCACCACGCCCTTGCCTTTGACGTAGACCAGGATAGACGCCGTACCCAGGTCGATTCCGATATCCTTACTGAACATACCCGCACCTCGAAGTCTTGAAAGCTTTTGTTTTAGTTTATCCCAGAATTTCATGAATAATCCCCTATATTATACCGAAGTATCCGACCTATTTCAACGCTAATTTCCACAAACTTTCCCTGTTTCTATCCTCTCGCCCGGGCCAAGGTGGCGCATACCACCTCTCTGGCCCCCACGGTGCGCAGAATCCTTGCACATTCTGAAATAGTCGCGCCGGTGGTGATCACGTCGTCGATGAGGAGCACCCGTTTGCCCTCCACCAGCTCTGCGTCCACGGCGGTGTAGGCCCCCAGCACATTGGCCCGGCGGGCCGCGTCGCCGTCCAGGCCGGACTGGGCCTCGGTGTTGCGCCCCTTGCGCAGCGTCTCCACCGCCACCTCCCCCAGCTCCAACGCCGCGGCGCTGGCCAGCAGGAACGCCTGGTCGTAGCCCCGCTCCCTCCTCCTCTGGTCAGAGAGGGGCACCCAGGTGATGAGATCCCACCGCCCGTCCAGATGGTCGTGGACGCACTGGGCCACTAAGCGGCCGTAGGCCTTGTGGTAGCCCTGCCGCCCTTTGAATTTGTAACGCCGGATGGAATCCCGTACCTGGTCCCGGTAGGCCAGCGGAGAGGCGCACAGGGTGAAAAACTCCCCCGTCTGCTCCGCCTCCGGCCCCTCCAGCCAGGGCAGCTCCCGCTGGCAGCGGGCACAGAAGTCCCGCTCCCCCGAGGTGAGCAGCCGCCCGCAGAACACGCATTTGGGCGGGAAGAGCAGATCCAGCAGGACCCCCACCGGCCCGCTCATGACAGCTCCTCGTCCGGAATCGGACCGTGCTCCCGCTCGAAGGCGCGGACGCACTCTTGGATGAGGTGGATGACCTGCCAGTTGAGGGAGCGTCCCTCATACTCCGCAATGTAGACCAGCTTCTTGTGGAGCTGGCTGTCCATGCGGATGCCGAGGTGCTTGTCTCGCTTCATATTGACACCACCTTTCAGGGTGATGGTATCGGTTTGTGCACGCACTTTGCACTTATGCGTGCACATTAAGTTCTTCTTTTTCGCAGCCCAAACGGGGTGGGCGGAGCCTCACCCGTTGGCCAGCTGGGCCAGCCGCCAGCGCAGGCCGGAGTAGCGCCGCTGCTGACGGTCGTTGGCGGTCATGTGGGCCACCACGTCCTCGTCCCCCACCAGGATCAGGAGCTCCCTGGCCCGGGTGATGGCGGTGTAGAGCACCCCCCGGGTCAGGAGCATGGGCGCCCCCTCGCACACCGCCAGGATCACCGCCCGGTACTCGCTGCCCTGGGCCTTGTGCACCGTAATGGCGTAGGCGGGCTCCAGCTCCCCCAGCATATCAGGGGTATATTCAACCCGGCGGCCGTCAAAGTCCACCGTGAGGAGCTCGGCCCGGTTGTCCACCTCTACCACCTGGCCGATATCCCCGTTGAACACCCCCATGCCGGAGGTGAGGCCGTCCTTCCAGACCACATCGTAGTTGTTGCGCACCTGCATCACCCGGTCGCCCCGGCGGAATATGTACTCGCCGAAGCGGCGCTCCGGCCGGTCGGGGCCGGGCGGGTTCACCGCCTCCTGGATGGCCCGGTTCAGCGACGCGGTGCCCGCCGTCCGCTTGCGGGTGGGGGAGAGCACCTGGATCTGCTCCGGCGGGATGCCCATGTTGTTGGGCAGCCGGGTCTTCACCAGCTCCACGATGGTCTCCGCCGCCCGGGCCGGCTCCTTGCGGCGGAGGAAGAAGAAGTCGTGCTTGTTGTCCCGCAGGTCGGGCAGCTCCCCCCGGTTGACCCCGTGGGCGCTGCGGACGATGGCGCTCTCGGCGGCCTGCCGGAAGATCTCGGTCAGGCGCACCATGGGGATCACCCCGCTGCGGATAAGGTCGGAGAACAGGTTGCCCGGCCCCACGCTGGGCAGCTGGTCGGGGTCGCCCACCAGGATCAGCCGGCACTCCGGCCGCAGGGCGGACAGCAGGCCGTGCATGAGGGTGATATCCACCATGGAGGTCTCGTCCACGATCACCGCGTCGGCCTTCAGCGGGTCGCTTTCATCGTGGGCAAACACCAGCCGGCCGGAGTGGGGGTCGTACTGGGTCTCCAGAAGGCGGTGGATCGTGGTCCCCTCCGCGCCGCACAGCTCCCCCAGCCGCTTGGCGGCCCGCCCCGTGGGGGCGGCCAGGGCGGTCTCCAGCCCCAGGGCATCGAACAGGGCCAGCACTCCACGCAGGGAGGTGGTCTTGCCGGTGCCCGGTCCGCCGGTGAGGAGCATCACCTGGCTGGTGGCGGCCAGCTCCACTGCCTGGCGCTGCTGTGGGGCATAGGTGATGCCCTGCTCGGCCTGGATGCGGTCGATGAGTTCCTCCAGCCCATGGGGGGCCACGATCTCCCCCGCCGCCAGCTCCCACAGCCGGAAGGCCACGTACTGCTCCGCTTCACAAAGGTCGTGGAGGTAGACGGCCTGCTCCCCGGCCACCGGCTCCTCCACCACCTCGCCCCGCTCCAGCAGGGCCTCCAGCGCCTCCTCCAGGGCCTCCTCCCCCACACCGATGAGCTGGGCCGTGGCGGGCAGCAGCTTGCGCCGGGGGAGAAAGGTGTGGCCGTTGTCCAGGTTGTGGGTCAGCTCGAAGAGCAGCCCCGCCTCCAGCCGCTGGGGGTCGTCCCCCTCCATGCCCATAGACAGGGCCAGCGCGTCGGCGTTGGAAAAGTCCACCCCCAGCTCCCGGTCCACCAGCAGATAGGGGTTGCCCCGGATGATCTCCAGGGCCCGGTCGCCGTACTTGCGGTAGAGGGGCATGGCCAGCTGGAGGGGCACCTCATGCTCCCCCAGAAACTCCAGCAGGCGGCGCATGCCCATCTGCTGCCGGAAGTGCTCCCCCATGGCCAGGGCCCGCTTGCGGGTGATGCCCTTGATCTGAGTGAGCCGCTCGGGGTGCTCCTCCAGCACCGTCAGGGCCTCCTCCCCGAACTCCTCCACCATCCGCCGGGCGGTGGCGGCACCGATGCCCCGCACCGCGCCGGAGGCCAGGTAGTCAAAGATGGCCTTGGTGCCCGCGGGCATCCGCCGCTCCACCGCCTCGGCCTTGAACTGCTCCCCGTAGGAGGCGTGGTGCATCCATGTCCCCTGAACCGAGATGCTCTCCCCCGGCGCCACGCCGGGCAGGCACCCCACAACGGTGAGCCCCCGCCCCTCCCCCGCGTCCAGGCGGAGCACCGTGTAGCCGTTCTCCTGGTTCTGATAGATGACGGCGTCTACGGTGCCCTCGATGTAAGTCAGTTCCGCCTCCTGCATGGATGCTGCTCCCTCCCTTTTCTCACGGGATATCATATCATCTGCGCCCCGATTTGTCGACCGGCAAACGCATTTTTGCCCGCTTTGCCGCGCCGGAAATGCGCCGCCCGGCCCCTGCGCGCAGAAAAAAGTCCGCCGGCCGGCGGACCCTTTTCATGCCTTGATATACTCCCCCAGCCGCTCCGCCGGGCAGAGGACGATCCCCTGGCCGCGGGCCAGCAGGGCCGCGGCCACCGCCCGCCCCGTACCGTCCAGCCCGCCGTCGGCGATGACGATGGTGAAGCGGGCCAGCTCGCCGCCCCGCAGCCAGAGAAGCCCCTTCACGTCCTGTTCCAGGTGGGCCCCGTCCCCAGACGCGGGCACCACCGCGTACACCGGGCCGCCCCCGCCGCCGCCCACCGGGGTCAGCAGGCGGCCGAAGGTCAGCCAGCCCAGGGCCAACAGGCCCACCGCCGCCAGCAGGGCCAGGAGCACTTGCCAAATCGGGTTCATTTTCGCTCACCTCCAGGCCATTCTATGCCGGAGCTGAGAAAAAGGCGCTCAGGAGGCGAAAATCGCCACCACGCCCCCCGTGACAAAGGTCATAATCAGCCCCGCGGTGACCACCCCCAGGAAGATGGAGGGAATGGACTTGCGCAGGGGCATATCCAGCAGGGCCGCGATCAGCGCCCCCGTCCACGCCCCCGTGCCGGGCAGGGGGATGGCCACAAAGAGCCACAGGCCGATGTATTTGTACTTCGTTACCTTTTGCCCCTTCAGGTGGGCCTTCTTCTCCAGCTTGTCCACCAGAGCGTTGAGCCTGGGGGATCTGCGGCGCATCCAGTGAAAGATCCGGCGGATATATACGATAATAAAGGGGATGGGGAGCATATTGCCGATGATGCATACCACCAGTGCGTGGAGGGGGGCCAGCCCCAAGGCGGTGCCGAAGGGGACTCCGCCCCGCAGCTCGATCACCGGCACCATGGACACCAGCAGGGTAAGCAGGCTCTCGCCCCAGGTGGTGGAGGTCATCCATTCAAAGAGTTCCAACTGCAACACCTCATCTGTGAAGTCTTTGGTATTGTACCATACGCCCGGGTAAAATAACATTAAAAAAAAGTGAAATTCCAAATTTCTTTCCGCAGACACTGTAGGTTTGTCAAACATATTGGACGGTGAAC
>NZ_JH417842.1:0-51329 GCF_000239295.1 Flavonifractor plautii ATCC 29863
CACCGCGGAAGCTTGGCTTCCGCGGTGCTCTTGCTTGCTTTTTATGCCTGAATCGAATCCACCAAGGCGTCGGCCAGGGCATCCAGCTCCACGGCCTTGTCGTCGGAGAGAGAGGAGGCCATACTCAACCGCTCGTTGAGGACGGTCATGTTTTTCATCTCCTCATCGATGAACTTCTGCATGAGATCTCCGGACTTGCAGGCCCAGGAGCCGTTCTCGATAAGGGCGAAGGTGCGGTTCTGGAGGTTGAGGGCTTTCATGTCCTCCAGGAAGCTCTTCATCACCGGGTAGATGCCCAGGTTATAGGTGACGGAGGCCAGTACGATATGGCTGTACTTGAAGGCTTCGGAGATCAGGTAGGACACGTGGGTGTTGGACACGTCGTACACCGACACATTGGTGATGCCCTTCTCACACAGCCTGGCGGCCAGGGCCTGGGCGGCGGCCTCGGTGTTGCCGTACATGGAGGCGTAGGCGATCATGACGCCCTTTTCCTCCGGCTCATAGCGGCTCCACTTGTCGTACTTGTCGATGAAGTAGCCCAGATCCTTGCGCCACACGGGCCCGTGGAGGGGGCAGATGAACTTGATCTGGTCCAGAATGCCGGCGGCCTTGCCCAGCAGCAGTTGGATGTGGGGGCCGTACTTGCCCACGATGTTGGTGAGGTAGCGGCGGGCCTCGTCAATCCAGTCCCGGTCGAAGTTGACCTCGTCGGCGAAGAGCTTGCCGTCCAGGGCGATGAAGGAGCCAAAGGCGTCGGCGGAGAAGAGCGCGCCGTTGGTGGTGTCAAAGGTGACCATGGCCTCGGGCCAGTGGACCATGGGGGCACCCACGAAGGTGACGGTATGCTTGCCGAAGCAGTGGGTGTCCCCCTCCTTCACCTCGACACACTCGTGCTCGTCGGGGTGGAAGCCGAACTGCCGCATGAGCATGAAGGACTTCTCAGTGGAGATCACCTTCACCTTGGGGTAGCGGCGGAGGATCTGCTCCACGCTGGCTCCGTGGTCGGGCTCCATGTGGTTGACCACCAGCCAGTCCAGGGGCTTGTCGCCCAGCAGGTGGTCCAGGTTGTCCTGGAGCTGGCGGTAGGCGGACCAGTCTACCGTGTCGAAGAGGACGGACTGCTCGTCCAACAGCAGATAGGCGTTGTAGGAAACCCCCCTGGGGATGGGGTGGATGTTTTCAAACAGGTGGAGCCGGTGGTCGTTGGCCCCCACCCAATACAGATCGTCCGTTACCTTGCGCACGCAATACATTGCGATTCCTCCTTCTGTTCGTTAGGCCTCAATGAACTGATCCTTGCCCTCGGCGCACTCGGGGCAGACCCAGTCCTCGGGCAGGTTCTCAAACAGGGTGCCGGGGGAGATCTCGGCGTCCTCGTCGCCCAGCTCAGGGATGTACTCATAGCCGCAGCCGCCGCAGACATAGCGCTTGCCGATGGGCTCGGGCTTGGGGGCGGGAGGCCGCTTCATCTTCACCATGGGGGGCGCCGGCTGCTTCTCACCAGTGTCCAGGGCGGCGGCCAGCAGGGGCAGGATCTCGTTGACATCGCCCACGATGCCGTAGTCGCAGTTCTTGAAGATAGGGGCGTTGCCATTCTTATTGATGGCCACGATGGTGGAGGCGTCCTTGATGCCCTTCAGATGCTGGGTGGCACCCGAGATACCGCAGGCGATGTATAGGTTGCCGGTAAACTTCTGGCCGGACATGCCTACATAGCGGCTCAGAGGAACATATTTGAGCGTCTCGGCCACCGGGCGGGAGGAACCCACCGCGGCGCCGGCAGCTTTCGCCAGGTTCTCAATGAGCTTCATGTTCTTCTTGTCGCCGATACCCTTACCGGCAGAGACCACCCGCTCAGCCTGGTTGATGGGGGTGTCCATGGGGATGCCCACGGTAAAGTCGTGTCCGTCCTTCTTCAGTGCCTCCACCAGGGCGGCCACCTTGTCCTTGGACGCTCCGTCCCGGAAAAGCTGGCGCTTGCGCACGCCGGTGATGGGGGCGGGCTTTTTGGCTACAGAGCGGCTGCCGCTGCCGCTGCCCTTGGAGATTTTGCCGATGAGGTGGGAGGCAATAACCACCCGCTGAATCTCATTGGTGCCCTCGTAGATGGTGGTGATCTTGGCGTCGCGGTACATCCGCTCCACGTCCATACCTTTGAGGAAACCAGTGCCGCCGAAGATCTGCACCGCGTCGTTGGTGACCTCCAGGGCAATGTCCGAGGCGTACATCTTGGCCATGGCGGACTCCATGCCGTAGGGCTCGTGGTGCTCCTTCAGCTCGGCGGCGGAGTAGATGAGGAACCGGGCGCAGCGCAGCTTGGTGGCCATGTCCGCCAGCTTGAAGGCCAGGGACTGCTGGGCGGCGATGGGCTTGCCGAACTGAACCCTCTCCTTGGAGTACTCCAGGGCGGACTCATAGGCCCCCTGGGCGATGCCCAGGGCCTGGGCTGCGATGCCGATACGGCCGCCGTCGAGGGTGGCCATGGCGATTTTGAAGCCGTCACCCTCCTTGCCCAGCAGGTTTTCCTTGGGTACCTTCACATCATTAAAGATCAACTCAGCGGTAGAGGAGGAACGGATACCCATCTTGTCATAGTGGTCGCCAAACTCGAATCCCTTCCAGCCCTTCTCCACAATGAAGGCGGAGATGCCCCGGGTGCCGATGTCAGGGGTGGTGACGGCAAAGACCACATAGGTGTCCGCCTTGGGGGCGTTGGTGATGAAGATTTTGCCGCCGTTGAGCAGCCAGTGGTCGCCCTTGTCCACGGCGGTGGTCTCGGTGCCGCCGGCATCGGAGCCGGCGTTGGGCTCGGTGAGGCCGAAGGCGCCAATTTTTTCACCTCTGGCCAGGGGTATCAGATATTTCTTTTTCTGCTCCTCAGTGCCGAAAGCGAAGATCGGCCAGGAGCCAAGGGACACGTGGGCGGACAGAATCACGCCCGTGCCGCCGTCTACCCGGGACAGCTCCTCCACGGCGATGGCGTAGCTAATGGCATCCAGCCCCGCGCCGCCGTACTCCTTGGGGTAGGGGATACCCATCAGGCCCAGCTCCCCCAGTTTTTTTACGGCTTCGGCCGGAAACTCATTGGCCTGATCCAGGGAGAAGGCGATGGGCTTGACCTCCTCTTCGGCGAAGGCGCGGATCTTGGCGCGCAACTGTTCATGCGCTTGGGTCGTCTGGAACAACATGTTGCTTCCTCCTTACACATAATTAAAAGTGGATAAAATTAGTCCAATTTGTAGGCGAAAAAATCAGTCTGCCGGACCCAGAATGTCCTCCAAAGTGTGGGCCTTCAGTTCCGCATTCAGCTTTTCCTGAATGCCTGCCAGATGGCAGTGAACCGTACAGCCGCCATGGCTGGCCCGCCAGGGACAGGAATAGGTGGGATCCATACAACTGCTTAGGCGGGAATCCTCTCCCATAGCGGTCATCAGGTCGTAGAGAGTGACCCGGTTGAGCTCTGCCGACAGGCGGCAGCCACCTTCGGCGCCGCGGGCTACCTCCACAAATCCGGCCCTGGCAAGCTTTTTGAGAATCTTGTGTGCAAAGGACTGGGGGACCAGCTCCCGCTCCGCCGCCTCCGCCGCTGTACGGCGCTCCCCATCCCGCAGGGTGCGCAGCAGGCGCAGGGCATAATCGGTTTCGCGGGTAATCACAGCCGCTCCACTCCTTTCTGATTGGTCTGGCTACAACATATCATTTTGGATAAAGTTTGTCAAGTATAATTTTCCAAAATCGTCACAATGTAAAAAAACGCGCGGCATGTTTTGGCATGCCGCGCGCTGAGGTCAGGATTTTCAGCCCAGCAGATGGATGCTGGTGATCAGGCCGGAGAACACAATGGAAACGGTGGAGCACAGCTTGATCAGGATGTTGAGGGAGGGACCGGAGGTATCCTTGAAAGGGTCGCCCACAGTGTCGCCGATGACGGCGGCCTTGTGGCAGTCGGAGCCCTTGCCACCATGGGTGCCGCTCTCGATGTACTTCTTGGCGTTGTCCCAGGCGCCGCCGGCGTTGGACATGAACACGGCCACCACGAAGCCGGTGACGGTGACGCCGCCCAGCAGGCCCACCACGGCCTCTGCGCCCAGAATCAGGCCGGTGACCACGGGCACTACAATGGCCAGCAGGGAGGGGACCACCATCTCATGCAGAGCGCCCTTGGTGCAGAGATCCACACAGGAGGCGTAGTCGGGGTCGGCCTTGCCCTCCATGATGCCGGCGATCTCCTTAAACTGGCGGCGCACCTCCACCACGATGGACTGGGCGGCCCGCTGCACGCCGCTCATGGTCAGGGCGGCGAAGAGGAAGGTGAGCATGGCGCCCACGAACAGGCCCACCAGAACGGCGGGGTTAGTGATGGAGAGATCCAGCGTGTCCACCTTGACCTTCACCACGTCCACATAGCTGACCAGCAGGGCCAGGGCGGTGAGGGCGGCGGAGCCGATGGCAAAGCCCTTGCCGGTGGCGGCGGTGGTGTTGCCCAGGGAGTCCAGGGCGTCGGTGCGGTTGCGCACCTCCTCGCCCAGGCCGCTCATCTCGGCGATGCCGCCGGCGTTGTCGGCCACGGGGCCGTAGGCGTCGGTGGCCAGGGTGATGCCCAGGGTAGACAGCATGCCCACCGCGGCGATGCCGATGCCATACAGGCCCTTGGAGAAAAGCTCGCCATAGTTGGCCGCATTGGTGGTCAGGGAACCGCCGGCGGCCAGGAAGGAGACGATGATGGCCACGCCGATGATGACGATGGGGGCGGCGGTGGACTTCATGCCCAGGGAGATGCCGCCGATGATGGTGGTGGCGGCGCCGGTCTCGGTGGAGTCGGCCAGGCCCTGGGTGGGCTTATAGGTGTCGGAGGTGTAGTACTCGGTAAAATAGCCGATGGCGCAGCCGGCCACCAGACCCGCCAGAATGGCGATGTAAGGGCCCCAGGAGCCCATGATGTAATAGGTGACGGGGGCGGCGATGACGGCGGCCAGCACGGCGGCGGTGTAGGTGCCTTTGCGCAGAGTAGCCAGCAGGGACTTCTGGGTGGCGTTCTCCTTGGTGCGGATCAGGAAGGTGCCGATGACGGAGCACACCACGCCCACCACGGCGATGATGAGGGGCAGAAGCATGGCGTTCCAGGTCAGGCCATCGGCGGCGTAGGCGGAGGCGCCCAAGGCGAAGGTAGCCAGAATGGAGCCCACGTAGGACTCATACAGGTCAGCGCCCATGCCGGCCACGTCGCCCACGTTGTCGCCCACGTTGTCGGCGATGGTGGCGGGGTTACGGGGGTCGTCCTCGGGGATGCCGGCCTCCACCTTGCCCACCAGATCGGCGCCCACGTCGGCGGCCTTGGTGAAGATGCCGCCGCCCACGCGGCCGAACAGGGCCATGAAGGAGGCGCCCATGCCGAACATGACCATGGTCTGGGCGATCTGGGCGGCCTCAAACCCTGCGATGTACTTGAGAATGTGGAACCAGATGGACACGTCCAGCAGACCCAGGCCCACCACGGTGAAGCCCATGACCGCGCCGGAGGAGAAAGCCACGTTCAGGCCCCGGTTGAGGCTCTCATGGGCGGCGTTGGCAGTGCGGGCGTTGGCGGAGGTGGCAATCTTCATGCCCACAAAGCCCGCCAGGCCGGACCAGATGCCGCCGGTCAGGAAGGCGAAGGGGATAAACCAGTTGTCCAGCATCCCGACTCCTGCCAAAATTAACAAAATGACGAAGACAATGATAAAGATCTTTGCAACGGTAGTATACTGGCGCTTAAGGTAGGCATTTGCGCCCTTACGGATGGATGCGGCCAGCTTTTGCATCAGTTCGGTGCCCTCTGAGAACTTGAGCACCTTCTTGGCTTGGGTTAAGGCGAAGATTAATGCAATTAATGCACCTACTAAGCCGACCCAAAACAGGTTTTCCAACAACTTTCCCCACTCCTTTTTTTCTTTGGAAGCCTTGTAACACAAGGCTTCCAGCGTTAAGAGACAATATAATATTAACGCAAAAAGGGGTGATTTGGCAAGTATATCTTAAGATAAGAAAGCGTCAAATCCTAGGATTTGACGCTTTCGACAAAAACGAATGATTGGTTTAAGAACGCTTCCATGCATTTCTGCTAAAGAGAACGAGAACAGGCAGAACCTCCAGGCGCCCGATCAGCATACACAGGGAGAGCACCAGCTTGGAGAAGCCGGAAAAGGCGGAGTAGTTGCCCATGGGGCCCACCAGCTCCAGTCCGGGGCCCACATTGCCGATGCAGGAGACTACGGCGGTGAAGGTGGTGCCAAAGGAGAAGTTGTCCACCGACACCAGCAGCGTGGCCCCCAGGGCGATGAAAAGATAGGCTGCAAAAAAGAGCTGGACGGAGCGCAGGCTGTCCTCATCTACCACCCGGCCGTCCAGCTTGACCACGTTGACGGAGCGGGGGTGCACCACCTGCCGGATCTCCCGGCGGATGCACTTGAGCAGGAGCAGAACGCGGGAGCATTTGATGGCGCCGCCGGTGGAACCGGCGCAGGCGCCGATGAACATGAGCAGCACCAGCAGAATCCGCGAAAACTCCGGCCACAGGTTGAAGTCAGTGCTGGCGAAGCCGGTGGTGGAGATAATCGAGCCCACCTGAAACGCGGCGTGGCGCACGGCGGAGCCGTCCGCCGGATACATGGGCCAGATGTTGATGGAGATCAGGAGGGTGCTGAAAGCCACCACGGCCAGAAAGAAGCGCAGCTCGTCGCTGCGGAGCGCCTGGTGTACCTTGCCGCAGAGCAGCAGGAAGTAGAGGGCAAAGTTGATGGAGAAGACCAGCATGAAGAGCGTGATGATGACCTCAATGGCAGGGCTTTCATAGGCCGCAATAGACAGGTTTCTGGTGGAGAAGCCGCCGGTGCCCGCGGTGGCGAAGGAGTGAACCAGGCTGTCATACCACGGCATGCCGGCGATTCGCAGGCAGAAGACCTCCAGCAGAGTGAGGGCGCAGTAGATGCCGTAGAGGATTTTGGAGGACTGGCTGGTCTTGGGTACCAGCTTGCTCACAATGGGCCCGGGGCTCTCGGCGCGCATCACATGCAGGGTCCGTCCGCCCAGGCTGGGCAGCAGGGCGATGGTGAGGATCAGCACCCCCATGCCGCCCATCCAGTGCATGAAGGAGCGCCAGAAAAGGATTCCCCTGGGCAAGGGCTCCACTGCGGTCAGGATGGAGGCACCGGTAGTGGTGAAGCCGGAGACCGACTCGAAGAAGCAGTCCACATAGGAGGGGAAAAAGCCGCTGAAAAAGAAGGGGAGGGCGCCGAAGGCGCTCATCAGCAGCCAGATGAGGGCCACAGCGAAAAAGCCCTCCCGGGGGAAAAAGTGGTCGTTGCTGGGTATGAGGGAAAGGGCGAGCCCCACCGCTCCCGTCATGGCAATGGACAGGAGGAAAGGGAGGGGATTTTCGCGGTAGAACAGGCAGACCAGCAGGGGGAGGAGCAGCGCGCCCGCCTCTACCAGCAGGGTCTTGCCCGTCAACTTGAAGACCAGGCGGAAGTTCATGCGTCGCCTCCCAGCTCCAGAAGGGAGTCCTCAAAGATGTCGTTGAGATCCAGAATCCCGTGGTTGCGGGATATGACGATCACGGTGTCACCAGCGGCGATGGAAGAGGAGCCGTCAGGGATTACGATACGGCCCTGGTGCACCAGGACGGCGACCAGGATGCCAGGCTTCAGGCGCAGCTCTCGCAGGGGGGTGTCCCGGTTTCGGGTGGTTGCATTGGCCACAAATTCCATAGCCTCGGCGTGGCCGTCGGCGATCTTGTAGAGGGCGTTCATGACGCTGCCCTTGGAGTTCTGCATACCGCGTACCACCTGAAGAATCTGCCCGGCGGTCAGCAGCTTGGGGGAGATCACGCTGTCCAGCCCAGCGGCGTGGGCGATGCCGGCATAATTCTGGCGGTTGGACTTGGCCACCACCTTGGGTATGCCCTGCTGCATGGCGTAGAGGGAGATAATGAGGTTGTCTTCATCCCGGTCGGTGAGGGCTACGAAGGCGTCGGAGGCGGTCACATCCTCCTCTTCCAGAAGTTCCTGGTCGGTGCCGTCGCCGCAGATGACCGTGGCCTTGGGCAGTACCTCGCTGAGATGGCGGCAGCGGTCCAGACTGCGCTCAATGATCTTTACGTGTATGCCAAGCCGCTCCAGAATGGCGGTGAGGTAGTGTGCGATTCGTCCGCCGCCCACCAGAAATACGTTGCGGCACCTGGGATTGTGCCGCCCCAGCAGGCGAAAGAAGGCGGTCAGGCCGGTAGGCTGGCCGATCAGATAGAGCCGGTCCCCCACCTGGGGCACAAAGGAACCGTCGGGGATGACCACATCTCCCTCCGCCCGCTCGGCGGCACAGAACAGCATAGGAAGGGACTGGAGCTGGCCGCTCTGGGCGGACAGGGGATGTCCCACCAGAAAGTCCTCCTCCCGCACCCGGAAGCCAATCAGCTCCACCCGACCCCGGCAAAAGGTCTCCAGATTGGCGGCAGGGGGAAAGCGGAGCAGACGGGCGATCTCCGCCGCCGCGGCGTTTTCCGGGTTGATGACCAGGTCAATGCCCAGGGCCTCCTTCAGCAGGGAGAGCTCCATAGCATATTCTACATTGCGTACCCGGGCGATCGTATACTTGGCGCCCAGCCGCTTGGCGGTCAGGCAGCAGACCATGTTGACCTCATCCATACTGGTGGCGGCGATCAGCACATCCGCAGCATCCACACCCGACTCTCTCAGGGCGGAAATGGACGCGCCGTTGCCTTTGACACACATGACATCCAGGGCCTCAGAGGCGTGGCGGAGGGCGGCGTCGTTGGTGTCAATTACGGTGATATCGTGCTCCTCCTGAGAGAGGTGCTCGGCCAGGGTAAAGCCCACCTTGCCGTCGCCCACGATGATGATTTTCAAGCTCCATACATCCTTTCAGAGCGCCCGGAGGTGCCCCACAACACATTGCATGCTAATCTTAACGCAATCTTAACACGCATGCAAGGACATTATGCGTAATTTGCCGAAAAAGAGCCCCTCTCCACAGGGAGAGAGGCTCTTTTTCGGCTTTTATACCGTCCATTCACTGTGCACCAGGCCGACCAGATACCAGTAACCCTGATAGCATTCAAACACCAGTTTGAGAGAACACCAGTCGTATCCGGCCATCTGTTCGTCCAGACCGGGAAAGTGATACTCCACAAAACGTCCCTCCGGATAGGCGGAGGCCACATTTTCCAGCGCGTTTCCCTGCATCAGAACGGTGTCTACCGCCGTCTCAGGGGCGGCAGTATAGTCGGCATTGAAGACGTAGCGCTCAAAATACTCCCGTCCGGTCAGTTCAATGGGGGCGCCGGTGCCGTCCTCAATACCCCACACATAAGGGATGTCGTCCTCGGGCAAGACGACGAGCTGGGCGGGGAGGAGATTGCGGTCACAACTGGGCTCCACCGTGGAGTAAGGCGTCAGGGTAACCCCTTTCTCCGGGTGCACCAGCGCGGCCAGGGCCTCATAATCGCTCTCCTTCAGCGCGGCGAGAACCTGTCCGGCACGGTCGGACAGGCAGGAGGTGCCGGCGTCGGCCGGCGCGGCCTGGTAGAGGGTAGATATACCCTCTACCTCAATAGCGTCCAGCGCGGAAACTGCGGGATACTCCGCTGCGGTGGCACGGACCGAGTTCAGGCTAGCAGAGGAGATCCCGCTGCCGAACAGGGTGCCCAGTGCAAGCCCGCCCAAAAGGGCGATCAGGGCAAATAGCACGGCCTTCTTCATCCGGTACACACCTTTCCTGTCAGGGGAAATTCACAATTCCTTATTTTAAAAGCAGCACACAAAAAAAGCAACAACAAAAGGTTACAAAAGCTAGGATGCTTTTGTATATCTTGCAATGATGGGAAAAAGGAGGTATAATAAAAAATAGTTTTTTGTCAGAACAAGGAGGATTATCATGCACGAACACGAGCTGCAATTTCATATCAAATGTAAGGCCGGCGACGTGGGCCGCTACTGTTTCCTGCCCGGTGATCCCGGCCGCTGCGAGAAGATCGCAGCCTACTTTGATAACCCGGTGAAGGTACAGAGCAACCGGGAGTACACCACCTATACCGGAACCCTTCTGGGGGAGAAGGTGAGCGTCTGCTCCACCGGCATCGGCGGCCCATCTGCGGTGATCGCCATGGAGGAGCTGCACAACATCGGCGCGGACACCTTCATCCGGGTGGGCACCTGCGGCGGCATCGCCCTGCCCGTTAAGAGCGACGATGTGGTGATCGCCACCGGCGCGGTCCGCCACGAGGGGGCCAGCCGGGAGTACGCCCCCATCGAGTTCCCCGCCGTGTCCGACTATGAGGTGCAGAGTGCCCTGGTGCAGGCTGCCAAAAACCTGGGCAAGCCCTGGCACGCCGGCGTGGTGCAGTGCAAGGATTCCTTCTATGGACAGCACGACCCCAAGCGGATGCCAGTGAGCCAGGAGCTGCTCTACAAGTGGGAGGCGTGGAAGCGCCTGGGTGTCCTGGCCTCCGAGATGGAGTCCGCCGCCCTGTTCTGCTGTGCCGCTGCCCTGGGGGTGCGCTGCGGCTCCTGCTTCCACGTCATCTGGAACCAGGAGCGGGAGGCTGCCGGGCTGGATCAGGAGGAGAGCCACGATCTGTCCGCCGCCCTGGAGGTAGGCATCGAGGCCGTCAAGCTGCTGATCGAAGCCGACCGGGCCGCGAAGGGGTGAGCCGCAGAACCGCTCCGCCCTGCCTTTGCATAGTGAAAAATGCCTGGAACCATATGGTTCCAAGAAGGTAAAAATCAAAAAGCTAGAAATATCAAGGCCCGCAGCCGGTTTTTTGCCGAGCCGCGGGCCTGTTTTCCCTTATGTTTTCCCTTACGCGCCAAAATTGGCCTTTATGAAATCCTCCATGCGGGCGGCGCTGTCCTGCCTCATGCGCTCCGTGAAGTGACCGTATCTATCCAGAGTAAAGGCCGCGCTGGCGTGGCCGAGGTTGCCCTGGATGGTCTTGATATCATCACCGGCCCGAATAGCGTTGACGGCATAGGTGTGCCGGAGGTCGTGGAAACGGACACCAACCAATCCGGCAGATTTTAAAGCGGCACGAAATTGGAGGCCGACCGTGGACAAACAGAGGGGGCAACCGATATCATTGGTAAACACAAATTGGTGGGGGTTATCCCATAAGGGGCCAGCCAATAACTGCCGTTCAGCCTGCTTCCTTCGCTGCTCCTTTAGAGTGCTGAGCACTGAAGGCGCAGGCGTGATTGTCCGGCTTTTCCCACTCTTTGGAGAGATAAAAAGGCCGCTCTTTTCTCGGTGCTCGGGCCGTACAAGCTGCTTATTTATCAGCAAAGTTCCATGCGTAAAGTCCACGCAGTCCCAGGTCAGGCCCAGCAGTTCCGAGAGGCGGCAGCCGGTGAACAGGGCCACGGAGACCAGTCGCTCTAAACGGCTGCCCTTGAGGGCCTGGAGCAACGCTGCGGCCTGTTCGTCGCTGAGTGGGTGAATCTCCGTGCGCTCTGTCCTGGGGAGTTCACAGTCCGCGGCCGGATTGCGGGATATGTACTCCAGCTTGACCGCCTTCTCCAGAGACTGATGCAAGACCTTATAGGCCAGCCGGACGGAGGCTGGGGAGAGTGAGCCCAGACTGTTGACAAACTGCTGGATCATGTGTGGGCGGAGATCAGGGAGAGACACCGCACCGAGGGCCGGCTTGATGTGCTTTTTTATGAGGCTTCTGTATTTGGTAGCGGTGGCGGGCTTCACGCTGCCGAGATACTCCGCTGCCCACACATCGAGCCAGGAACCAACCGTCATTTTGGCTGGGGTGATATAGGTGCCCGTGTCAATAGCCGCCGTGGCGGCCTTGAGCTTTTGGGCGACCTCCTTCTGCGTCTTGCCGGTGATGCTCCGCTGCACCTGCCTTCCGGTGCCTGGGTCTCGTCCTACTGTGTACCGCGCCTCCCAGTAGGTATACTGCTTCCCACTGCGGGTCACGGTCTTTTTACGAATGGTGCCGCTTCCGGCGGCTGACTTTCTCGCCATTGACTTTTCCCCCTATTCTGTTAAAATAGAAGGGCAGAGCGCCCGCAAAGCAATCTGCCCCCTCTATGGCCGTCCCTGGTGTTCCCGCACCGGGGGCGGTATTTTTATTGCGCTTTTTTCAGCTCGGCCAGCTCCTTGCTCATGGAGCGGATCACCTGTTTCAAGAGAGCCACGTCGTCCTCTATGGCCTCAATTCTGGTCATAGGGGTGAGCTTTGCCTGCACGCCTTGTAACCCCTCTGCCAGCAGGTCAAACTTCGGCATGACATCTGTATCGAAATAGGCAATCATACGATTTTCAGATGCCCGGATGGATGCGTCAATCATGGTTTGGATGGACTGTAAGTCTTTTTCGTCTAACATGCGTAAAACCTCCTGACAGTCATTGGGTGACACTGGTGGTTATAATGTAATGCTTCCGTCCTCATTGACGGTTTGCCCCAGATACCGAACTACACGTTCAGACTTTGGCTGCTTCGCAAGTTCGTTTTTTAACTTTGCTATGGAGACAGCATTATTTCCTCCCCAGGCAGCGGCATCTGCCAGAATCACAGTTTTTGGCTCATTTCCGTTGGAAGGCAAATAGCTTATCGCTAATGTTGTTTTGATTTTCTGCTTTCCGGTGGCGCTCATTCCTCCCAATAGCGCACCAACAGGGCCGAATAGAAGCCCACCAACTACGCCACGGCCCAAAACAGACTGGTTTTGCAGTTCTGACGTTTTCACCTGATCCAGCGCCAGAATATCAGATGTGCTTATCTTATAGTGTTGTATGATCTCATCTGCGCCGAAGGTTTTCAACTTAATGCGATACAAGGAAAGAAATTCTCCTTCCAACACGACCCGGAAAACAGAGTTTTGAGGTAAATCCCCAAGACCATCCAAGTAGTCAAATAAATTTTTTGCAAGAATCTTCGCCATTTACACTGCCTCCTCTTTAGATCCTTCTAGATGCAAGATTTCATGGCACCTATGACATCAGGTATATCCGGAAGTTTTTTGGTAGCGCTGTGATTTCTAAAACTATTTCCTGGCATCAAAAATACAATTCTGCTGCTAGATTCCCGTGTGTGTACCAACAGACAGCTTTGCGCATAAAATCCTCTGGGACTCCAAAATGTTCAGCTAAAGAGTAAATGTCCGTGTACCCATCGGCTACAGCTTCATCTAAATCATCCTCTGATATGTAATTTTGAACGGCCCACTTCCAAGCCTTATACTCGTGTTTCTCAACCAAATCGAATGGACTACATACCTTATGCGTGGCTCCTGTGGACGCATGGCCGCCTTCGTGAGCAACGACAGCAGCCTCATCTCTGGAAGAAGGAATATTGTCGAAGTCCATAAATATCCCATACGTCCCGCCCACTTCTAGAGTGACAGCCTTATCGTCGTCCAAATCCCACATATAGAATTTAGTTCCAGACTGGCTGAGTTTCCGATAAAGCGCTAAGAGCCTATCCATAGGCTATTACCCTTTCTCTTTTTCGATGTCCGCTTTCATAAAACGGGCCATCTCAAGGAGCATTTTTTTCTTTTCATCAGGGAGATCTTTGGATTCTTCATAAAAGGCATAGGTGAAATCATCAAAGCCTATCTCGCGCTCACCCTCCTGGGTGGGCGCCTTTTTTGTTTCTGTGCCAAGGAGATAATCGATCGATACACCAAAGAAGCCGGATATTTTAGTCAAATTATCGGCCTTTAAGGTCTTTATCCGGTCCATCTTCAACTCCGTAAGGTTTCCACGGCTGATCCCCAGTTCATTACACATTTTCCCAACACTGATATTTCTCTCTTGGCACAGATCGTAAATGCGATTGTACAAATCAGACATTTTAGGCCCTCCATTTTTGTGCACAAAATGGAAGCTCTAATTTTTGTACAAATACAGGTTGACTTGTACAAGTGCTTGTACTATAATCAAGCCATGACAGGTACAAAAAATAGTGCTTATGTTTGGTGACACTTATATATTAGTACAAGATTTTGTACCTGTCAACTTAATTTTTTAAGAAGGGAGGAATTTTGTCACTATGGCTGAATATACGGGCTTTGGTTTGGAAGTTAAGACGAGACTGATTAAATCTCCCGTAAAAACACAAGCGCAACTTGCCAAGCAAGTATCAGAACGCACCGGTCTTTATGTAGACGACGCATATATTTCAAAGATCCTTACCGGGCAGCGAAACGCCCCGAAGATCGTCCGAGCTATCCGAGAAATTCTGGATCTGCCGGAGCAGGGACAGGATACCACAACCGGAAAGTAATAAACAGGACTATTGGAAAGGAGAACATCATGGACGACATCAAGAACTACAACCCCGCAGAAGCGGAAACCCTGGACAGCCGCGAAGTGGCTGAGATGGTAGGCAAACAGCATAAGCATCTTCTTCGAGACATCAATGGGTATATCGAAAACATGAAACAGGGCACTGAGCCCAAAGTTGGGCTGAGTGCGGCTGAGCTCAAAATTGAGCCGAGCGAATTTTTCATCCCCAGTACTTATACCGATAGCACCGGTCGGGAACTCCCTTGCTTCCTCGTTACCAAGAAGGGGTGTGAGTTCATCGCCAACAAGCTCACCGGTGAGAAGGGGACGAAGTTCACTGCCCTGTATGTAACCCGCTTCAATATCATGGAGGAGCGCGAGAAGGTCGCTATCGGCGGAAAGACCGCAAAGAGCGGTAAGACCCCGGAGGAGCTGGCCGCCGCCGACAAACGGGCCACGGCGATGCTGCTCAACGCCAAGAACCGGGCGGCGAGTTTCCTTCAAAAGCTCTACGACCGGGCGGGCACCAAGCCAGAGTATCAGGCAATGGCTCTCAGCGATTTCTATTCCGAGGATGGGATTCACCTCCCCCGCATGGCATTCCAGGACATGAAGCATACCTACGACAAGAGCGCTATTGCCGAAAAGCTGGGCGTCTACTCCAAGGCATCCGGCGGCAAGGTGCCCCATGCCCAGGCCATTGGTGCGATTATCTCCACGCTGGATATCTCAGAGGACGAGCGCGAACGGCTTCCCTACTGCAACAACGGGCACGACGGCGTAGATTACCAGTATACCGAGAGCGTGGTTGAGAAGGTGCGGACGTGGATTGAGGCACACGGCAGGCCCAGCACGATCACGGTCAACGGGAAGAACTACGCGGTGGTTTACAGGGAGAGGTCATGAATCGGAATGAATAAAGAGGCGATTGATTTCAAGGTGTATGAATACCTCGGACGTGCGGGCATTGCAAGTGTCCAGGGTAACAGAGGAGAGTTGAGAAGGGATATGCTGTCCCTATTAGTTCTATACCGGCTCCGCTCCAGAGATGCCAGCCAAGAGCTTGCAGAGAAGTGGGCTGCTATCCGCGCATTGGATAGGAGCATGAAGAAAGCGGAGTCCGCCGGTATATCGTTCCCTCTTGGTACACAGCGCCTATCAAAGTTACGGGAGGATTACCGTGTAGCGGAGAGCAGATTTGCGGAGATAGGTCAGTGTATTGCGATTGCTCTGGATTTGTGGCAAAGTGCTGGGGCTACCCTGGATGACCTGTGTAATCTCTGCAATTGTGACCCCGTTCAAGTGAAGGAGAATCTCCACCCAACGGAGAAACTGTTTTCCGAGATGGTTTTTGTCCACAATCTGGATTATAAAGACCCTCGCAACGTTGGCTGGATTGAGGACGAGGTAGACGCCCCGCTGACGCACGCCGTCAAGGCCCATTGGATTGACCTGGTGCGCCACACCGAGTCAGGCAGAAAAGCCGCTCATGAAGCGTTTAAGGCGGTGTTCCCCGAGATAGCAGAAAACGCTCTAACCGTTGTCACTGATGCAGATGGCATCCAGCATTTGATTGATAAGGACGGAGTAGACGTCGGGACGGTCGACGAATAAGGATAGGAGGACACTATGGAAAAAATCGCGTACAACGTCCAGGAGGCCGCCGCTGCGCTCGGCCTGTGCGCAGACGCCGTATATGACTTAGCGCACCGGCCGGACTTCCCGGCGGTACGGGTCGGGAATCGGATTTTGATCCCCTGTGAGAGCCTGGCCCGGTGGCTGGAGGCCCAGGAAGGGAAGCAGCTATGAAGCGGGCCGTCCTGGAGCGCCTGGCCGCTGTGCTCGTCCTGGCGGCCTGTATCTGCGCCGAGTGTATTCCCCTGCTGCTGGCGCTGGTGGCTGCGGCGGCCCTGTGCGTGGGGCTCGCAAATTCACAAGCGCTTGTGAATTTGCGCAAAAAAGAGAGGCCGCCGGTGCTGCGAACACCGAACGGCCCAAAGAAAAAAGTTGATCCGCCCTTATTGTAGAGGGCTCAAAGGAGATTGTCAAGTATGAGCAGCTACATAATCCCGGGCCGCATCCGGCCAAAGCCTATCCGGCCCGGCTTGACCAACCTGGAAGACATTGAGGCCATCATTGCCGAAGTCCCTTGTGCCATTCTCCCGGTCGTTGGTGACTGTTTGGAGGGCGTGGACGTAGTAGGTGGCGGATGGGTGGCGGTAGATTTCACCCGGCGGCCTGCGCCCCCCAGGTATAGGAGCAAGGGCGGCGACGGAAGCTCCGATCTCTGCCTCTGCTATGCCACGTTCCCCGGAGCGCCTGGCCCTATGGTCATGTATAAGGAGTATCAGGGCGTATGGGGTCCCTGGCAGATGGTGGGCACTCGATATAAGTCAATGTGGGAAGGCGGCAAGCTGCGCCTGAACTGCGGCATGGTGGCAAAGCGTATCTTCGGCGTAATTGTGGCCTCCTACGACCAGGATGGGCGGCTTCTGTGGCAGAGGAACCCCGAGGAGTTTCCCGAGGAGCTGGGCACAGCGCCAACCATTCATGGTGATGTAGAGCCGTACCAGGGGGTGAGAGCATGATTACATTTCCAACCACGGTGGAGACTTTTGTCGCCTGCAATGGGGAAACGGTCGCTGACCTTGATGCTACCACGATAGAGCTCCTTGACTACTGTGTCAGTATCTTCAATGGCGCGTTCTACGCTGGGACCAAAGGGGAAGCACCTGTTAATATCATAAAAGATGCTGCAGAAGACTATGCCCAAACGGGGATGCAACAGGACTTTGAGAATCCGAAAATTAAATGCTTTTATGCCAGTTTGCAACGTATGTGCGATGAGGCATGGAAGCAAGGGGCCGCAAAAGCGGAAAGAAAGGGGGTGCAAGCATGAACCGCCCTTTGAATAAGGAACAGGTCAAGGGCCTGTTTGAGCAGGAGGCCGTACTGATGGGGACGGAAAACTGCGTACCAGATTTCCGGGCCGCGGCGCTGTTTGGTGGGGACGCCGTAGAGCATGCCCGCAGGCTGGACGCCAACAGGCCGGGGCATTACTCCAACGGATACGGCATCGGGGACTGTACAATGGCGGCCCTCACCCTGCGAGGCTTTCAGGCTGCCGCCAGTTTCTATAACGTTCAGCTGCTAAGAAAGGAGTACGAAAACCATGATTGAAATTAAAATCACCGGAACCACCCCACTGGAGGCGCTGGCCTCTGTGACAGCCTTCGGGATGCACTGCATGAAGAACCAGGACGTTCATGCGGCGGCTACCCGTGTGCTGGAGACAGAGGAAGGCAAAGTGTCCAAGTCGGACACAGCCCTAACCGCGCCCATGGCCCCTGCGGCCCCCGCCGTATCGGCTCCGGTAAACCCTACACCTGCGCCTGTAGCCCTGGTAAACCATGCACCGGCCCCCGTGGCTGCTGCTCCGGTAGCTGGCCCCCAGGTGACACCCCCTGGTAATGCACCCGCCGTTGCGCCGGTGGCCGCCGCGCCTGCATACACCGTGGAGCAGATCGGCAAGGCCGGGGCCGACCTGGTATCCCAGGATGCGGCAAAGATGCCGGAGCTGCTGGCCCTGCTCCAGAAGTACGGCGCGCAGGCCATCACACAGCTGAAGCCGGAGCAGTTGGGCGCCTTTGCCACGGAGCTGCGGGGACTGGGGGCGAAGCTCTGATGCCACCTGAGAAACACGCCCTTCTCGGGGCCAGCAGCGCGGAGCGGTGGCTGATGTGCCCGCCCTCCGCCCGGCTGGGGGAGCAGTTCCCCGACACGGCCAGCGAGTACGCCGCCGCCGGCACATTGGCCCACGCCATCGCGGAGCTGAAGGCCCGGAAGTATTTCGTGGAGCCCATGAGCGACCGGGCGTTCAACGCCCGGCTGAAGAAGCTGAAAGAGGATCCCCACTACGACAAGGGCATGGATGCCGCCACAGACACCTATCTGGAGCACCTGAAGGCTCTGGCCATGTCCTACGGCTCCGTGCAGCCCTTCGTGGCCCTGGAGACCCGGGTGGACTTCGGGGACTACGTGCCCGAGGGCTTTGGCACTGCGGACTGCATCATCATCGGCGCGGGCCGGATGTGCGTGGTGGACTATAAGAATGGAGCCGGCGTCCTGGTGGAGGCCGAGGCCAACCCCCAGATGATGCTTTACGCCTTGGGCGCCCTGAAGGTGTATGCGCCCATCTACGGAGACACCATCCGGGAGGTGCATCTCTCCATTGTCCAGCCCAACGCCGGGGGCGTCCGGGAGTGGGACACCACCGTGGAGGCCCTGCGGGAGTGGGGCGAAAAGGTGGTCAAGCCCGCCGCCGCCCTGGCCTGGGAGGGGAAGGGAGACTTTGCCCCAGACGAGTGGTGCCGGTTCTGCCGGGCCAGGGCGCGGTGCTCCGCCCGGGCAGCTAGGATGCTGGAGCTGGAGCCCATGAAGAACGCGATTCCCGAGGGTGACAGCTACGACCCGGAGGATATGGTTCTCACCGACGCCCAGGTGGGCGACGTGCTCACCCGCGCGCTGGAACTGGAGGCGTGGGTGAAGGATCTGAAAGAATATGCCCTTACCGCCGCTCTGCACGGCCGCCAGATCGCCGGATGGAAGGCTGTGGAGGGCCGGAGCAGCCGGGAGTGGGCCGACCAGGACACCGCCTTCGCCACCTTGCAGGAGCGGGGCATCCCGGAGGCCCTGCTATGGGAGCGCAGGCCTGCCAGCGTGGCCGGGCTGGAGAAGGCCCTGGGAAAGAAGCCCTTCGAGGAGGCGTCCTTTGGCCTGGTGGTCAAGAAGCCGGGCAAGCCAACCCTGGTGCCGGAGAGCGACAAGCGCCCGCCCTATTCGCCGGCAGAAGCGGCGTTCCAGGTGGTGACACCGAATGCGTGACTACATCATCATCCGGCACGAGTCGTTCCAGGCCCGGATACTGTTATCCGAACTGCACCTGCTGGATGTACTGCACTTCCGAAGGCTCATCAAGCTGGCGGAACGCGACCCCTGGCAGAACGGCCCGGAGCTGGATATGCTGCGGGAAGCACTGCCGGAGCTTATAGATTCGGCAATGGCTGAGGCGGAGGAAGCCAAGGCCGCGCTGCTCGCCTTCCGCAAGAAGCATCGTGGAAAAAACTATGGGCCGCTTGTGGAAAAGGAGCGCGAGGTGCTGAAGAAAAGGGTTAGCGCATCCAAAATGAAGGCCCATAGATACCAGGTATTTTATGAAATCATGAAGGAGGACAAGTAATTATGCCTATCACCATCACCGGAGTCCGTTTTTCCTATTGCAACCTGTTCCAGCCCAAGGCGCCCTACAACAACCCCCAGGGTGAGCCCAAGTATAGCTGCACGGTCTTGGTGCCCAAGACCAACACGGCGGCGAAAGCCGCCATTGACCAGGCGGTGGCCGCGGCCATCGAGGCGGGCGTCTCTGCCAAGTGGAGCGGCGTCCGGCCGCCCCAGCCGGCCATCTGCGTCCACGACGGCGACGGCCCCCGGCCCAGCGACGGCAGCGCCTTTGGCGAGGAGTGCCGGGGCTGCTGGGTGTTCACCGCCTCCAGCAAGCAGCCGCCCTTCGTGGTGGACGCCCAGGTGCAGCCCATCATCGACCCCACCCAGGTCTACAGCGGAATGTGGGGCAACGTGAACGTCAACTTCTTCGCCTACAACAGCGCAGGCAAGAAAGGGATCGGCTGTGGCCTGAACGGCGTGCAAAAGACTGGGGACGGCGATCCCCTCGGAAGCCGTGTGACCGCGCAGGAGGCGTTCCAGCCGGTGGCCGCCGCACCGGCGGCGGCCCAGGGAACCCCCGGCGGCTACGGCACGGCCGCTTGGGGCAGTGTCGACCCGATCACCGGACTGCCTTTTTAACGCGATATGGACGCGGTACATCATCTCAGTATTGACATCGAGACGTACAGCGACCAGGAAATCGGCAAGGCCGGGCTTTACCGTTATGCGCAAAGCCCGGCCTTTGCCATCCTCCTCTTTGCGTACAGTCTCGACGGCGGCCCGGTTCAGGTGGTCGACCTGACCCGGCCGGGTGCCCATTTGCCGGTGGAGGTAATCCGCTGGCTGTTTGACCCGGCCTGCATCAAGCACGCCTACAACGCAGCCTTTGAATGGTATTGCCTGAGCCGGTTCTTTCACTTGGAGAAAAACAACAGCTACCCGCCGGAGAAGTGGCTCCCGCAATGGCGCTGCACCATGCTCCACGGCCTCTACTGCGGCTATACCGCCGGCCTGGACGCCACCGGCAAGGCCCTGGGGCTCCCACAGGACAAGCAGAAGCTGGCGGCCGGCAAGGCATTGATCCGCTTTTTTTGCGTCCCCTGCAAGTCCACCAAGGGCAACGGGGGCCGCACCCGCAACCTTCCCTGGCACGACCCGGCCAAATGGGAGCTCTTCAAGGATTACTGCAAGCAGGACGTGGTCACGGAAATGGAGATTGAGCGCCGGCTGTCCGGCTTCCCGGTGCCGGACTGCGTACAGGCCCAGTGGGTGACCGACCAGAGCATCAACGCCCGCGGGGTGGCCGTGGACATGCCGCTGGTCACCGGAGCCCTCCAGTTGGATGCCCAGACCCGGCAGGACTACGTTGCCGAGGCGGTGGCGCTTACGGGGCTGGATAACCCCAACAGCGTGGCGCAGCTCTCCCGCTGGCTCCAGGAGGAGACCGGCGAGGAGGTGGCCGACCTGCGGAAGGACACCGTGGCCGACCTGCTGGGGAAGGAGCTGCCCGGGGATAAGGCCCGGCGGGTGCTGGAGATCCGCCAGGAGCTGGGCAAGACCAGCAACAAGAAGTATACCGCCCTGGCCCACGCCGTCTGCGCCGACAGCCGCGTCCGTGGTCTGCTCCAGTTCTACGGGGCCAACCGGACAGGGCGGTGGGCGGGGCGAATCGTCCAGCCACAGAACCTGCCCCGCACCTACATAGACGGCGCACTGCTCCCCCTGGCCCGGGATCTGGTGAAGCGCCAGGATGCTGCCGGGCTGCGGGTGGTGTTCGGCTCCGTGCCGGACACCCTGTCCCAACTCATCCGCACGGCCTTCGTTGCCGCCCCGGGGCGCACCCTGGTGGACGCCGACTTCTCCGCCATCGAGGCCCGCATGATTGCCTGGCTTGCCGGGGAGGAGTGGGTGCTGGAGGTGTTCCGCACCCACGGGAAAATCTACGAGGCTGCCGCGGCCCAGATGTTCGGTGTGCCCATCGAGGCCATCAAAAAGGGCAATCCGGAATACAGCTACCGCCAAAAGGGCAAGGTGGCCACCCTGGCCCTGGGCTATCAGGGCGGCGCCGGCTCCCTGGTCAGCATGGGGGCTCTGCGCATGGGCATCCCGGAGGAAGACCTGCCCGACATTGTAGAGCGGTGGCGCAACGCCAACCCCGCTATCGTGCAGTTCTGGAGCACGGTGGAGGCGGCGGCCCGGGAGGCGGTCAACACCGGCCGGGCCATTGAGCTATGGGGTGGCCGTCTGGCCTTCGCCCGGGAGTTGGACCCGGAGAATGACCTGGACTTTCTAACAATCCGCATGCCAAATGGCCGGAAGCTGTACTATGCCAAGCCCCACATGGGGGTCAACCGCTTTGGCCGCCCCTCTCTCTGCTACTGGGGAATGAACCAGACCACCAAGAAGTGGGAGGTCGTGGAGACGTACGGCGGAAAGCTGGCGGAAAATATTACTCAGGCTGCCGCCCGGGACTGTCTGGCGGAGGCCATAGACCGGCTGGAGGCCGCCGGATATCCGGTGGTGTTCCACATCCATGATGAGGTGGTCATCGACGCGCCGCCGGGCCGGGATAGCCTGGAGGAGGTCATCAACATCATGCGGCAGGTGCCGCTCTGGGCGGAGGGGCTGCCGCTAAACGCGGACGGGTGGGTAAACCCGTTTTTCAAAAAAGATTAGGAGACGTAAATATGCGCAGATATTGTAATTTTGATGAAAGGGAAATTAAGCTGGCCCCCGGTATCCGGGATCGGATTCTTGACGCATTAAATGACGGTGAATCACCTGAGCACGAAAAATGCCCCATCTGTCAGTACACTATGGCGCACATTCAGATATTACCGCTTTCAGAAAATGATACACATACTCGGCAGGGAGGCTACCTCATCTTGATCGAAGGCGAATGCGGGCATACCTGGGGGGGCCATATACGCCGCACATAAAGGCGATTTAGTGCGGGTTTCATTCGTAGGCGAAGACCAGCTTTACTTAACCGCGCATTTCCAGGACGATGAATCATGTTGAATGCCCCCGCTGCCACTGCCCCGCCATGCTGGTGGACAGTGCCGTCGTCTATGGCCGGAGCTACGGCCCTATTTACCTGTGCCTTATCTGTGGGGCCTATGTCGGTTGTCACCCAGGGAGCACACGCCCCCTGGGGACGCCGGCGGATCGAGCCACCCGCACGGCACGACACATGGCGCACCAGGCTTTTGACCCGCTGTGGAAATCCAAGCGGATGACCCGGCGGGCGGCCTATGCCTGGCTGTCTCAGCAGATGGGGCTCCCTCCAGAGAAAACACACATCGGGATGTTCAATCAAGAGCAATGCTGCAAAGTGATCCGGCTCTGCACCGGGAGGACGAAAGCCCATGATTTATGACAGACAAATTACCATCTCCGTGGGTGCCAGCCGGCGGGCCACCAACTGGCAGGCCCAGACGCTGACACTCTCGGAGCTGTACGACCGCCTGCGGCTGCCAGCCAAGAGCACGGAGACCATGGCGGAGTATCTGGCCCTGTCAAAGGGCCAACAGGACAATTTGAAGGACGTGGGCGGCTATGTCGCCGGCACGCTGAACGGCCCCCGGCGGAAGGCTGGGGCCGTCACCGGCCGGGATGTGCTGACCCTCGACCTGGACAGCATCCCCGCCGGCGGCACGGACGACGTGGTGCGGCGGGTGGAGGCCCTGGGGTGCAGCTACTGCATCTACTCCACCCGCAAGCACCGCCCGGATGCCCCCCGCCTGCGGGTGCTGCTGCCCCTGGACCGCACCTGCACCGCCGACGAGTATGAGCCCTGCGCCCGGCGCATGGCCGATATGATCGGCATGGAGCTGGCCGACCCCTCCACCTTTGAGGCGTCCCGGCTCATGTACTGGCCCAGCGTATGCGCCGACGGGCAGTACATCTATTACCCCGCGGACAAGCCCATGCTGTCCGTGGACGGCCTGCTGGCCACCTATGTGGACTGGCGGGACGTGGCCTCCTGGCCCGCCTGCCCGGGCGCTGCGGCGCCGGCGCGGCTGGCGGCCAAGCAGGGAGACCCGGAGACCAAACACGGCGTTGTGGGCGCCTTCTGCCGGGTCTACGACGTGCCCGCGGCTATGGACAAGTTCCTGCCGGGTGTCTACGAGGAGACGGATACCCCGGGGCGCTACACCTTCACCGGCGGCTCCACCACCGGCGGCGCGGTGCTCTACGACGGGGGGAAGTTCCTGTACTCCCACCATGCCACCGACCCCTGCGGCGGGAAGCTGGTCAACGCCTTCGACCTGGTGCGGCTGCACAGGTTTGAGGGGCTGGACGATGAGGCCAAGCCTGGGACGCTGCCCCACCAGTTGCCCAGCTACAAGGCTATGTGCGAGCTGGCCGTGGCGGATGAAGCTGTGGTCGGCCCGCTGAGCGATGAACGCTGGGAGAAGGCTCAGGAGGCGTTCGGCCCCGTATCAGAACCGGACAAAGAAGACGATGGAAGCTGGCGCAGGCCGCCGATTATGGATGTGGACACCCAAGGGAACCCTATAAAGTCCATGAAAAACCTTCGTACCGCGCTGGAGCGTAATCCCAAGCTGAAGGGGAGGCTGCGGCTGAATCTATTCTCTGGCCGTATTGACGTGGACGGGGTTCTGCCCTGGGTCAGACCTGGTATTGCCAAGACCTGGAGCGATGACGACGCCGCCCAACTGCGTATATACCTGGAGCCCTTCTTCGGGAAGATAGCAAAAAATGACATCCTGGACGCTGTTGCGGCCTGCGCCAGCGACCAGGCATACCACCCAGTCAGGGACTACCTGAACGGGCTGACCTGGGACGGCGTGCCTCGGCTGGATACCCTTTTCATCGACTACCTGGGGGCGGAGGACACCCCCTACACCCGGGCCGTGACCCGAAAGTCGTTTGTGGCCGCCGTGGCGCGGGTTATGGCCCCAGGATGCAAATACGATACCATGCTGGTGCTGGTCGGCGGACAGGGCCGGCACAAATCTACCATCCTGGCAAAAATGGGCGGCGCCTGGTTCAGTGACAGCCTGCGTACTTTCGGGGACAAGGACTCCATGGAGACCATTCAGGGTACATGGATAAACGAGGTGGCCGAGATGCAGGCGATGGCGAAGGCTGAGATTGACGCCGTCAAGATGTTTCTCTCAAAGACCAACGACTACTACCGGGCGGCCTATGGCAGATATACCGCAGACCGGCCGCGACAGTGTGTGTTCTTCGGAACCACAAACAGCCGGGAATGCCTGAACGACCCCTCCGGGGGCCGCCGCTTCTGGATAATTGATATTGACCAACAGGCGCGGAGCAAGGACGTGTTCCGGGATCTGGATGGGGCGCGCGGCCAGCTGTGGGCCGAGGCCGTCGCACACTGGAGAATGGGTGAAGCGCTGCACCTTACCCCGGAACTGGAAGCCGTTGCACGGGCCATCCAGGAGGAGCACCGCGCACGGCATCCGTGGGAGGGGCTGATCGCGGACTTCCTCGACCAGGAGATCCCGGCGGAGTGGAGCCGGTGGGATCTTCCACAGCGGCAGGCATGGCGCGGCGGCGGGGTCAAATACGATGGCGTCACAGCGCCCAGGGCGCGCGTATGCGCCGCTGAAATCTGGTGCGAGGCCCTGGGCAAGCAGCGGGGCGATATGCGGCAGAGAGATTCACGGGAGATTAACAGCCTTCTGGAGCGTGTTCCCGGATGGGAAAATATCGGAGCGGCGAAAGCGGGGAAACCCTATGGAACACAGCGCTGCTATGAGCGGAAAACGGTTACAGATGGGGGGTAACAGATGATTGCAAGTGTAACCTTTTTCGGTTACAGAGTTGCACTTGAAAAATCGAAGTGTAACCGCGTCAAAGTGCTGTGCCGCAATAGATACAGCCTAAAGGTTACAGAGTAACACTTTATATCATAAATATTTTTTAACGTAGGACAACGTAGGAAAATCCCACGTGATCCCACGTGGCGCATGATGTATATATGCACATGTGCGCGCACGCGTAGCAAAGGAGATGCCAAGAGTGAAAGAATCCGAAATTGAGGCCCGGCTTGTCCGAGGAGTGAAGGCCCTGGGCGGGGTGGCCTACAAGTTCGTGAGCCCGGGAAATGTGGGAGTGCCTGACCGGGTGGTGGTTCTCCCGGGCGGGCGGGTGATCTTCGTGGAGCTGAAGGCGGAGGGCGGGCGGCTGAGCCCGATGCAGCGCCAGCAGCTGGCCCGGCTCCGCCGGCTGGGGGCGGACGCCTGCGAAGTAAAAAGCGAGACCGGGGTCGCCCGGTTTCTGGAGGAGTGCTGTAATCGGCTGGAAGGAGGTGATGCCCAATGAAGTTCATCCCGCATGAGTACCAGAAATACGCGATTGACCGCGTGGTGGCCGACCCGGCCCTGGGGCTTTTCCTGGAGATGGGCCTCGGTTGAGGCAAGACGGTGATTACCCTGACGGCGATTAACGAGCTGCATTTCAACCGCTGGGCGGTGGCCCGGTGCCTGGTGGTGGCGCCCAAGAAGGTGGCGGAGGCGACATGGAACGCCGAGGCGGCCCAATGGGATCACCTGAAGCATCTGCGTATCATCCCGGTGCTGGGCAGCGCGCAGAAGCGCATCCGGGCGCTGAACACCCCGGGAGACATCTGGGTCATCAACCGGGAGAACGTGCCCTGGTTGGTGGACTACTACCGCAACGGCTGGCCCTTCGACATGGTGGTGCTGGATGAGAGCAGCAGCTTCAAGAACGCCCAGAGCAAGCGGTTCAAAGCGCTGAAGCTGGTGCGTCCCCGCATCCGCCGGCTGGTGGAGCTGACCGGCACCCCGTCCCCCAACGGGCTGGAGGATCTGTGGGCCCAGGTGTACTTGCTGGACGGCGGAGCCCGGCTGGGCAAGACCATTTCCAGCTACCGGGAGGCGTTCTTCACGGAGGATCGGGCCTATCCCGGCCAGCAGTATCGTACTTACAGCCCGCAGGACGGGGCCGACCGCCGCATCCGGGAGGCCATCTCGGACATCTGCGTCAGCATGAAGGCGGAGGACTATTTGACCCTGCCGGACTACACCGAGGACATTGTCCCCGTTGTGTTGGACGCCAAAGCAAAGCGGGCCTATGACAGGCTGGAGCGGGACATGCTGCTGCGGGTGGATGAGGCCACCATCACGGCCCAATCCGCCGCCGTGCTGAACGGAAAGCTGCTGCAGCTGTGCAGTGGGGCGGTCTATGACGAGGACGGCCAGGCCGTCGAGATCCATGCCTGCAAGCTGGACGCTTTTCTGGAGGTGGTGGAACAGCTTCACGGGGAGCACGCCCTGGTGTTCTACTGGTTTCAGCATGAGCGGGACCGGCTGGCGGAGGCGTTGAAGGGCTCCGGCCTGCGGGTACGGGTATATCATGGGGCAGAGGACGCGCGGGCGTGGAACGCGGGTGAGGTGGATTTGCTGCTGGCCCACCCGGCCTCCTGCGGTTACGGGTTGAACCTTCAGGCCGGGGGCCACCACATCGTGTGGTACGGTTATCCCAACTGGGCCCTGGAGCTTTACCGGCAGGCGAACGCCCGGCTGCACCGGCAGGGACAGCGGCACCCGGTCATTGCGCACCACTTGGTGGTGCAGGGTGGCATGGACATGGCCGTGGTGGCGGCCCTGCATGACAAGGGGGATACACAGGAGGCGTTGATGCAGGCGCTGAAGGCCAGGATTCAGAAAGCGAGGGAAGCATGAGCAGACCAAAATATCCGTGGTGGGGCTATGTCCGGGAGATCCTTAGGCGGTACCCTGACCACACAACAGAAGCCGAAGCCGCGGCAGTCGTATCTGCGATAGCACAGACGGGGCAGATGCCAGAGGGGCAAAGCCGTCTTGCCGTGATCGGCATGGTGTTTTTCCGCAAGACCCACACACTTCAGGGAGCGGCGCTAGAGGTGCCATGCGGGTACGAGACCGCGAAGCGGTGGCAACGGTCATTCCTGATGTTGGTAGCGCAGAAACGCGGGTTACTGGACTAAAAGAATAACCACAAAAGCCAAACACTTGATGTAGGATGGAGGCGTGGAGGTGTATACCTCTGCGCCTCCTTTTCTACCGCCCGGCACCGAGGCGGGTAATATCGGGCCCCTACGCTGCTGCTTACTGCACGAGGTAGGCGGTGGAACCAAAAAACGACCGAGAGGTGGTGACATGCCGAATGAACAGAATCTTATACCGATGGATCAGCGAAGCCAGAGCGAAGCGAGAGAACTCGGGCGTGAAGGTGGTCGTGCATCCGGCGCGTCACGGCGGCGAAAGCGTAGCCTGAGAGAAGCGGCAGACCTGTACCTCTCTCTCCCGGTGGCGGACAAGCGGGCATGGAACAAGCTGGCCCGTGACGGCGTAGAACCGGAGGATGTGGATAACCAGATGGCGGTGATTGCGGGCCTGACCCTAAAGGCGGCCAAGGGCGACGCGAAGGCGGCAAAGGTGCTGTTTGACTTGTTGGGAGAGCAGGGGGCGGCGGGCGCCGGCGGTATGCAGGACATGGACGACGATCCGATCACCGCGTCGCTGAAGGAGGAGATGGGAAATGGGCTTCTCTGAAAAGCAGAGGGAGATTCTGCGTTTCCCATACCGGGACTATGATGCGCTTATCTGTGACGGCGCGGTGCGGTCGGGAAAAACCTCAGTCATGTCGTTGTCCTTCTTCCTGTGGGCAATGGGACGTTTCAACGGCTGCGCGTTTGCACTCTGTGGGAAGTCGGTAGGAGCGGTGGAGCGCAACATTGTGACGCCGCTTCTGGCGGTGCAGTATTTGCGGCAGAACTTCACCATTTCCTACAGCCGCTCCGGCCATGTAATTACGGCCCGGCGTGGGGTGCGGGAGAACCGCTTCTACCTGTTCGGCGGCAAGGACGAGAGCTCCTACACGCTGATTCAGGGTATCACCCTGGCGGGGGTTTTGCTGGACGAGGTGGCCCTGATGCCCCGCTCTTTTGTGGAACAGGCCATGGCCCGGTGCTCCGTGACAGGGGCAAAGCTATGGTTCAACTGCAACCCGGAGGGGCCGCAGCACTGGTTCCGGCAGGAGTGGATTCTAAAGGCGGAGGAGCACAAGGCCCTCCATCTGCACTTCACCATGGAGGACAACCCGGCGCTGGACGAGGCCACCCGGGCCAGATACCGGAGCATGTATTATGCCGGGGTGTTCTACCAGCGGTACATTCTGGGCCTGTGGGTCATGTCGGAGGGGCTTATCTACGACATGTTTGACCAGACAGAGAATGTCTACCGGACGCAGGAACGCCCGGTGGATCTGGAATGGGTTTCCCAGAGAACCGTGGCCTGTGACTACGGTACCGCCAACCCTACGGTGTTTCTGGACATCTATGACCACGATGGAGTGATCCGGGTGGACAGGGAGTACCGCTGGGACAGCCGGAAGGAGCGCCGGCAGAAGACCGACCAGGAGTATGCCGACGACCTTCTGGACTTTCTGGGCAGGGAATGGTGCGCGGTGATCGTAGATCCCTCGGCGGCCTCGTTTATCGAGGAACTGAGGCGGCGGGGGGTGTATGTCATCCCTGCGGAAAATGAGGTGCTGGACGGCATACGCAAGACCGGAAGCCTGTTTCACCGCAGAAAAATTCTGGTCAGTGAAGCCTGTGCCGGCCTGCTGGACGAACTGGGCACCTATTTGTGGGACGAGAAGGCGGGCCAGCGGGGGGATGAGAAGCCCCTGAAGGAGCGGGACCACGGGCCGGACGCCCTGCGCTATTACATCAATTCACTGCCGGACTGGAGGTTCGAGTAAGTGTCCAGACGCAATAAAAGCCGCCCCAGGGGCGCACAACCAAATACCGAGGCGGTGAGCGTACAAGACGCATTTTCCAACCCGCTGTTCCGGCTGGGCTATGGCTCCCAGTCGCCGCTGGAGGCCACAGAGTATCCGCTGACCCGGATGACGGACAACTACGCCCTGCTCAACTCCCTCTACCGGGACAACTGGGTAGTACAGAACGTGGTGGGCATCATCCCGGACGACATGACAAAGAAGTGGTTCGCTCCCGCCGGAGCGGTGGGGCCGGAGCACCTGAAGGAACTGGATCGCGTTCAGCGCGTGACGGCGCTCCGGGAGCGGGTCAACGAGGGACTGCGGTGGGGCAGGCTGTACGGCGGCGCCGCCGGACTTATCATGATTCGAGGACGGGAGGGGATGCTGGGCCAGCCGCTGGAGCTGGAGAGCATTTACCCCGGTACCTTCCAAGGGCTTTACATACTCGACCGCTGGCAGGGCGTGGTACCCGGTATGGAGCTGGTATTCGAGGGCGGAGAGCCGGTGCCCGCCTATTACTCCATCACCGACGCCAGGGGGAACACGGTGGCGAAGGTGCACCACTCAAGGCTGGTGCGGTTCACCGGCCGCGACCTGCCCTTCCTGGAGCGGGTGGCGGAGTTGTACTGGGGAGAGTCCGAGGTGGAGGCCCTATACAATGATGTGGTTAAGCATGACAACGTGGCCGCCAACATGGCCGCGCTCACCTTCCGGGCCAACGTGGACACCATGGAGGTGCAGAACCTGGACCAGCTCTTTTCCGTTACGTCCGGGGAGCAGCAGAGGCGGTTCTGGAACGTGATGCAGGCCCAAAGCGTGATGAAGTCCAATTTTGGCATGCAGTTGGTCAACCGGGGTGACCAGATTAAGAATACCCAGTACACCTTTACCGGGCTCCAGGAGGTCTACGACTCCATGTGCCTCGACCTGTCCGGCGCGTCCCGGATTCCGGTGACCAAGCTGTTCGGACGCTCCCCGGCGGGGATGAACGCCACCGGGGAGAGCGACCTTCGGAACTACTATGACTACGTGGACACGCTGCGGGAGGCCAAGCTTCGGCCCATTCTGGAAAAGCTGCTGCCGGTCCTGGCCATGTCAGCCTGGGGGGCGGTACCCGACGGGCTGGACATCACTTTCCCGCCCCTGTGGACTCCCACGGCGGCCGAGGTGGCGGAGATCGCGCTGAAAAAGGCCCAGGCCATCCGGGATACCTTTCAGGCGGGCCTGTTCCGGGCGGACACGGCTCAGAGGGAGCTCAAGAAGCTGGCGGACGAGACCGGGATGTTTGACAGTATTTCCGAAGAGGAGATCGCGGCCAACACCGGGAAAACCTACCAGGATGTGACCGCCCTGCGGGATCCATTGGCAGGGCTGGGGTACGGAGGGGAGATATCCGCCCCTTTTGAGGGGGCCGCGCAGGACGCGCTGACATGGGATTATTCGCCCAGCCAGCCAAGGGATAAAAAAGGGAGATGGACAAGCGGCGGCGGAAATAGTAAAATTGGGAAAACAAAGTACGCGCCGTCAAAGAGGGCGAACAAGCGGGGGAAAACCGTCTCAGCCAAGACCTTCGGTATTCTGCGGGGTGAGTTCAATACCAAATATCCGGGAGCCAAAACGGGACAACAAGGTCAAGTCAGCTATAAGGGCAAGCGGTATTGGCTTGAGGCGGATGGTAGCGGAAGTGTGATCGTTAAAAAGTCCTGGAAGGAGTGACGCTTGTATTATGGGGGAGAATGGACATTATCAGTTAATAGCGGCCCTGCGGCCCTTTGTCCATGAAGAGGAATCAAGAATTGAATCTTTTTTGGAAGAAGATTTAGAGTGGTTTGTTGAAGCGATAGAAGCATTTGGCGTGGAAGATTTAATGATGCAATATATAAAAAGAAATCCGAATGCTACCACACAAGAGCTGTATCATTATTTTTCTGATAATACTGGCGACTGCCCGCCAGGGCAGGAAGATATTTGGGAAGACAACGAGAGGGAATAAGCATGGCGAAAGACGATTACTTTGTGTTAGTCAATAAATTCCTGCGTTATCTGTATAAATGCCTGAAACAGAATATAGCCCCTGACTGGAATCTGCTGGCCCCCA
Organism: Flavonifractor plautii ATCC 29863; assembly: GCF_000239295.1. Taxonomy (GTDB): domain Bacteria; phylum Bacillota; class Clostridia; order Oscillospirales; family Oscillospiraceae; genus Flavonifractor; species Flavonifractor plautii. Next base: position 31,400 of record NZ_JH417842.1, read on the forward strand.
ACACAAAGGACTTCCCAGTCCACGAGGAATACTTCACCTACATGCTGGCCCATCTGCTGGCAGATGGATACATCGAGGGGATTGCAGAAGTCCGGAGAATTGGGAGCCCTGTTCAGTTCAAGGAAACCAGCGGCCTAAAAATCACTCCTGCGGGCATTGAATACCTGGAAGAAAACTCCACCATGGAGCGAGTGACGGAATTTCTTGGGCCGGCTGGTGAGATTGCGGGAACAGTCCTTTCTAAGTTCTGGTGATACTCTATGCCAACGCTGAATCGGGCGCCGAATGAGAAAGAGCTGGAAACGCTCGTCTCCATCTATCTAAGAGCGGAGACCGCCATCATCAACGAGATTGGGCGGCTTCGCTCCCAGGGCCTGGTGGATTACCACGCTGTGGCCGCCCTGGAGCGGGTGCAGGCCATCCTCCGGCAGATGGAATCAGACTGCTGGGAATACGTCCCAAAGATGATTGAAAAGCAGTTCTATGTCCGGGTGCCAGAGGCCCGGAAGGCCCTGGAGGTGCCGGAGACGGCGGCCAAGCACGCCGCAGGCTACGCCAACGCGGCCGTGCTCACGGGTGAGCAGCATGCCATTGTGGACCGGCTGGCGGCAAACTTGATGGGGGAGATTACCGACGCCTCCATGACTGTGATGGCTACCCTGCAATCCGCCCTGATTGGCCGTGTGGAGCCGGATGTATACCGCCGGGTGGGGCTGGAACAGGTGGCGGCGCAACAGGCCGCAGGACGCGGCGTGAACGCCTCAGTGCCCGCCTTTGTGCAGGCGCTCCGGCGGGAGGGCGTCCGGGCCTTTACTGACAAGGCGGGCCGGGACTGGAGCCTGCATACTTACTGCACGATGGTCTCCCGCACCACCTCCCGGCAGGCGGAGGTGCTGGCGGTGCTCACCGCGGACCCGGAGCACGACCTATACATGATATCCAGCCACGGCACCACCTGTGCGCTGTGCGCGCCCTACGAGGGCCGGGTATACTCCCGTAGCGGCACAGACCCGGACTTCCCACCCCTGGCGGCGGCGTTCGGGAAGGTAGACCCGGCGGGGCCGGACACACTGGCCAACACCTGGCTCAACATCCACCCCAACTGCCTCCATGTGCTGCTGCCCTGGACGGCGGCGGGCCGGACAGATGAGGAGATCCAAAAAATAAAGGATTTCTCCAACCCCAGCAAGAACCCGTTCAGCCGAGACCCGCGGTCGGAGAGCCAGATTGCGGCTTACCGCAAAAAAGAGCGGGCCCGGGCCCAATGGCTGGCGGATTACCGCCAGTGGGAGCGCTACCGGGTGACGCTGGGGGACCGGGTGCCCGGGAGATTTGAGACCTTCCTGCATCAGAAGCGGGAGGACGGAGAGCGGTACCGTCTGTGGCGATTGGATTACCGCAGGAGGGCCGAGCTTTTGGAGCATCCAGAGCGGGCACTTCCCGGAGCAGACAAAGCCAGCGCCGCAGACGCCAAATTTACAGGGTATTTTTTTAACCCGGAAAACCCAAAAGGTTTGGCAAAAGGGCATGCATTTTCATCGCATTTAGGGTATAATGTAGAAAACTGGCAGATTATGCGCGATGAAATATTAGAAGCGGCAAAAATGTATCCTGTTACATATCGAAGTTCAAGCATTTATGGGAAATTATATTCTCAGCTTGTCATCCTTCAAGGAGTAAACAACAAACCTGCGAATGTGCTTCTAGGCTGGATTGTCAAACCGGATGGCTCGACCTGGTTGACAACGGCCCACATGGAGGAATTTTAATGGCAAAGTATCAGCAATATGAATCTGTTTTGCTTAGAGATGGCCAAATCGGCACAATTGTGGAGGTATTTGAGCCGGATTTTTACCTTGTGGATATCGGGCATTCTCCAAAAGACTGGGATAACATTGATATCACAGAGGCGGATATCTTAAGGAAGGCTACTAAGGAGGAGCTGGAGCGGGAGTATCAAGAATCCATGCGGCAGCTAAGGGAACAGGGAATTTTGGAGTGAAGGAAAATGACAGAGCAAGTGATACGGGCCATTGAGGCCGCGCTCAAGCGTGGACTGCGGGTGGAGTTGCTGCTGGACAAGGATGGAACCATCAAGGTGCAGACGGTATCCCGCAAGAAACTGAATATTGTTCCCACGCCCTGAATGGTGGGCGGGAAGAGCTGAATGGAGCTGACAGGAGAAATCCTGCCGGCTCCTTTTTTATTTGCAAAGTGAGGTGACGGCATGACCTATCTGGAACTGCTGCAAAGGGCGCTGGCCGAGGAGATCGAGGCCACGCGGCTGTATCTGGCCTGTATGGCCCTGGCACCGCGGGAGGATCTGGGGGTGCTGCTGGAGATCAACAAGGACGAGACCGACCATGTGGCGCTGATTTCCTCCCTGATCTCCCGGCAGACCGGCCGGGACGCGGACTATGCCGCAATGGTGCCGGGGGTGGACTGATGGCGGTTGCGTACTATGGCTCCCATATCTCGGAGCACCTGGTCAAGACGCCGGAGGGATACCTGATCTGCTACGATGTGCCGATCAACCGGACCGGCACGCAGATGTATACGGCGGGAGAACTGGGGCTGGAAGGAGAACCGGAGCGGCCAGTGACCGTCTACCGCCTGGAGGAGGACGTGTTCTCTCCGGCGGCGCTGGCCAGCCTGGAGGGAAAGGACATCACCAGGGGGCACCCGGCGGAGATGCTGGCTGCGGAGAACCAGGCTTCTTACTCCAAGGGGCACCTGGAGCATGTGCGCCGGGATGGGGACAACACCGTGGCCGACCTGATTATCAAGGACCCCGGACTGGCTTCCGACGTGGAAAGCGGCGTGCTGAGGGAGGTCTCCTGCGGCTATTATTGCAGGTTTGAACCATACCTGGACGGATACCGGCAGACAAACCTGGTGGGCAATCACGTGGCGGTTGTGCCGAGAGGCAGGGCGGGCCACAGTGTTGCAATAAAAGACCACGCCGCCGGAAAGGCGGAGAAAGGACTGAAACGAATGAAAAAAGAGACCAAAGAGGCGCTCTACCGGTTCTTCGGCCTGGCGGCAAATGACGCTGCACCGGAGGAGCTGGAGCAGTTGACCCGCGATGTGAGTACGGTCGCCACTGCGCTGGACGCCGAACCCGCCGCAAAGGCGCCGGAGGCGGAACCCGCTGGTGATGCAGCCCAGGCTTCTGACGAGATGGTGGAGCGCGCCCCCAAGGGCGACGACATCGGGAGCAAGCTGGACCGCATTCTGGAGATGCTGGAGGCGAAGGCCCGGGGAGGCCGGGGAGAGCGGCCCCTCCACGATGAAGAGGACCTGGACGACCTGATTGAGAAGCTGGCCGGAGAGGAGACGGTGGCGAAGGAGAAGGCGGTCACTATCCCCGCCGAAGAAATGGCGGACCAGTTGATGGAGCCCGGTACACGGGATGCGGCTGTGGCCCTGCTCAAGAAGGTGCGCCCCGCTGTGGCGGCCATCCAGAACCGGGCCGAACGCGCCCGCGTGGTGGATGCGCTGCTCTCCACCATCCAGGGTCCCGATGTGATGAGCGGGATTGTTCAGGCCGCCCGGGACAGCGCACAGAAGGCCGCCGACACGGCCAGGCGCACCAGCTATGAGACTGCCTGCGCCGAGGCGCAGGCCGCCTATGCAGCCCGTAATCCCCACAAGGCGGGGAAGGAGGGGGAATGATGCCCCTTCGTCCTCAGACCATTGGCCGGGATATGTCCCATGGCTTTTCCGGCAGCTATGCCAGACAGCCGGATATGATCGTCACCACCGCCCCTTTGGGCGGAGCGGAGGACATACCCTTCGGGATGCCCCTGGTACGGGGGCAGAAGGGCGAGGTGATCCCCATGGGGGCTGGAAACACCGGAAACCAGTTCATCGGCGTGGCCGGCCGGGAGGTCAAGTCCGCGTCCGAGTTTTACAGCCAGAATGAGGGGCGGTACGGCCCGGGAGAACCAGTCTCCGTATTCCAGCGAGGGTGCATCAACGTAAGGTGCCGGAAGGGCGCTCCGGCGGTGGATGGAACAGTCTATGTCCGGGTAACTGCCAGCGGAGGCTATCAGCCGGGCGACTTCGAGGCGGAGGCGGACGGGGAAAACACTGTGGCGCTGGTCAACGCCCAGTGGGGCGGCCCGGCGGACGGGAATGGCGTGGCCGAGCTGCGCATTGCCTATGTGGGGCCAGTGCCCGCAGCGCAGGGCACTGCGGGGCCTCAGGGCCCCAAAGGGGACCCCGGCCCACAGGGGGAACCGGGACCGCAAGGGGAAACTGGGCCGCAGGGGCCCGTAGGACCGGAAGGCCCCAAAGGGCCAAAGGGTGACCAGGGGCCGGCCGGGCCGTCGTATACACTGCCCGCTGCCGCCGCAGCCACCCTCGGAGGCGTGAAGCAGATGGCCGCCATTGCGGACCTGAGCGCAGCCCCCACGCAGCAGGATTTCAACAACCTATTGGCCGCGCTCCGCACCGCGGGGATGCTGGCTACATCGTAAGGAGTGAATATTATGGGACTCAACCCCCAGGTGATCGGCAAGGAAATGCCCCACGGGTTTGCGGGCTGTTACGCCCGGCAGCCTGACATGATTGTAAACACGCGCCCCGCCGGAGGCGGCGCGCCCATTCCCTTCGGCACGCCGCTGAAATACGACGGAGCAGAGGTAGTCCCCATGGGAGCAGCCGCAACCGCGGCCCAGTTTGTGGGCGTGGCTGGAGCTGAGATCAAGAGCGCGCTCACCTATCTAGACCAGAGTCAGGGCCAGTATGCCCCTGGCGAGCCGGTGAGCGTCTTCCAGCGCGGGGCCATCAATGTGAAGTGCCAGCGCGGCACTCCCGCTCTGGGCGGCGCGGTCTATGTCCGCATCACCGCTAACGGCAGCTTTTCCACCGCCGCTGTGGGAGGCTTTGAGGCAGAGGACGACAGCGGCAAGGTGGTGCAGCTCACCAATTGCCAGTGGGCAGGGCCCGCCGATGCCAACGGTGTCGCGGAGCTGCGTATCCTGACCATGAACAACGCCTGATAGGAGGGACATAGAATGAGCTTTCAGAATGTAGGAACCTACAATGCGGGGGTGTTTACCCCCAAGGCGGCCGGTCCCGCCCCCGTGGGCGGCGTGCCCGTCATGGACGCCGACGGCATCGCCTCTGGGGGCGCCTTTCTAGTGAGTGAGCTGGAGAAGCGCGACCCCCTGATCCGCAAGCCACTGACCAGCTTTACCTATCCCAGGGACATCGTAATCCAGACCGGCGGCGGCTGGGTGGACTACGTGTCCGCCATGAGCGTGGCCTATGGTATCACCGGCGGCGCGGTCAACAGCCCCGTGACGGCCGGCGGCGCCAACGGCATTCCCGTGGTGCAGGCCAGTGTGGACAAGGGGGTATACAAGGCCCACGTGTTCGCCGCCGCCCTGCGGGTGATGTTCCAGGATATGCAGCGGGCCAACTACATCGGCCGCAGCCTGGACAACCTGCTCCAGGACGGCGTGAGAATGGCCTACGACAAGCACATGGACGCCAATGGTTATGTGGGTATCGGGGACTACGGGACCACCGGCCTGGTCAACAACCCAGACGCCACCGAGACCACCGCCGTCAACGGCGCAAAGGGCACCGCCACCTGGGCCACCAAGACCCCACAGGAAATCCTCAAGGACGTGAACGACGCCATTACCTCTGTGTGGGCCGCAAACGAGTACGACGAGACTGCCGTGCCCAACCACATCCTCATTCCCTATGAGCAGTACAACTACATCCTCACCACTATGGTTACCGACCTGGCCACTGAGACCATCTATGACTTCCTGCTGAAGAACAACGCGTCGGCCAAGAACGGCGGCTCCCTCTTCATCGGGGCCACCCGGTGGTGCAAGGGCGCGGGTACCGGGGACAAGGACCGGATGGTGGTCTATGTGAACCACGAGCGCTTCGTCAAGATGGACGAGCTGGTGCCCATGAGCCGCATTATGTCCGCCCCTAACGTGGCCAATGTGTGCTACGACACCGCCTACATGGCCAACCTCTCCGAGGTGCAGATCTTCTACCCCACCTCTATCCTGTACGTGGACGGCATCTGAGGAGGGCGCGCATGTTTGTACTGAGCAAACGGAACATTGTCATTCCCGCCCCGGACGGCTCTGCTTCCGTCCGGCTGCGGGCTGGCATGATGGAGACTGTGCCCGGCTGGGCGGCTGAGACGGACTATTTCCGGGCCCTTGTCAGAGATGGAAAAGTTGTGCCCTCCGGCACTTCCGACAGGGAGGGACAGAAAGCGGCGGAGAAAAAGGTAAAGACCCGACGGGGCGCGGAGACCACCGAGGAATAGGAGGCGGGAGCCATGTTCTACTGGGGCCAGCCGCAATTTTACGGTGTGCGGGCCGCGGCGGCCAACCTTGGCAACAGCGCGGGGAATTACACGGCAGAGCAATTCCAGGAGGATTTCCCGCAGTTCTTTACCGGGTTGGGGGAGAGCTTGCTGCCCAGGACCATGCTGGATGAGTTCATCCGGCAGGCCAATGCTGCCATCCAGCCGGACAAGTGGCTGGACGGCTGGCGGTACGCCGCAGGGCTGTATACGGCCCACTATGCCACGCTCTACCTGAAAACCTACGCACCCTCCAGCGAGACGCCCGGGCAGGCCGCGGCCACCGGGGCGCTGGTGGGGGTGGTGGCCTCGGCCAAGCTGGGGCAGGACAGTGTCACTTATGACACAGACGCCCTCACGAAAGCGACGGAGGACTGGGGCGACCTGAACGCCACCCAATACGGGCAGCTTCTGGCCACAAAGGCCAGGCTGGTGGGCATGGGAGGGAGTTATGTCTTATGAATTTCCATGACTGGTACACCGATACCGTGGACATCTGGCGGGTGGTTCCGGTACAGGATGAGAGCTTGACACGCCACGAGCGGAGAGAGCTGTACCGGAATATCCCTTGCCGCCTCTATCAGGTGGAAGCGCCGGAGATCCGCATGAGCCAGGCCGCGGCATCAGCAGACCAAAAGGACTGGCTCCAGTGTGACAACGAAGTGGACATCCAGGCCGGTGACGAGCTCATCATTCACCGGGGGGCGGTTCTCGGCAAGAGCATCCCGGACATACGCGCCTTTGCCTCCGGCCCCAACCACTTTTTTGAGCCCTTCGGGGCTATCATGCCGGGACTGGCCCACCAGGAAATCCGTCTGCTCCAGCAGGAGCGGGTGAAAGGCGGTGTGGAAGATGAACCTGGAGGAGCGCATAAGGCAGCTCAGACAGGCTAAGACGCAAATTCCGGGTATTCTGGCGCGGGCCGGAATGAATGCTGCCCTGCGGGCCGTGGAAAAGGCAGTGGAGGAGACGCCGCCCACCGTCAACAGTCTGCGCGGAACCAACACCCGCACCGGAGAGATGAAGCAGCACTGGGTGACCGACAGCCGTCCCAGACCGGTACGGCAGGGGGACAGCTATGTGTCGGAGCTCAACAACGACAAGCAGTACGCCTCCTTTGTCAACGACGGGCACCGGATGGACCGCCACTTTGTGCCTGGGCTGGTCATCAATCCGGGCTCCGGGCTGCTGGAATTTAACCCAGACGGAACGGGCGGTATCGTGGTAGGTACCCGGACGGCCTATGTCCCCGGCCTGTTCATGGTAGACAAGGCGGTGGAGGAGTACCGCCGGGTACTGCGGGAGGAGTTGAAGGGATTGGAGGAGCTGATGGAATGAACCTGACTGTAACCACCATCGCCAAATCCCTGGCGGACTACCTGGCCCCCTGCTTCCCAAGTGTGGCCTTCTACGAAGACCCCAACCAGCAGGGCAGCCGTACCCCTTGCATGTTCCTCCAGACCCGCTACAACTACCTGACCCTGGAAACGGGCGGGTTCTGGCGGCGGAGGATGGGGCTTGACCTCACCTATCTGGAGGACTACAACCGCCCGGATTTGCAGCAGAGGTACCAGCGGGCAGGGGAGAACCTGGATCTGCTGATGGAGACCTTCCCCTACTCCGACGGGGAGACGGCGGGAACCATCCTGCTGCGGGCCCATGAACGGGAATGGCGCATAGATCTGGACGCCCTGCACTATCGTTTCGAATTGCTGGAGCGGGTATCTATCCCCGAAGCTGTGGTCAAGATGCAGGCCATGAACTACGACGAGAGGCTGAAAGATGAAAGCTAAAAAGTACCGGCGGGAGATTCTGCTGAAAGCTCACCGCTATGCGAAATATCAGCAGGACTTCCTCGGGGTAGTCCTGTGTAAGAGCGAGTATACCATCGCCGAGGCCGACAAGGCGGTCAAGGCATTCTTCAAAGACAAGGAGCGTGATTGACATGGCAGGAGGTACCTGGGCGAGCCAGAACAAGGTGCGGCCCGGCGTCTACATCCGGTTTGCCTCGGACCGGGGGCTGGGGCTCACGGTCAGCGACCGGGGCGTGGTAGCCATCGCGGAGGCCATGAGCTGGGGCCCGGTGGAGACGGTGCAGGAGATCGAGGCCGGGGCCAATATGACCCCCTACACCGGGTATGACATCACCAATCCCAAGAACCGGTTCCTCAACGAGATCTTCAAGGGCACCAACCGGACGGCGGCCCCCAATAAGCTGCTGCTCTACCGCCTGGGGGCCACCGGGCAGAAGCAGGCAAGCGCAGAGGTTTCGCCCCTGACGGCCACCGCAAAGTATCCCGGGGTTCGGGGCAACAATATCTCCATCGTCATTACCGAGCTGACTGACCCGGAGGATGCTTTCGCCGTGTCCACTGTGGTGGGCGGGGAGATTGTGGACCAGCAGACCGCAAAGACGGTGGAGGAGCTATCCGCCAACGACTGGGTGGCCTGGAGTGGTACCGGAGCCCTGGCCGCCACGGTGGGAAAGGCGCTCTCCGGCGGCGCCGATGGTTCTCCCGCATCCGCCGATTACACCGACTTCCTGGCAGCCATCGAACCCTACAAATTCGACGTACTCATTTACGACGGCGCCGACACCACCGTGCAGGACGCGATGGTGGCCTTTGTGAAGCGCCTGGCGGCGGAGGAGGGGGCTTATACCCAACTGGTGGCCGCGGGGCTCACCAACCCGGACGACCGCTTTGTGGTCAACATCATGAGCGGCGTTGTGCTCAGCGACGGCACCACCCTCACCCCCCAGCAGGTGACCTGGTGGGCGGGCGGGGCCCTGGCTGGGGCCCAGTATAACGAGTCCCTGACCTACGCCGCCTATCCCAACGCGGTGGACGTGTCCCCCAAGCTGACCAACTCCGGGTACATCGACGCCCTGACTGCCGGCCAGTTTGTCCTCTTTGCCGACGACGGGGTGGTGAAGGTGGAGCAGGATATCAACTCTCTGGTGACCTATACCACCGATATCACCGGGCCCTACCACAAGAACCGGGTGATCCGGCTGCTGAACACCGTCGCCAACGACATCTATCAGCAGTTCTCTGACGGCTACATCGGCGTGGTCAACAACAACGAGCAGGGCCGCATGATGTTCAAGAGCGCCATCGTGGGGTATCTGCTGGACATCCAGGCCAATAACGGCATTCAGAACTTTGAGGCCGAGGACGTGACCGTAGAGCCCGGCGAGGCCATTGACGCCATCGTGGTCAACCTGGCGATCCAGCCGGTGGACAGCGTGGAGAAGATCTACGTCACCATCACCGTGAATTGAGGGAGGTGTGAATATGGCTTATCTGCTGGCAAAAGACACCGTCACCGGCGCGGAGGGCTCCGTGGTGGTTACCAAAGAGGGCCGGAACTATGTGGTGGCCGGTATGCGGAACATCACCACCAATGCGGAAATCCAGAGCAGCGATATGCGGGTCATTGGCACCCGCACCATCCAGGACAAGCCCAACGGGGCCAAGCTGACGGGTACCGGCAACATCTACTACGGCACCAACCTGTGGACGGACATGGTGCTCCAGTACATCCAGACGGGCGTTATGCCGGAGTTTGATATTCAGATTACCAACTCCGATTCCGCTTCGGCGACACTGGGCTCCCAGGTTATGGCCTATTACGGATGCCACCTGACCGGCACCGTGCCCCTCTCCGTTCTGAACAGTGAGGAAACCATGCTGAACTATGACTTCAACTTCGCCTACACCCGCGTGGCACGGCTCCAGGCGTTCAACGATCCGGCCCAACTGGGTAATTAAGGAGGAACCGATATGAGTAAGCTTTCCGCATTTCTGCATCCCGTCACTACCTCGGAGGAGAAGGAGGTTGTCATCTCCAACCGCTTTCAGGACGAAAGTGGCCAGCCCGTGCCCTTCAAGATCCGGGCGCTGACCCAGGAGGAGAACGACGCCATCACCCGGCAGGCCACCCGCCGCCGGAAGGAGGGCGGACAGACAATCGAGCAGTTGGACAGTGTGGATTTCACCCGCCGCATGGTGGTGGCCGCCACGGTGGAACCCGACTTTTCCAGCAAGGAGCTGTGCGACGGGTGCGGCGTCCTGGACCCGCTGCTGGTGCCCGGTAAATTGCTGCTGTCCGGCGAGTATGCCCGGCTGGTCAAGGAGATTACGAAGCTGTCCGGCTTTGCGGAGCAGGAGGATGAGGTAAAAAACTGATGGACGGGGCCGGCTGGGACACGGAGATGCTGGTGGCATATTACTGCTTCGTGAACCTCGGCTGGGCCCCGTCCCGGTATGACGCCCTCCCGTCCAGGGAGAAACGGCTGGTGACCGAGTTCGCCCTGAAAAGCATGAGAGACCAGAAGGAAGCCCAAGACCGGGCGAATCGGAGGTGAGAGCATGGCCGCAATTCGAGAAACCCTGATTCTGGAGGATAAATTCACGTCCACCATGACCCAGTGCTTACAGGTAGCGCAGAGGATGGCAAACATGCTGGACGATGTGCGGGCTTCCACGATGAATGTGGAAACCGCCGCTGCGGCCACAGCTGTACAGATGCAAGAACTTGCGGGGAAGATGACGCAGACCAACAGCCGGGGGACATCCCTGCTTGGTACGATCCGCAACCTCGCAGGCACCTTCTTGGGTATGCAGTCCGTCCGCTGGCTGGTAAACACCTCCGACCAGCTCACCAGCATCAACGCCCGGTTGCGGCTCATGACCGGCAGCGCCGAGGCGGCGGCCGCAGCCCAGGAAGAGATTTATCAGGCGGCCATGCGCAGCCGTGGAGCCTACGCCGATATGGCGGACTTTGTTTCCCAGCTCGGCACGGTAGCCGGGAACGCATTTACAGGAACGGACGAGCTGGTGGCTTTCGCCGAGCAGATTCAAAAGCAGATGGCGATCTCCGGGGCCTCCGGTGCGTCTGCCCAGGCCGCGCTGGTGCAGCTTACCCAGGGCCTGGCCTCCGGCACCCTGCGGGGCGAGGAGCTCAATTCGGTGCTGGAGCAGACCCCCATGATTGCCCAGACCATCGCGGAGTATATGGGCGTCACCATTGGGGAGATGCGGGAGCTGGCCAGCGAGGGAAAGGTCACCGCGGAGGTGGTCAAGAACGCCATGCTTGGGGCGGCGGAGGAGACCAACGCCCAGTTTGAGCAGATGCCCATGACCTGGGCGCGGGTGTGGACGATGTTCCAGAACGTCGCCATTCAGGCCCTTGACCCGGTGCTGGATGCAATCTCCTGGCTGGCAAATAATATCGACCTAGTGGGCCCCATTGTCCTGGGCCTGGGTGCTGCGTTCGGCGTGTTCCTTCTGGCAGCCAACTGGACCAACATTTGCACGGCGGCGACTACGGCCTTGACAACCGCACAGGAGATGCTTGGGGCGGTCATGGCGACCACCTGGGGGCTGCCGCTTATCATCATTGCGCTGGTGATCGGGGCCATTTACGCAGTGACGGCGGCGGTGAATCACTTCGCCGGGACCAGTGTGTCGGCCACTGGAATTATTGCCGGAGCAGTGCTCACAGTAGCCGCGATTATTGGAAATACAGTCATCGGATTGCTCAATGGAATCATTCAGGCTGTATGGTCTATCTTTGTGACGCCTTTTCTTGGAATCATCGAATGGGTCCTGAATGTTACGAACGGCGGGTTTGATTCGTTCGGCGGGGCAGTCGCCAATTTAATCGGAAATATTATCTCCTGGTTTCTAGATTTGGGCAAAGTTGTGACGAAGATTATTGACGCCATCTTCGGAACAAATTGGACCGCCGGCCTCACTTCGCTGCAAGACTCCGTCCTCAAGTGGGGCAAAAACGAAAACGCTATTACATTGGACAGGAATGCACCGACGATTGATTACCGGTTCAACTATGGAGACGCTTGGAACACGGGCTATAACTGGGGAGCCAATCTGTTCAGCGGAAATGGGAACGACGCCGTTGGCGCGGCTCTTTCCGGCGTGCCCTACGACGAGCTCTCCGGCCAGTTGGGCGATATCGCCGGGAGCGTAGGGAGCATCGAGAAGTCGGTCAAGATGAGCGACGAGGACATCAAATCCCTGGTGGACGTGGCGGAGCGGCGGTATGTGAACAACGTCAACCTGACGGCGCAGACTCCGGTGATCACGGTCAACGGAGCCAACACCGGGCGGACCGCCGCCGACCGCCAGAGCCTCGCCAATGCCATCCGGGACATTCTGATCGAGCAGACCGCCTCCGGCTCCACGCGCAGCACGGCGCGGCCCGCAAGCGGATAAGAAAAGAGGAGGCCGGTATGTCCGTCAATAACTTCGGATTGTTTTTCACGCGGGACGGTACGGTCATCCGCCTGCCGGTGAACCCGGAAAAGCTGCCCGTGGCCCGGGACAACGACAACAGCGAATACAACGTGCTGGGCATCGGCCCCATCATGATCCCCCGCATACCCAAGCTGCGGGAGGTAACCATTTCCTCCTTTTTCCCCGGGCGGGAGTTCTCTGGAAGCAATCAATGGGGCGCCTTCCACCCGCCTGAGTATTACATCCAGTTCTTTGAGAGCGCCATGAACGACAAGGCGCCCATCATCTACACCCCTGTGCGGTACTATGAGAACGGGGAGCCATTCATGACTGGCGACACCGGCTTTGAAGTGCTGGTCACCCAGTTCAACACCGAGGAGCGCGGAGGGGAGACCGGCGATTTTTACTACGATCTGACTCTGACCGAGTATCGGGATTATACCCCGCAGTCTCTTTCTGCACAGAGCGGCCGGCAGCCCGCGGGGATGCCGGTGGAAGTCACAGCGGAACCCTCCCGCACAATCCCGCAAGGACAGCTTTATGCTGGTGCGGCGTGCATTGCCAACGGCTCCTATTTTTACACCAGCTACGGGGATGAGCCCCACGGCACGGCCTCCGGACGGAGGGTATTGGTGTCACGGATTGTAGACGCCACCCGCCCCGCCAGCGTCCACATCACAGACGAAGCCGGGAATCCCCTGGGCTGGATAGACAAAAACGCCCTCCAGGTGGTGAACGATACGTGAAGACAGAGCTGATTATTGCCAACAAGTCCAGCGGGAAGATGTGGGAGATATCCAACTCCGTGCCGGAGGTTACCTGGAGCACGGAACGCACCGGTTCGCCGGGCACACTGAAATTCAATGTGCTGAAAGCCGGGGATCTGAGCTTCGCCGAGGGCGATATCGTCCGGTTCTCGGCGGACGGCCAGCTCCAGTTCTACGGCTGGGTATTCACCAAGAGCAAGGACCGCTGGGGGGAGATTCAGGTCACATGCTACGACCGCATCCGCTATCTGAAGGCCAACGCATCCTATAACTTTGAGGCGCAGACCGCCGGGGATATGCTCCGGCAGATCGCCGCCGACCTCCAGATTGACGTGGGGCAGGTAGCGGATACGGGGTACGCTATCCCGGACTTCTATAAGGAGGACGAGAGCTGCCTGGATATCCTGGGGGAGGCCATCCAACAGACCCTGCTCAACACCGGGAACATCTATGTGCTGTTCGATGATGGAAACGGACTGGCCCTCCGGCAGCCCCGGGATATGGTCTCCAACGTGGTCATCGGCGACATGTCCCTGCTGACCGACTACACCTACAAGACCGACATCGACGAGCAGACCTACAACCACGTCAAACTGGCCCGGCCCAACGAGGAGACCGGCAGGGCGGATGTGTTCGTAGCTGAGGACAGCGCCACAATTGGACAGTGGGGCATGCTCCAGCTCTACCAGACGGTGGATGGCACCATGAATGACGCGCAGGTACAGGCCCAGGCCCGGGCCACCTTGTCGTGCTATAACCGCCGGATGCGGACGCTGAAGGTATCCTCCCTGGGGGTGCCCGGCCTGCGGGCGGGACAGATGGTGCTCATGAAGGTGCAGGGTCTTGGGGATATCAATCTCGACCAATACGTCCTTTTGGAGAAGGTGACCCACACCTGGGCAAATGACGACCACACAATGGAGTTTGAGACCCTGGGGCTGGAACATGTGTAAGAGGTGAGTGCGTGGATCTGAAAGATGTTCTGTACCAGATGATGCAGGAGAACACCGCCGCCGGGCAGCCAACAGACCTGCGGGTGGGCACGGTGACCAGAGAAGAACCGCTGGAGATTACCATTAACCCTGCCACATCTCCCCTGAGACGGAGGCAGCTCTGCCTCACTGAGCCGGTGATTGAGAAGAAAATCCCGGTGCTGGCCCACAGGCACCGGATTCAGACCCTCTCCCACACCCATGCCAACTCGGCGGGCACCACCACCACGGGACTGGACGGCTCCTACCTGGGGGAATACGCTCTGGTTTCTGAGGGGGCGGACGCCGCCCTACAGGGGGAGGACATTGTGTGCTGGGAGGACGGGAAGAAGCTGCCTGTCAAGGACGGTTTTATTATCCTGAACCGCAGGCTGGAGGAGGGGGACAGAGTGCTCCTGCTGCGGGTACAGCACGGGCAGAAGTTCATCGTCCTGTCCCGGATTTTTGAGGAGGAAGCCTGATGCCGACTTTGCCTACATCCACTATCGACCTGTCCGCCGGGGTGTCCTTCGTCTCCCAGCCATCCAGGACGTGGTATATCAACAAGGAAACCAACCGCATCCAGGGGGAATGTGACGGCTGGTATTCTGTCCGGCAGGCTGTGGAGGTCATTCTCAATGTGGAGCGGTTCCGCTGGCAGATTTATTCCCCCTACTCCGGGATGCAGTGGGATGGGCTCATCGGGCAGGACCCGGGGTATGTGGCCTCGGAACTTCAGCGGCGTATCACCGATGCGCTGAAAATGGACGACCGGGTGCGGGGGATCTCCGGCTTTACGTATGCCGTGGAAGGGGATATGTTGAGGGCCTCCCTCACCGTGAACACAGTATATGGAGAGATGCAGACCAGTGTGGAGGTGGATATCACTTGATTGACCTTACTCAAGAGACCTATGCCAGCCTCCGTCAGGAGATGCTGGACCGGGTGCCCGATACTTATGACAAGCGGGACACGGCCCCCATCCCCACGGCCATCTCCCCGGCGGCCTACACCCTGGCGGGGTTCTACCTCACTCTGGACCGGGTGCAGCGGGCGGCCTTCGTGCAGACGGCTGTGGGGGATTCCCTGGATATGCTGGCTGTGATTGGCGGCCTGACCCGATATCCGGCCTCCGCCGCGGTACGCCTGGGCGTGTTCAATACCTCTGTGCCCATTGGAGCCCGGTTCTCCACCATCAACGGAGCGGGCTCAATCAACTTTACCGTAACGGCGGCAACCGATACGGGGAACCAGTACCAGCTGGCCGCGGAGACCCCCGGCGCCATCGGAAACGAGTACACCGGGCCCATCCTGCCGATTACCGCCATTCCGGGGCTGACCAGTGCACAGATTACGGATATCCTGGTGCCTGGTGACGACACAGAGACCGACAGCGCATTTCGGGAACGGCTGATTGAGGCGCTCAATAACCGTCCCTTTGGCGGCAATATTGCCGACTACCGCCAGAACGTCCTCGCCATTGACGGCGTGGGCGGGGTGCAGGTATACCCCACCTGGAGCGGCGGTGGCACTGTGAAGCTGTCCGTTCTGGGGGCGGATTTCCTGCCTGCCTCATCCACACTGGTGGAGAAGGTGCAGAATGCCATCGACCCGCCCCCCAACCAGGGGCTGGGGCTGGGCTTGGCCCCTATCGGGGCAAAGGTGACGGCGGTGGCCCCGACAGAGTTGGCGGTGAATGTCTCCGCCACCCTCCTGCTGGCCGCCGGATATGCCATCGGACAGGTGCAGGAACCGGTGGAGCAGGCCATTGAGACATATCTGCGCAGCGTGCGGCAGGGGTGGGACACCAACGTGTCCGCCAACAACGTGTCCTACGCTGCCGATGTGTACGTGGCCAGGGTTACCGCCGCTATCGTGGGGGTGGCCGGCGTGGTCAACGCCACCAACGTGCAGCTCAACGGCGGTACGGCAGATCTCCTCCTGACGGAGACGGGCGAAACCCAGCAGGTGCCCGTGATAGGGACGGTGACGCTGAATGAATCCAATTGAGCTGGATACCAACCTGCTGTCCCTGCTGCCCCCGTGGTACCGGGAGGTGCTGGACTATCAGCAGATCTGCTTGACCGAACAGCAGCAGTTTGAGGCCCTGGCGGAGGAAATCGTGGGTGTGGCTGACAATTTCTTTTTCCAGACGATGGACAAGAGGGCGGTTGGCATGTGGGAGCAGGTATTCCGAATTGTACCAAACCCACAGGTGGAAAGCCTGGCATTCCGAAGGACCCGCGTGCTCAACCGCATTTCTACCCGTCCGCCCTATACCCTGGGATTCCTCTATCAAAAGCTGGACGAGCTGATTGGGCCGGGTGAATGGAAGGTCACGGTAGACTACCCAAACTACACACTTTATATCGAAAGCGCGGCCCAAAACCAGAACTACGCCACCGAGCTGGCTTTCACCATCAACCGTATCAAACCGGCGCATATCGTGTGGGTCAACGCCCCGTTTGTGCGGACGGGGCTGCTGCTCTCCGAGATAATTTCGTCCGCGCAGAGAATTTATAACTACAGGCTGGGGGCGTGGGAGCTGGGGCGGCTGCCCTTCGCAACCGACGGCCCGGAGGGAGTGATTAAGATGCCTGAGACGCCATCCATCCAGCAGGCCCTCTTGGCCGGTGTGGCGAACTTCGTCAGCGGCGATGTGGCCTCCGCCCGGGTCAACGGAACAGTTGCGATTACCGGACTGACCAAGACCGTGGAGGGGTCGGAGCTGACCGTCACCTATACCATCATGCCGTCCCAGGCCACAGAGATCACCGCCCTGGAACTGCTGGATGCAGAGGGGAATATCCTCACGTCCTCCACCGTGTATATCCCTGTTACCACGAATGTGGTCTTGAAGCACATTATCCCTGTAGCGGAAGGAGTGGTAAGCAATGGCTGAAAATCCGATCAAAACTCCGCTTCCGGCGGACTTGCCGGAGGACTGGACCGGCGGACAGACCGTGGCCCCCACCGGGGCAGAGGTGGGCCTGAGCGAGCAGCACGGCTACAACTACCTCATGGAGCAGGTCAACGCCGCGCAGACGGCCGCTAAAGAGATCGGAGAGGCATTTTCGGGACTGGCGACGCTGGGGCCCGATGGCAAGGTGCCCGCCGGGCAGCTCCCTGACATAGGTGGATTCTATGAAGTGGAGGAGGCGGTGCCTCCGGCTTCCCGGAAGGCAAATACGCTCTATGGCCTGATTCTGGCGGACTATGCGGGAGGTGGGCACTAACATGCTTTATGTCTGGAATAAGTATTATATAAAGCACGTAGCGAAGGAAACTGTAACTAGTGACAAGTGGTATATAAGTTTTCCGGTTATACTTTGTTCTGGTTATACACTTGACAATCAAGGTAAATTTTACCCAACTACCACTTTGTCCACACTTGAGGATTCAAGGTACTTGGATCGCATGCCATCAAGCCGAGACGAATATCTCATCGACCATGGTAAATATATCATGTATAACGCGGGCGACGGTGGTAGATGGATGGTTACCGATGATTCAAAACTTTATCATAGTGAAGGCTCATTTAGAAGGTATGTCGCAGAGGAAACATACGGGGAGTTAATCCAAACTGTAACCAGCAGAAACGAGGCGGAATATCCTAAAAACGGAGTAAAGGATGGATATTATTATATCTATCAATCCGCAAAACCTGAAATTAGCAGTATAGATGTGCCAGATGCGGCTATGGTCGGTCAGACAATTGATATTACTTGGGAGTCCGCAGACAGCGCGGAAAACTACAAACTGGAGCGCAGGGTGGATTCCGGAGGCTGGACGCAGGTTTACGCGGGAGTCGCCCTGGTCTATAACGACAGAGCGCAGGCTGAGTGGACAAGTGTGCAGTACCGCGTGTCCGCAAGCATTTCTGGCGTATATGGCGATCCCATATTATCCAAGACCGTGAACATTGTCCCTTCGGATGCATTAAGAATATACATGCCAGAAGGCAATATTGGGGAAATCCATGGGGCGATAACGTATACAGCGTTGGCCTTAGACTTGAATAGGCCCATTCAAGTAACAGAGGTTTTTGAAAATACCGACAGCGATTACCAGAGAGAACTGACCTTGAAGTCTGGCGATAGTGTGACTATCCCGGTATCCAGGTTTCCGAGCGCGGCAGGAGGGCAATTCACTGTAAAGGCCGAGCAGGAAATCATGGATAACTCTTGGATAAGTGAAAACAGACAGTTATCCTACACCAAAACGCCTACCTCAATGCCAGACAGCCCGTACCGGGTAGAGCGGCTACAGGGCAAGGAGTGCGATGTCATGCCGCAGACCTTGGCCGAAGTGGTATTTATGCCGGATGGGTCGAGTGTGGCGGACAGGCTCGGCGGAGCGACCCTTGAAGGCGCAGCGCTTGGTACTTTTACGAGCAGCGTTGCCTTGCCATTCACGCCGGATGTGGTATGGGTTATATACGGAGGAGAAGGGGCCAATAGTATTCCGCCGTTTGCCATGCTATATCCAAAAGTACGAGCCCAAATTTCCACAGGGAGTAACAGAAGTCAGTATGTTACATGGAATGGTAGCACCAACATAAATTCAACTGGCAATCCGGCACAGCCGCTCAATTATGTAGCATTGAAATTCGGAGGTGCCTCATGACTATCATCGAAATCAACGCCCGTGAGGACGGCTCCCGCAATATCCAGTCCCGCCACGGTGCTGCCAGGGTGTGGGAAGATGGCTACATAGAGGTGCCCGTCCACCTGGAGGCCGCTGTTTGGGCGACCTATGGCTGGTGTGATCTCCAGATTGAGGAGGGGGTACTGGTGGGCATCACACCCACCAAGCGGCCCCCGGAGCCAGAGCCGGAACCTGAGCCGTCGCCTCTGGATCGGCTTGGGGCCCTGGAGGAAGCCCTGGCGCAGACCGACGAAACCGCTATCGCGCTCTTTGAGAGCCAGGCCGAACAGGCATCTATCAACGCACAGCAGGACGATGCGTTGCTAGATATATATGAAATGCTAGGAGGTTGAAGACAATGGCAGTAAAAGCAATCGCACACAGCTACTGGCGCAGCATCAAACGGGGTGCGCGCACCTTTGAAAGCGTCCTTGACCCCGTAAAGGAGGACGTGCGCACCCTGGCGCGGGCTGATGTGACCGACGGCGTCATCACCCAGGAAGAGTACCAGCAGTACATTGGCGAGAGCTACAAGCCCGCTGACGAAACCGTTTAAATCGGCCAAAGGCCGTAAAAATGAAAGGAAGTACCACAATGAAAAACATCAACTGGAACGAGCTCACCCCCGCTTGCTACGCGATCGCCAATGCCAACGATGTAGATGTGGGTGTAGGCGGCAGCATGGTACATAACAACATCCGCCACGGCAGGGCGGTGGACATCGGCGCGGAAAATCTGCCCGCGGCCTTCCGGCCTGACTGGGCAGCCCTGGGCGACGACGTAGATTTGGCCGCGGAAAATGATGAATTTAACGCCTGGATCAGAAAGCGCCAGGGTAACGTCAAGGCCCTGGCCGCCCTGTGGAACGCAAAGGACTATCAGGGCATGGTTGAGCTGATGGAAGGCGCCGCCGACCCCGGCCCCATCAACGGCGAGAAG
>NZ_JH417842.1:51415-52394 GCF_000239295.1 Flavonifractor plautii ATCC 29863
GGATTGAGCTGAGAGTCACCAACTGCCGCAAGACGCTCTCTCAGGTCAAGGATGAAACAAAGGCCCATTACGTGCTCAACGGAGGTATGTGGAACCCGGACGGCACCCCCTGCCCGCTGCTCAAAGCGGGCGGGGTGATGCTCTCCGGCACGCCCTGGCGGGCGGTGGGCTACGCCTGGGACAAGGGCCCAGACATCCGCATGACCTCCGAGTATGAGGCGGCGGCCAACTTTATCGCGGTCACGCCGCTGATCCTCACCGGCACCGGGCCGGTAGGCGCGCCCTCCTACGGCTCTGCCCAGGGCGGCAGGCGGGGGCGCAGCGCCATCGGTCTGCGCGGCGGCGATCTGGCCCTCTACTGCTCCGGAGACGGCACCGGAGACGCAGCCACGCCGGAAACTCTGCGGGACGGGCTGGCCGGGCTGGGCTGGGCCTCCGCCGTCATGCTGGATGGGGGCGGCTCCAGCCAGTGCGACTTTGGCGGAGAGCGTATCACCGCCAGCCGCAAGGTGCATAACTGGATTTGCGTGTATCTCAAGCAGGCGGAGCAGACGCCGCCGGGACAGGAGGAGAGTATGGGCAAGTATACCGTGACGCCCAGCATCGGCGTCAACATCCGCAGCGGCCCCGGCACCGGTTACGGCAAGGTGGGGGCGTACCCCGTGGGCACCGTGGTGGACGTGCTGGAGGCCCGGGACGGCTGGGGCAGGACGGATAAGGGCTGGGTGTCCCTGGCCTATCTGGAGGCCGTGGAGGGCCCCCAGCGGGTCACGGACACGGGCCTCGCCATCCAGACGCACCTTATCGCCCCAGGGGCGGATAATCGGCCCGGAGGCAGCAATCCCTGCAAGTACATCACCATCCACGAGACCGGCAACGCGGCCAAGGGCGCCGATGCCGCGGCCCACGGGGCCTATCTGGACAGCGACGCCGGGGAGCGCGATATGGTGAGCTGGCACTACACCGTGGACGACCACGC
>NZ_JH417843.1:0-8208 GCF_000239295.1 Flavonifractor plautii ATCC 29863
GGCGTACCAGGCGTCGGCGGGCACGTCGGTGAAGCGGACCGCGGCGGACACCTCCTGGTCCAGCAGGAGGTTGTAGAACATCTGCGCGGCCTGGGCGCGGGTCATGTGGTCGTCGGGGCCGAAGAGGCCGGTTCCGTAGCCATTGAGGTAGGCCATATGGTCGGTGGTGTTGAGCCAGCGGTCCACGCCCGTATCCGGGGCCTTCTCCACGGCGCGGAACTCCGCCTCAATGGTGTGGTTCTTACGCACGGTTTCAAAGGTGTAACAGCTGACCGCGCCCACACTTTCGCCGTCCACCAGCACGTCGGCAATCTCATACCCGGCATCGGGGGTGATGCGGAAGGTCTTGTCGCTGCCGCGGCTCACCCGCACCCTGCCGTCCGGGCTGATCCCGCCGCCATGGCCCGCGCTGGCCTCAATGGTGTACCGGGCCGTGCCGGTGCTGCCGCCGGAGCCGGAATCCTTTGCATACTGCGCCGTAAAGGTCATGTCCCCGGTGACCGTCAGATCCAGCACTTCATTGCTGGTGCGGGTTATACCATCCGTTCCCAGCCAGCCGGTAAAGCTGTATCCGCTGTCCGCAGCAACGCTCGGTACAGGATAACCGCTCTTACGCATCGTGGACCCGTCTTTTACTGCAAAGTTGGAAGTCCCCTCCAGCGTACCATGCTCACCAGTCTGGAAGAGAACTGCATGGCGCTCTACCTGAGTTACCTCCACTTGGAGTGTATAGCTCCTGCTCACGGTTGCCTCCGTGTCGGAGTCCGAACCGAAATCAATAAAATTGTGATGGGACTTGTAGAAAAGCTCCGGGGTACCTCCGTTTTCCACCAGGTAACCATAGATTTCGACCATGTAGTAGTGTCCATCGGTCCTGGCATGCTCCTGGCCGTCGATAGGAATGACCGCATTTCCCGTCTTGACACGATTTAGAATTCCGTTTTCAGCGGAGCTGGAAAACAATTCAGGTTCCGCCCTGCTTCTGGGGCCGTTGACACCGCTTTCCTCTCCGGATTCATCCCACCAGCAGTATTGGAAATACACATAGGTATCCTCTGTGCCCTGCTGCTCTTTCAGCAGTGGGTGTGAAACCTGTACCCCTACGGTATGCGGGCCCGCCGCATCCAAATCTATGCTTAATGTGTGGAAATCCGCTTGAACAGTACCGTCCGCAACAGGTTGAATTGTCGGGTTCTGTATGACATAGTCTATTTCTACCATTGGATTATCTGAAGTAATATTTATTTTTCCGCTGTCTGTCAATTTTTTGTCGTCCACTGTCCAAAATGTATTATAGCCAGGCTTGGACACCTGTTCTCCTGCGGGCTGCGGAAGCAGATAGTCCTGGTTGACGGCCCAAAATCCTGCTGCCTCATCATACTCATACTGAATGGACTGATAGTTTAGTTTATCCTGCTTGATGACACCCTCTTTGGCATTCTGAAAGGTGAGCGTCACCGGATAGGACAATGCACGTTTTACCGCCCCTGTAAAGCTCCGGCCCACTGTATAGTCCACATAGCTTTTCCTATTTAAAAACACCACCAACAGGTCATCGTTTCCGGTTTTAAATGCAGATGTATCATATCCGGTTAATCGTGGATCCCATCCGTCTCCTTCCTTTTGAATGATGATCTGGGAAATCCGTTTGCTGTAAAACGCCTCACTTCCGATTGTCTCTACACTAGCAGGAATAATTACCTTTGCATCCACATCGGAAGCAAAACAGTTCTTAAATGTCTGCCTTCCAATATAGGTAAGGCCCTCCGGCAGTTCAAAAACCGCATTCTGGTTACTACTACCGGCCACGCGGATATACCGAAGTCCTTCGCACCCGTTAAATACAGAACCGGCAGAGGATGATCTGCTTCCTAATTCTTTCAACGTTTTTGGTAGAACAACTCCTGTCAGATTGGAGCAGCCGGAAAAGGCGCTTTTTTTAATTACTGAGACATTTGTCGCTGATAAATCAAGTATCCCTGTCAGTTGGCTGTTCCCCTGCAAAGCCTGCTCACCAATTGTTTCAAGTCCAGTTGCATCATCAAAACTAAGAGCTGCAACACTGAAACTCCCCAACCCATCCATATATGTGACTGCATTATGTAATTTTTTATCGCTTGTATAAGAATCCTTGAGCCCATCGTTATTAATTTCCGTCACGCCTGAGGGGATAGAGATAGCCAAATAGATCTTTCCCTTATCAGGATTAACGTTTGCAAACCATGTTTTATCGATTCCATATAAGGTTCCGCCCGAAATAGCAAGCCCTTCTTCCGGCACTGCGATTGGCGCCCCTGCCGTGCTTCCATCTACCACTGATTCTCCTGACTCAACAGAAATTGCAGTTATCGGAATATAAGAAATAATCATAATTAAGCATATCAATATCTTTAGTAACCTGCTTCTCATAAATAAATCTGCCTCCCATCTTCTGATTTGGAATTGTGTACCTTTTCAAAGCAGCAGATTGTAAGGATTACCTTTCCATAAAGTGATTGATATTGCTCCTTTTCTATGCTATACTTCAATTTATAGAACAAAGGCAGGGTGTTTGAAAAGGTACACTTTTTCAAATTGATGTCCGTTCTTCGGCAGCGTTTTGGATAGATCCCTGCCTTCTCTGCGCAAAAAAGAGGTGCAGCGCTCCTTCGGGAGCGCTGCACCTCTTTTGACCTCATTTTCATTTTCGCCGGGCAGGAGGCGGGACCAGGGGCTCGTCGTGCTCGATGGTGTCATCGAAGTAGTCGCGGTCCTGGAGCCCCGGCCGGTGGTGGCGGATGGCCTCGCTGATGATGGGATAGAGAACGATGGCCAGCAGGCCGCCGGAGAAGCCGTTGTTATACAGGTTAATGCCCTCCACCGGGGTTCCGGCGTGGAGCACCACGGAGGAGTGGAGGAACCCCGCCACGATGCCGAAGGGCCAGCCGAAATAGCCCGAGATAGGGGCCAGAGTGGTTCCGAACAGGAGGGCGAGCTGCACGGAACTCTGGTTGATATCGAAGTGCATAAAAACGCCGCCGATGACCACGCCCAGCATGATGGGGGTGATGTTGCGGGCGTGCTTACCGAAGGCGGAGAAGCCCATGATGGTGAGAATGCCGCCCAGGGTTGGGCCGTTGAGATCGCCGCCGGTGGCGAGGATGAAGGCCATGCCGATGAGTCCGTTGACCCCCATGTTGATGAGCACCGGGGCGGGCCCAAACATGCGAAGGTAATCGCTGGGAGCCCGGCCGGTAGTGCGCAGCAGGCGGCGGTACCCCGCCCAGGCGGCCCACGCCGGGCGGCCGCTGAAAAAAAAGCCTGCCACAGTCAGCCCCAGGCAGAGCACCCCAAGGAAGATAGCAAAGTGCAGGTTATAGCCCTCCGCCCAGTGGTGGGCCACGGTGGGATTGGCTCCCATGGAGCTCATAACGGGTACCAGGATCATGGCCAGCAGGCCGCAGGCAAAGCCCATGTTGTAGAGGTTCATGCCGTTCTGGATTTTGTATGTATAGGCGGAGAGGGGCGGCAGCACAAAGCCGATGAGCAGTCCCACGGCGATACCCCACCACAGGTTGCCGAAGCCGTTGTCCAGCGCCACATAACTCACCACCGGGGCCAGGGCTGTGGCCAGCAGGGACACGGAGACATACTTGCCGAACGGTTCCCGCCGCGCCTTGGCGTACAGGAAGGTCCCGGCGATGATGGGCCAGATGTTGACAATGTTCTTGCCGAACAGGGAAAAGCCAGCCATCAGGCCCAGCTCCACCAGTGTGAAGCCGTTGGGCGGCTCCTTGCTCAGGTAGAGCAGCAGCAGGCTCACCAGCGTCACCAGGGCGGAGTTGACCAGGGCCGCGCTTACACCCGCAATTTTCACGTAGTCGGTGATCAGCGCGTCCTCCGTAACGATGATCTTCCACAGTCCTGGCAGCACAGTGGACGGATCGCCCAGCACCAGTCCGATGGCAGCCAGGAAGACGCAAAAGCAGATGACGGCGGGGTAGAGCTTTTTATAACGCATGGGGCTCCCTCTCTTTCCTCATCCTCAGTCTCAGGGGCTCAGGGCTGCGTGGAAAAATAGGTCCGGGTCTGCTCCGCGTTGCGCATGACCTCGTCCTTTAATGCCTCCAGGCTGGGGAACTTCCGCTCCCCCCGCAGACGCTTGTAGAACTCCATTCGGACCGTCTGGCCGTAGAGATCTCCCTGAAAATCTAGGATGAACCCCTCTACAGTCACCCGGTCTCCGTCGTCTACCGTGGGCCGCACTCCGATATTGGTCACCGCCGGGCGGCTCTCGCCGTTTTCAAAGGTCACCCGCGTTGCGTACACCCCGTGAGCGGGCACCAGCACCCCCGGCTGAAAACGCAGGTTCACCGTGGGGAACCCCAAAGTCCCCCCCAGCTTCTTGCCGTGGGCCACCGTGTCGGTCAGGGTGTGGGGGTGGCCCAGGAACTGGTTGGCCCGCTCCATCTCCCCCTGGGCCACCAGGGTACGGATATAGGTGGAGGAGATGGTGATATGGTCCTGTACCACCTTGGGGATAATGTCGCAGCCGATGCCCAGCTCTCCGCAGAGGGCCTGGAGCCGCTCCGGGTTGCCCTCCCCCTTGTAGCCGAAGTGGAAATCATGGCCTGCCACCAGGTGCACCGCCCCATGCTCCCCCGCCAGATAATCGGTGACGAATTCCCGCCAGGGCATGTGCATCATCCGCTCGTCAAAGTGGGCCACAATGACCTCTCGGATACCGTAGAACCGCCGCATTAGCTCCGCCCGGTCCAGGGGAGAGCTGAGCAGGGGGACCGCAGGGGTTTTTAAAATCAGGTTCTCCGGGTGGGTGTCAAAGGTGACCGCCGCAGGAACGGCCCCCAGCTCTGCGGCCTTCTCCCCCACCCGGCGCAGCAGGGCCCCATGGCCCAGATGGACGCCGTCAAAAAAGCCCAAGGCGATCACACGTTTCTCTGTCTGCATACCGCTACACCTCGAAAAAGCTCTTGATAGTGCTCATCATCCCCCCGGCGCACCGGCCCAGCAACAGGAATTCCCCGCCGGGGCCGTACACCCGCCAGTCGCCGTCGGCCGCGGAGCAGGGAAACGGGTTGCCGTTCTTCGCCTTGCGCAGGGCCGTCCCTTCCACCGTCACCGCCGGATAACGGAAGAAATAGGCGTCCACCGGCCGGAGCAGGGCCGCCGGGTCAGGTGCGTCCAGCAACGCCTCCAGCGGCACCGCTTCCGCCAGGGAAAACCCGGCGGCCTCGGTGCGGCGCAGGGCGGACATGCACCCGCCGCAGCCCAGGGCGGCCCCGATGTCGTGGCAGAGGGTACGCACATAGGTCCCCTTGGAGCAGCGCACCCGCAGGGTATAGCAGTTCGGCCCGGTCTGCTCCACCACCTCCAGGGCGTGGATGGTGACGGGCCGGGGGGCCCGCTCCACCTCCTTCCCCGCCCGGGCCAGCTCATAGAGCTTCTTACCGTCCCGCTTGAGGGCGGAGTACATGGGCGGAATCTGGGTGATCTCCCCCCGGAAGGCGGCCAGCGCCCCCTCCAGGGCCGCCCGGTCCGCCTCCACGGGGCGCTCCTCCACCACCTGGCCGGTGGTATCCTGGGTATTGGTGACTACGCCGAGTTTTAACCCAGCGATGTATTCCTTTTCGGATTCGGATGCAAACTCCACCGCCCGCGTCGCCCGCCCCACAAAGACAGGCAGCACGCCGGTGGCCATGGGGTCCAGCGTCCCGGCGTGTCCCACCCGCCTCTCATGGAGGACGCCCCTGATTTTGGCGCACACGTCCATACTGGTCCACTCTTGGGGCTTATCAATTACGATGATTCCATTTGCCATAAAAGTGGCCTCCCGTGCGCCAAATTTCGGCACTTTTGTGCCGTCCGAGCGTTTTCGCAATCGCGAAAACCTCGCCGCAGGCGGAATTTACTGCGCAGCCGTCAGCAGCTCCGCTGCTGTACGGATGCGGCGTACCCCTTGCGGGTGCTTCCGCCGAGGATGATTTAAAACAGGGTTCCCGCAGATGCCTGCATCTGTGGGATGCACACGTCCATGCTGGTCCACTCCTGGGTCTTATCAATCACGATGATTCCATTTGCCATAAAAGTGGCCTCCTGTGCGCCAAATTTCGGCGTCTTTTCTGGTTCGTAGGGCGGGCAGCAGGCCGACACGCAGGTCGGCCCCTACAGGCAGGCCGCGTCCTCTATGCCCCTGCCTCCACCTGCCGGATGGCGTCCAGGATGGCCGCCTCCGCCTCGGCCAGGGTGCCGGAGACGGTGCAGCCCGCGGCGGCCGCGTGGCCGCCACCCCCCAGCCGGGCGCACACCTTTGTGGCGTTGAGCCCGCCGCTGGTGCGGACGGACAGCTTGCAGCCCCCCTCCGCCAGCTCCCGGATGGTGACGGAGGTCTCCACCCCCTCAATCTGTCCCAGGAAGGCGGCGATATCCTCCATATCCTCCTCAGTTGCGCCCGCCTCGTCCATGAGGGACAGGGACACGGGGGCCACAGCGATTTTCCCGTCCTTATAGCGGTGCATCCGCTCGGTGAGCAGCCGCTCCACCTGAAGCCGCGCCCAGCTCTTGGTGCGGAAGTGGCGCTTATTGAGAGAGAACACGTCCATGCCGGTTTCCATCAGGGCGGCGGCCACCCGGTGGGTGTCCGCCGTGGTGTTGCTGTACTGAAAGCAGCCGGTATCGGTGGACACGGCTACATAGAGGGGCACCGCCATGGCGGGGGTGATGGGGCCGAGTTCCCGGAGGATGTCGTAGATCAGCTCGCCGCAGGCGGCCCGACCGGCGTCCAGGCAGGTCTGCGCCGCAAAAAACGCCTGGGAAGGGTGGTGGTCGATGGCCAGATCAACCCCCCGCGCCAGCCAGGGTTCTCCAGCCCGGGTGAACAGGCTGCGGGCGGCGATGTCCACGCTCACCACCGTATCCGGAACATAGCCCTCCGGGGCCAGGCGGCCCTCCAGATAGGGGGTGAACAGGTGGGTCTCCTCCGCGTGGGGACAGATCCACGCCGTCCTGCCCAGGGCCCGCAGCCCCTCGCACAGGGCGGCGGCGCAGCCAATGGTGTCCCCGTCGGGGCGCTTGTGAGTCAGAATCAGATAGTTGTCATGCTGCCGCAGAAAGGCGGCGCTCTCCTTCACCGTCATGGCGCTCACTCCTCGCCGTCCAGCTCGATGTGGGCGTTGGCCGGGTTGGCGGGCTTGACCACCTCCGGGTTGCGGAGCATGCTCAGGATGTGGGCTCCGGTGTCAATGGAGTCGTCCTCCACAAACTGAAGCTCCGGGGTGTACCGCAGCGAAAGGGCCCGGCCCAGCTCCCGCCGCAGGTAGCCCCCGGCGGACTTCAGGCCCTTGACGACCTCCTTCACGTCGCTCTTGTCCAGCACGCTGACGTAAATCTTCGCGTAGCGGAGGTCCGGGGTAGTGTCCACCGCCGTGACGGACACCAGGCCGTGCACCCGAGGGTCTTTCACGGTGCGGATAAGGGCGGCCAGCTCCCGCTGGATCTCCTCGTTGATGCGTCCGATGCGATTGCTCGGCATAATATACTCCTTTCCAGAGGGCTGCGCCCCCGGTCAAATACGAATGGTCAGGCAGGTCTGGAAGTTCTCCTCCAGTTGCTTCAGGGTGTCCAGCTCCACATCCCCCAGGGCGCCGGAAAAGCGCCTCGGCCGCGCGGGGCCGTCCCCCACCCACAGGTTCCACAGTTCCACGGTCTCTCCGGGGCGCAGATGCTTTGCTAGATAGGCCCTCAGCTCCGCCGCGTCCTCCTGGGTGGCCCGCAGATCCAGCTCGTACCGGCAGGGCTTCATGGTCAGGCACAGATCCTCCACCGCTTCCCGGTAGTATGTGTGCTCCCCCACAGAAAATCCGCTCGCCTCAATACGGACCGTGTACCCGCCATGGGAGCTGGTCTCGACCCGGCGGACACCGGACTCGTACAGGGGCAGGGGGCGGTCGGCACACAGCAGGGTGACGGCGCTCATAAAAATCCTCCCGATAAAGACGCACAGACCCGCCCCCTCCTCAAATGACTTGGGGACGGAACGGGTCTGATTTGGTTTTTTACCGGCTTGGGGCGCGGCGGGCCGATATGGGCATCGGCCCCTACGAATTTCTCGGGTGAGGCCAGACATGCGGCACGATAGCCCGGCAGCATACCGCACGCCCCTGCTGACCACCCCATATCGTAGGGGCGGCCTTTATGGCCGCCCACGGGCGA
>NZ_JH417843.1:8305-12387 GCF_000239295.1 Flavonifractor plautii ATCC 29863
CGGGCGACCACAAGGGTCGCCCCTACGGCGTTTTACGAAGCCGGAAGAAATTTATACCTCGATCTGCTCCACCTCGTCGCCGCAAGCTTCAGATCCCTCGCTTTGCCGCTTACGGCAAAGCTCGCTCCTTCCGCTGCGTCTCCTCTCCGGGCCGAACCCGCTTCGCTGGGCTCCGGCCCGGTTCAGGCTACGGGAACAGCTTTACACCCCGATCTGCTCCACCGCAACGTGAAGAAAATTTGCCTGCGGCAAATTTTTAGTGTAGGCCGCAACGGCTTTGCCGCAAGGAGGGAACTCCGCAGGAGGCAGGGTTACACCTCGATCTGCTCCATCAAATAGGCCTCGATCACGTCGCCCTCCTTGATGTCCTGGAACTTCTCGAAGGTGATGCCGCACACCCCACGGGATATCAATCCCGTGGGGGCCCCAATGATTCCACATGCTCGGGGCGAATCAATCGCCCCTGCGCCAAGGTTTTGGGCTGCCGCCCAAAACGCTTGTGCGGCGCAAAAGCGCCGCCCCGCCTGCGGCGGGTCACTCGCGCGGCATTTATACCTCGATCTGCTCCACCGCAGCGTGAAGAAAATTTGCCTGCGGCAAATTTTTAGCGTAGGCCGCAGCGGCTTTGCCGCGAGGAGGGGACTCCGCAGGAGGCAGAGTTACACCTCGATCTGCTCCATCAGATAGGCCTCGATCACGTCGCCCTCCTTGATGTCCTGGAACTTCTCGAAGGTGATGCCGCACTCGTAGCCCTGGGCGACCTCCTTCACGCTGTCCTTGAAGCGCTGGAGGGAGGCGATGGCGCCGTCGTAGATGACGATGTTGTCCCGCAGCAGGCGCATCTGGGCGCCGCGCTGCATCTTGCCGTTTGTGACATAGCAACCGGCCACCATGCCCACACCGGTGATGCGGAACACGTTGCGCACCTCGGCCTGGCCCAGCTCCACTTCCTTGAACTTGGGAGCCAGCATGCCCTTCATGGCGGTCTCAATCTCATTGATGCAGTCGTAGATGACGCGGTACATGCGCATATCCACGTTGTTGCGGGCGGCGGACTCCTTGGCGTTGTTGTCGGGGCGGACGTTGAAGCCCACGATGATGGCGTTGGAGGTGGTGGCCAGCATGACGTCGCTCTCGCTGATGGCGCCCACGGCGCAGTGGATGACCCGCACCCGGACTTCCTCGTTGGACAGCTTCTCCAGGCTGGCCTTGACGGCCTCGGCGGAGCCCTGGACGTCGGCCTTGACGATGATGTTCAGATCCTTCATCTCGCCCTGCTTGATCTGGCTGAACAGGTCCTCCAGGCTCACCTTGCCCACGGGGGCGGAGGCGGCCATCTTCTGCTCATGCTTGCGCTGCTCCACCAGCTCGCGGGCCATGCGCTCGTCGGCCACGGCGTGGAAGTCGTCGCCCGCGCCGGGCACCTCGCCCATGCCGATGATCTCCACGGGCACGGAGGGGCCCGCCTCGGTGAGCTTCTCGCCCTTGGCGCTGGTCATGGCGCGGACGCGGCCCACGGCGGTGCCGGCGATGATCACGTCGCCCTGCTTCAGGGTGCCGTTCTGCACCAGCAGGGTGGCCACGGGGCCGCGGCCCTTGTCCAGCCGGGCCTCGATGACCGCGCCGTGGGCGGAGCGGTTGGGGTTGGCCTTGAGCTCCTGCATCTCGGCGGTCAGGTTGACCATCTCCAGCAGATTGTCGATGCCCTCGCCGGTCTTGGCGGAGATGGGGCAGATGATGGTCTCGCCGCCCCACTCCTCTGGCACCAGCTCATACTTGGTGAGCTGCTCCTTGATGCGCTCGGGGTTGGCCTCCGGCTTATCCATCTTGTTGATGGCCACGATGATGGGGATATTGGCCGCCTTGGCGTGGTTGATGGACTCAACCGTCTGGGGCATGATGCCGTCGTCGGCGGCCACCACCAGGATGGCCACGTCGGTGATCATGGCGCCGCGGGCGCGCATGGCGGTGAAGGCCTCGTGGCCGGGGGTGTCCAGGAAGGTGATGGTCTTGCCCTGCACGTTCACCTGATAGGCGCCGATGTGCTGGGTGATGCCGCCGGCCTCGCCGGCGGCCACGTGGGCGTTGCGGATATAGTCCAGCAGGGAGGTCTTGCCGTGGTCGACGTGGCCCATGACCACCACCACGGGGGCGCGGGGCTCCAGATCCTCCTCCTTGTCCTCGGCGGTGTCGATGAGCCGCTCCTCGATGGTGACAATGACCTCCTTTTCCACCTTGCAGCCCAGCTCCTCGGCAATGATGGCGGCGGTGTCGAAGTCGATGACGTCGCTGAGGGAGGCCATGACGCCGTTCTTCATCAGGGTCTTGACCACCTCGGCGCCGGTCTTCTTCATGCGGGAGGCCAGCTCGCCCACGCCGATGGCGTCTGGGATCTTGACAGTCAGCGGAGTCTTTTTGGCGATCTCCAGCTGGAGCCGGCGCATCTTCTCCTGCTCCTCCTGGCGGCGCTTGCTGCCCTGGAAGCCGCCCTTGCGCTGGTTGCGGCCCTGGAACTTCTGCTTGCCGGCCTGCATCTGCTTGGTCTTGCCCGCAGCCAGGTTCTCCAGCCGCTCGTCGTACTTCTCCAGGTTCACCTGGCCGCCCTTGCGGGTGTCCACTACCTTCTTCTCGGGGACGCGGGTAGCGGGCCGGTTCGCCGGCTGCTGGGCCGGCTGCGGCTTGCCCTGGGGCTGCTGGGGCGCGGGCCTGCCCGCCGGCGCGGCGGGCTTCTGCGCCTGGGGCGCAGCCTTGGCGGGCTCCCCCTTGGGGGCCGGGGCAGCCTTGGGCTCCCGGTAGACCTCGGCGTAGATGCTCTCGATGTTGTCCACCTGGTTGTGCTGGGTCAAGTACTCGAAGATCAGGGAGAGCTCCCGGTCCTCCAGCACCTGCATATGGTTCTTGGGAGCCGTCGCATAT
This sequence comes from Flavonifractor plautii ATCC 29863, assembly GCF_000239295.1. GTDB lineage: Bacteria > Bacillota > Clostridia > Oscillospirales > Oscillospiraceae > Flavonifractor > Flavonifractor plautii. The sequence goes on from NZ_JH417843.1 coordinate 11,222, forward strand.
TTTGTCAGAATGTCGGTGATCTCCTTGGAGTTCTTCTTGAAATCCTTGGCCACCTCATGCACGCGATACTTGTTGTTCAGCAAATAAGCCACCTCCATCGGCGGGCTTGCGCCAATAGGAAAACGCGGCGGGGCCGCTGCGCTTTCTTATTGGAACAAGCCCTCGTTGTTCCAATCCTATTGTGTGCCATGGTCTCATGGCGTCTTCTTCTTGACGGTCAGCCTGCCCCGGGGCAGCGTCCGCTTCCCGGCGGGCTCCGGCGGGGACTCCTTCCGGGCGGGCGGGGCCGCCCACGGCTTCCTTCCGCCCTTTTGCAGCTTTTTCTCGTGGCGGCGCTGTTCCTTCTGGCGCTGGAGGGCCTTGTCCGCCTTCTCACTCAGCTCCGCCGACGCCGCGCCGTAGGTCTCCGGCGCTCCGGCGGCCAGCCTGGCCAGCAGGGCGGCCGCCAGCCCCACATCGGTGAGGGCCAGCATGGCGCAGGATGCGCGGCCCACTGTGCCGCCCAGCTCCCCCTTGGTGTAGGGCACCCGGAACCAGGGCGCCTTGCCCGCCTGGGCAAAGTGGGCGGCCCGGCGGGCGCTGTTGTCCGCCGCATCGGAGGCCACCAGAATCAGCCTGGCCTGCCGCGCCCGGGCGGAAGCACCAACCGGCTCCTCCCCCACCTCCACGCGGCCCGCCTTGCGGGCAATGCCCAGCAGATGCAGCACGTTATCCATCGCCGCCCTCCCTCATCTGCGCCTCCAGCGCGTCGTAGACCCCGTCGGGCATGGCGGCGGAGAACGCCCGCTCCAGCGCCCTGGACTTCCGCGCCCGCCTGAGACACTCCGCATCGGGGCAGACATAGGCCCCGCGGCCCGGCTTCTTCCCCTTGAAATCCAGGGATACCTCTCCCTCCGGGCTCTTGACCACCCGAATGAGCTCCTTCTTGGGCTTCATCTCCCGGCAGCCCACGCACTGGCGCAGGGGTATTTTCTTGGGCATTTTTCTCGCCTCCTCGCAGGCCGATGTGGGCATCGGCCCCTACGTGTGCGGACATCCCGCAAAAGGCGGAGCCTTTTTGCGGGAACCCTGTTTCCATCCCGTTTGGGGCAACTGAATTGCCCCAAACCAAGGTTTTGCCCTCGGCAAAACCCTTGTGCGGCGCAAGCGCCGTCCCGCCTGCGGCG
>NZ_JH417843.1:12397-29824 GCF_000239295.1 Flavonifractor plautii ATCC 29863
TCTTCCAGCCCGTCAGCTTGGCCGCCAGCCGGGCGTTCTGACCCGCCCCGCAAAAGGCAGGGCCTTTTGCGGGGACCCTGTTTCCATCCCGTTTGGGACAACTGAATTGCCCCAAACCAAGGTTTTGCCTTTGGCAAAACGCTTGTGCGGCGCAAGCGCCGTCCCGCCTGCGGCGGGTCCCAGGGAGGGCCAGCCCCACTCAGGAGGCCGCCCCCGCAGGGCTTATTCCTCGGTCTCGGCCTCGTCGTCCAGCAGGACGTCCGCTTCGTCCTCTGGCTCCTCGTCGGCGGGGGCGGACGCGGGCTTGATGTCGATCTTCCAGCCCGTCAGCTTGGCCGCCAGCCGGGCATTCTGGCCCTCCTTGCCGATGGCCAGGGAGAGCTGGTCGTCGGGCACCACCACACGGCAGGCCTTGCCCTCTTCCCGGACGGCCACACTGACAACATCGGCGGGGGACAGGGCGGCGGCAATGTACTCCGCCGGCTCCTCGGACCACTTGATGATATCCACCTTCTCGCCCTTGAGCTCCTCCACGATGTTGTTGACCCGCTGGCCCCGGGGGCCCACGCAGGCGCCGATGGGGTCCACGTCGGGATCGGCGGACCAGACGGCCAGCTTGGTGCGGCTGCCCGCCTCACGGGCGATGGACTTGACCTCCACGGTGCCGTCGTAGATCTCAGGCACCTCCAGCTCGAACAGGCGCTTGACCAGGCCGGGGTGGGTGCGGGAGATGAGTACCTGGGGTCCCTTGGTGGAGCGGCGCACCTCCACTACGTAGACGCGCAGGCGCATCCCTTCGAGGTACGCCTCGCCCTTGACCTGCTCGCCGGGGGCCAGGAAGGCCTCGGTGGCCTCGCTGCCCGAGCCGATGCGCAGGCTCACCGCGCCGGAGCGGGGATCGACGCGGGTGACCACGCCGGTGAGGATCTCGTGCTCCTTGGAGGAGAACTCGTCGTAGATCATCCCCCGCTCGGCCTCCCGCATACCCTGGATGATCACCTGGCGGGCGGTCTGGGCGGCGATGCGGCCGAAATCGCGGGTGCGCACCTCGATGCGGATGACGTCGCCAAGCTGGGCGTGGGGCAGCTTCTCCCGTGCCATCTGGAGGCTCATCTCGGTGCAGGGGTTGTCGACCTCCTCCACCACGTCCTTCTTGACGAACATGCGCACGGTACCGGCCTCCTCGTCGGCCTCCACGGCCACGTTGTCCCCCGCGCCCTCGTGGTCCCGCTTGTAGGCGGACACCAGGGCCTGGGTGATTTTCTCCAGCATGTAGGCCTTGGGGATACCCTTCTCCTTCTCAATCAGGTTGATGGCGGCAAAGAACTCCGCCCCGTCCAGCTCGTTGGACTTCTGCGCTTTGGCATTCTTCTTCGGCATAACTGCACTCCTTATTTCTCCTGCGGGCGGCCGCAGGTCGCCCCTGCATCGTCGGTACGGGCCCCCGGCCCGTACCCGCTCTCCTTAAAAATGCACCGTCAGGCGCACCTGCGCCACATCCTTTTTGACAAAGGTGCGGGCCTCGCCCGCGGTCTCGATGGTCACATCGCCGCCATCATAGCCCTTCAGCACGCCGGTGTACTCCTTTCGGCCGTCCAGGGGCCGGTAGAGGCGCACATCCACCTCCGCGCCCAGGAACTGCTGGAAGTGGGCGGGCTTTTTCAGGGGGCGGTCTGCGCCGGCGGAGGACACCTCCAGCACATAGCTTCCCTCAATGGGGTCGGCCTCGTCCAGCGCGTCGGACAGGGGACGGCTCACCGCCTCGCAGTCGTTGATGGAGATCCCCTCCGGCTTGTCGATATACACCCGCAGGAACCACTGCCCCGCCTCCCGGACATACTCCACATCCCAGAGGGTGCAGCCGTTCTGCTCGGCAATGGGGGCGGCCAGAGCGGCCACCAGCTCCGTCACTTTCGCCATGGTTTGACCTCCGTTCCGGGATATTTCCCATAATTTTACATACCCCGTTTTTTCAATAAGAAAGAGCGGAGCCGCGACCCCACTCTCACCATACCACTACTTACTATCGTATGTACTATAGCACAAAAAATCCCGCAGTGCAAGAGGTTTTGCGCGTTTGTTTGGCCCGGAGCCCAATCTGTAACTCTTTTTTCGTTGACATAAATCAAAGCTCTGCTAGAATGGAGGGTAAGACAGATGATAAGGAGGGCGTTTCCATGGAGGGGAGCAAGCTGGCCGCCGCCATTCTGGGCGAGGTGCGCCGCGCCGTGGTGGGCAAGGACGAGGTACTGGCAAAGGTGCTGCTGGCCATTCTGGCCGGGGGCCACATCCTGCTGGAGGACATTCCCGGCGTGGGCAAGACCACCATGGCCCTGGCCTTCTCCCGGGCCCTGAGCCTCCGGTACAACCGGGTCCAGTTCACCCCCGACGTGATGCCGTCGGACATCACGGGCTTCACCCTCTACAACAAGGAGGCGGGCCGGATGGAGTACCAGCCCGGCGCGGTGCTGTGCAACCTCTTTTTGGCCGACGAGCTCAACCGGGCCACCAGCCGCACCCAGTCCGCCCTGCTGGAGGCTATGGAGGAGGGGCAGGTGACGGTGGATGGGGTGTCCCACCCGGTGCCCCAGCCCTTCCTGGTCATCGCCACCCAGAACCCGGCGGGGGCCTCCGGCACCCAGCTTCTGCCCGACTCCCAGATGGACCGGTTCATGGTGCGCCTGTCCATCGGCTACCCCGCCCCCGCCGACGAGATGGCCATGGTGCGCCGCCGGCAGGGGGGCGCACTCCTGGAGGGGGTGCGCCCGGTGCTGGAGCTCAACGGCCTGCTTGCCCTGCGGGCCCAGGCCGGACAGGTCTACGTATCCGATGAGGTGCTGGACTACATCGTGCGCCTGGTGGGCGCCACCCGGAGCCACCCCATGATTCTCCAGGGGGCCAGCCCCCGGGCCACCCTGGCCCTCACCGCCATGGCCAAGGCCGCCGCCCTGGTGCGGGGCCGGGACTATGTTCTGCCGGAGGATGTGTCCCTGGTCTTTGGCGACGTGGTGCCCCACCGGCTGCTCCTCTCCCCCCGTGCGGAGGCCGACCGCTCCTTCGACCCCGCTTCGGAGCTGCTGGAGCGGGTGCCCGCCCCCCGGATCTCCTGACGCCATGGCGTACCGTCGGATTGCCTACGCGGCCCTGCTGGGCGGGGCAGTGCTCTTTCAGATCGTGTTCCGCTTTTACCTGTCCACCTTCACCCTGGCGCTGGTGCTGCTGCTCCCCCTGCTGTCGGTGCTGCTGAGCCTGCCGTCGGTGCTGGGCTGCACACTGCTTCTCACCTCCGCCGCTCCCACGGTGGTACAGGGGGAGGACGCGGTCTTTCAGGTGCGGCTGCGCAGCCGCACCCGCCTGCCCCTGCCCCGGCTTCAGGCCCGTCTCCACTGGAGCAACCAGCTCACCGGCGCGGGCGGGCGGGTGCGGTGGGAGCCCGTGCGCACCGCACCAGGCGCTCCGCCCACTCTGGAGCTGGCCACCCCCCATTGCGGCCGGCTGGTCTGCCGGGCGGAGCGGGCCTGGACCTGCGATCTGCTGGGCCTGTTCCCCCTGCCCATCCCCACCGGGCGGCCGGCGGCGGTGCTGATCCTGCCGCCCGATATGGAACAGGCGCTGCCGGAGCGCCTGCTGGGGGGCGGCCCCGGCGGCGGTGCGCTCCTCCCCCGCCCAGGGGGAGGGCCGGGGGAGGACTACGATCTGCGGGACTACCGGCCGGGGGACCCCCTGCGCTCGGTCCACTGGAAGCTCTCCTCCAAGCGGGACGAGCTGGTGGTGCGGGAGACCCTGGAGCCCCGGCAGACCACCCTGGTGCTCACCTATGACCACTTCGGCGCCCCCGCGGCGCTGGACCAGACCTTCGCCCGGCTGTGCGCCCTGTCCCGGGCCCTGCTGGAGCGGGGCAGGCCCCACCATATCCAGTGGGCCAGCCCCACCGGCGGCGGCGTGGAGGGGCGGCTGGTGGACTCGGAGCGGGCCCTGCTGGCCTGCCTGGAGCTGGCCTTCTCCCGGCCCGCCCCGGCGGAGGGACGCTCCATCCTGGACACCACCCTGCGCCTGCCCGGCCGCGCCGGTCCCCTCCGGCACATCCATGTAACGCCCACCGGACTGGAAGGAGGTGCGCCATGAAGCGCAAGCGCCGCGCCGCCGCGCCTCTGCGGCGGGGGCCCGCCGTCCTGCTGGGGGACGGCTGCCTCCTCCTTCTGGTGCTGGCGGGCACCGTCTTTTCCTTCCTTACCGCCTTCTCCGTCCAGATTCACGCCCTCCCCCTGCTGCTGGGCTGCGCCGCCGCCGCACTGGCCTTCCTCGGCCTCTGGTCCCTCCCCCGCCGCTGGTGGGCCCTTCCCCTGGCCCTGCTGGCCGCCGCCTGGCTCCTGGCGGTGCGGCGGCTGTGGCAGCCGCTGGTCCTGGGGGCCGACGCCCTGCGGGTGGACGTGGTCAACACCGTTTCCGCCAGCCTGGAGCTGGGCTTCACCCTGGAGCCCGCCCTTTCCCTCCCCGAAGCCCTCTGGACCAACTGCGCCACCCTGCTCGTCCTCCTGGCCCTGGTACCGCTGGGCGCCCTGCTGGGGCTGGGCGTCGTGTGCCTGCGCTCCTTCTGGCTGGTCTTCGTCAGCTCCTTCCCCTTCGTGCTGCTCCCCCTGTGCATCTCGGTCACCCCGGGCTGGCTGCCCCTGATGGCCCTGGTGCTGGGGTGGGTGGTGCCGGCCCTCACCTCCCTGCTGGCCCGCACCTCGCCCCTGGGGGCCGCGCGCCTCAACCTGGCCGCCCTTCCGGCCGCCGCCCTGCTGCTGGCCGCCCTCAGCCTGGCCATGCCCATGGACACCTACCAGCGCCCCGCCTGGGCCGACCGGGCCCTACAGCACCTCACCAATCAGGCCGTCCGCCTGGGGGACGGCCTGCTGGAGGGGAGCGGCCCCTTCGGCATTGGCAGCGGCGGGGGACGGCTGGCCGACGCCGACGGCTCCGTCTCTCTCTCCGACGCGGGGCCGCTGCGCTTCTCCGGACGCACCGTGCTGGAGGTGGAGACCGACCTCACTGGCCGCATCTACCTGCGGGGGCTCTCCGACGCGGTATATGACGGCGAGAGCTGGCAGCCGCTGGATGAGGCGGCCTACAACTGGCAGGCCCGCCTCCACGGCGTCACATATGGAGCGCCCGTCACGCTGGACATGGACCTTGGCGTCACTGGGGCTGAGTCCCTGTTCGCCCAGTTCCAGCCCATGAATTTCCCCGCCCTGGCGGTTCGGGATGCCCACCCGGAGAGCCCCTACGCCAGGATCACCGTGCGCAATGTGGGGGCCGATCCGGGCTATGTCTACGTTCCCTACCATATCCTGACCCAGCCCGCCGAGCTGTCCGGGGCGGAATTCGTCCACGACGCCTATCTGGCCCGGGCGGCCCGGGTGTGGACCCACACCATCTACGTCCAGCCCGACGCCTCCCCTGCCGCCTCCGCGGGCCTGCGGGGGGAGCTGTCTCTGGCGGAGGCGGCCTACGCGGACTTCGTGCGGGAGTACTATCTCCAGGTGCCCCTCTACTCGGAAAACCCGGCGCTCCGCCAGGCGCTGGACGGCGCGTTGGAGCCGCTGGCCGACTGGCTGCGGCAGGCCCAGTACGTCTCCCCCGCCGCTGTGAAGCAGCCCTATGAGCTGGAAGCCGCCCAGGTGGTGGCGGACTACCTGGCCGCCGTCGCGGAATACGACCCCGACACCCCCGCCGCGCCGGAGGGGGAGGACTTTGTGGCCTGGTTCCTCACCGAGAGCCATCGGGGCTACTGCATGCACTTTGCCAGCGCCGCCGTGCTGCTACTGCGGAGCATGGGCGTCCCCGCCCGCTATGTCTCCGGCTTTGTGGCCGACGTGCCCGCCTCCGGCCGCGTGAACGTGCCCGACTCCGCCGCCCACGCCTGGGTGGAGGTCTACATCGACGGCTACGGGTGGGAGCCGGTGGAGGTCACCCCCGTCTACGCCGGGAGCACTCCCGCCCAGAGCGGCGCGGAGGAGCCCGAGGCCACCCCCTCTCCCACGCCCACGCCCCAGGCCAGCCGCGCCCCCGACTCCGCCGCGCCTACACCCACCCCCACGCCGTCGGCGGCCCTCCCGAATGAGGGCCCGAAGCTCCCTCTCCGCCTGCTTCCGGCCCTCCTGGCCGCCCTTCTGCTGGCGCTGGCCCTCCCCCTGCGGCGCTTTTGGGCCCGCCGCCGCCGGGAGCGGCGCTTCCAGGATGAAAACCCCAACCGGGCGGCCATCGCGGCCTATCTCTATCTTCAGCAGCTGACCCGCTGGGGAGCGGAGCCGCCCGCCCGGGCCGGGGAGCTGGCCCAAAAGGCCAAATTCAGCCCCCACACCCTCACCGCCGAGGAGCGGGACGCGGTGCTCCGCGCCGCCCGCGCCGCGGCAGAGGCGGTGGACAAGTCCCTCCCCTGGTGGAAGCGGTTCGCCTTCCGCTATCTGCTGGGGCTGTACTGAGGTCCCGTTTGGCCTGACCGCCGCCGGGCGGCATTTCCCGCGCCCTGAGCAGGGGCGGCCCCTGTGGCCGCCCCTGCATTTTATCTTCTCATTCGACAGGCCGCCCAGTCTCTAGTGAGACTGGGCGGCCTGCGGCTGCGTTTGATTTGGGCGGGATACGGGTGTCACTCCGTCAGGGTGAAGAACCCCTCCACCCGGTTTTTCTTGTCAAATACATTGTTGTAGAGTAGCACCCGGTAGTCCTCCACGGCGGCCTCCAGCTCCTCCGGCAGCGCCTCGTTCTCGCCGTACCAGTTCCCGCCGGCGTCCCGGATGCCCACGGTGTTGATCACCGGGGCGGCCTCCCACAGCCGGGCCAGGTACTTCTGATACCCGGTCATGGGCAGGTTGGCGGTGTCCATCAGCAGGGCGGACAGGTAGTTGAGGGACAGCTCCACCCCCTGGGCCTCCGGTATGTCGTAGTTGGCCCAGAGGACGAAGGGCACCATCTGTTTTCTCTGAGCGGCGGCGGTATCCGGGGCCGTCCCCAGCACGTCGGTATAGAAGTTGGTGGCCACCTGGGGCTGGTGGTCGCCGAAGAGGAGGATCAGGGTGGGCTCCTCCACCTGGGAGAAGTAGTCGAGCAGGTATTCGAAGGCCTGATCGCTCTGGTACACCAGGGACAAATACTGGTTGACCGTGTTGAAGCGGCCCTCCAGCGCCCCGGTAAGCCACACCTCCCGGGGCAGGTTCGTCCACGCCATCTGGTAGGCGGAGTGGTTCTGCATGGTCACGTTGAAGAGAAACAGCGGCTCCCCCGCCTCCTTCTCCTCATACCAGCGGATCAGGTTCTCGTAGTCGCACTGGTCGGTGACATAGCCGGTTTTTTCGTCCCCCCGCATGTACTTCCGGTCCTGGAAGTCCCCCTCAAAGTATACCTCGTCAAAGCCGAAATCCTGGTAGACCGAGGGACGGCTCCAGCCGGAGGAGCGGTAGGGGTGGGCGGCCACGGTGCGGTAACCCAGGGCGGCCATCTGCCCCACCAGGGTGGGATCGCCGTCGGAGACATACATCTGGTAGGGCACCGTGCCTGCGGGCAGGAAGGCGGTGGTGTTGCCGGTGAGGAACTCGTACTCCGAGTTGGCGGTGGTGCCGCCGAACACGGAGGAGTAGGCGTAGCCCTTAATGGTGTTCTCCGTCAGGGAGCGGAGGAAGGGCATGGCGTCCGTATTGCTCTCCACGCCGGGCAGCACAGAAAGGTCGGAGAGGGACTCGTTCATGATGACAATGACGTTCACCGGGCGAATCATGCCGTCCTCCCCGGCCGCCGGCACGGCGGCCGGGTCGCTGGGAGCGCTCCCGGCGAGGGCCGCGAGGGCCTCCTCCGAGTAGCTCTCCGGCCGCTCCACCCTCATGTACTTCAGGCACACCGAGAAGTTAAGGAACAGGCCGTTGCCCCGGGTCGTCCACATGGACGGCTCAATGCCCCGGCTCTCCACAAACCCGGTGCCGAAAAACACGCCCAGAAAGACCGCGGCGGCCCCGGCCGCCGGGACAAAGAGCCGCCACGGGAAGGGCCTTTTCTTTTCGTTTGGCAGGAAGGACAGGGCCAGCAGCACCGCCGCGAACACGCCGATGGTGAGCCACTGCATGGAGTCGGGCCGGTAGTCGTAGTTGCCCGCCACGTTGGCGGCGGTGCGGAGGGTGAGGAAGTCGCCGGGAAAGAGGGTGCGCCCCCGGAAGGAGATCAGGTAGTGGTTGGCCATGCCCAGGCCCCAGGCGATCCCCATGGCCCACTTGACGGCCGAGGCCCGCCGCCGGAGGACGAAGTAGAAAAACAGCTCCCCCAGGTAGTACCACGCCAGATTGAGGGCGATCTGAAGGGCGGTGAAGTCAGTCCAGGGGTTGTTGTAGTTGAGGTACTCCACCAGGGTGAAGGAGAGCAGGGGGGCCAGGAGCATTAGGGCCCGGGTGGTCCAGGCGGCCTGCCCTTCTCCCAGGGGGAGGCGTGGCCATCGGAAGCGCCGCCTGCTGCGCGGGGTGTCTACGGTGTATGTCATGTATTGTTTGCTGCCTTCTCTCAAATGATTATGACAACTATTTTAGCACAAACAGGCGAAAGTACAACGAATTTCGCCCGTTTTCCAAAAATCTTTATAATATAACGTTTGTCCTCCAGAACTCCGCGGCAAAGCGTACAAAGTGCTGCAGAGAGGGATAAAACGCCAGATCTTTTTTATAGACAAGATAGACCGTCCGGGAAATGACCGGCTTTATGGAAACTGACACCACGTTGGGATATCGGTAGTAGTCCGCAGAGGCGCGGCTGCAAAAGCTGATGCCCATGTTCTTATTTACCAGCGCCAAACAGGAGTCGATCTGGCTGCAAATATTCTGTACCTGGCAGGAAATCCCCAGGCTGGACAAATGGGACAGGATTATCCCCGACAGGTTGAAGTCCTGATTGGGCGTGATCAACGTCTGGTCCGCCAGCTGCTCCAGTTCTATCGCGTCTCGGCAGGCCAGGGGATTGTCCACATGAACGGCAGCACATATCTCCGACTGGAGCAGCGGAAGGCTGTGCACCTGTCCAACTGCCGGCTCCGAGGGGTTAAGAATGGCAAACGCCACATCAATCTCACTCTGTTCCAGCGCCTGGAGCAGCTCCGCACTTCCCCGTTCCTGCAAAGTCAGGGTAATACTTGGGTACTCACTGTGAAAGCCGCCTATCAGCTCCGGGATATGGAGCGCGCACATAATTGGCAGCGCCCCAATGCGCACACGCCCGCTCCGGTTGGCTGCGTAATCCTCCATGCGCTCCGCCAGCGCCTGCATGTCGTTGAGTATTCGCTGGGCATGGCGGACAAACACCTCGCCCGCCTCTGTCAGATGCACCCGTTTCCGTACCCGGGCAAATAGCGCTATTCCAAGCTCCTGCTCCAAATGAATAATCTGATTGGACAACGACGGCTGTGATAGGTGCAGCTTCTCTGCCGCCCGCGTTACGCTCCCGCACTCCGCCACGGTCACCACGTAGATTAACTGACTGCGCTCCATGCCTATCCTCCCTTCTCAGCTTCAGTATACGAGCCGGAGATATCTGTGTCAATGCATCAGACGCAATTTCATTTAGTTAAACTATTAATATTATAGTTTTTATGACTTTTACAAATATATTCCCCTTATGATATAGTTGATTTCGACAAAAGGCGCACCAAAAAAGGAGTGGTTTTAATGGAGAAAGTCCAAAGCTATGATGTGGTGGTGGTTGGCGGCGGCGCCGCAGGCATTGCCGCCGCTGTCGGCGCGGCGCAGGCGGGCGCCGCCTGTCTGCTGGTGGAACGCAATGGAAGCCTGGGCGGGCAGGCCACCAATGCCAACGTGGCCTCCTACTGCGGTTTCTTTACCCACAGCAATCCTCCCCAACAAATTGTAAGGGGTGTTGGCCAGCAGGTACTGGAGCTGCTTCATGAGCTGGGGGCCTATGACGGCTATCGGCTCTCCTCTGTACAAAATGCCATCGTCACTCTGGATGAGGAGGCTCTGAAATATGCGCTGGACCTGTTGGTACAGCGTTACAGCGGACTAAAGGTACTGCTGCACTGCCGGATGATCTCGGCTCAGACCAGTCCGGATGGCTCGATTCAGTCTATCCACTGTGTAGACGACGAGGGCACCTATGAATTTCGGGCCAAAGCCTTTGTCGATGCCAGCGGAGATGGAAATCTGGCCCATTTGGCCGGGGCGGAGCTGCGCTTTGGAGACGGAGCGGGCGGAGGCTACCTATCCACCAAGATGATGCGCTTGGATCATGTAGGGCTAGAGGCCAAATTTGCCCCCGCCGTCCTGGAGGAGGCCATACAGCGCGCCAAGGCGGAGGGCTTCCACCGCCTAACCAAGGAATCCGGCATCGTCTTTCGTACTGCTCCAGATACGGCTTACGCCATCCTGCCCAGTGTAGCCGTACCCGCGCTGGACGCCGAGACGCTCACCGCCTGCGAGATGAATACCCGCGCTCAGTGTCAGGAGTATGTGGCCGCCTTCCGGAAGTACCTACCCGGCATGGAGCACTGCCGTCTGGTCTCCTCCGGTTACAAGCTCGGTATCCGTGATACCCGTCATCTGGTTGGTGAACACATACTGACTGCTGAGGAGGTACTTGGCGCCGTTAAGCACCCCGATACAGTGGCTAGAGGCGCATGGCCCTGCGAAATGCACACCGACATCAACCGGATGGCAGACTATCTCTGGGTCAAAGATGACGGCTACTACGACATTCCGCTCCGCTGTCTAAAATCCCGCAGTACCGCCAATCTGTGGGGCGCCGGACGTCTGGTCAGTGCTGATGCCGTAGCCTTTGCCTCGGTCCGCGTCATGGGCATCGGCTTTGCCACCGGTCAGGCTGCTGGCGTGGCCGCCGCCTTTCTCGCCGCCGGTCGCGGTACTCCTGTCTCTGAAATTCAAGCAGAGCTGCGCCGGCAGGGCGCCTGTATCTGATTCAAATTGTGAAATGGGGGATTACACATGAAACGGACAATCTCCATCTTGGCAGCCCTTCTTTGCATCATCGGCTTTCGTTTTCTGCCCGCGCCATCCGGTATGACCAGCTCCGCCATGCAGGTGCTCGGTATCTTTATCGGCGCGTTGATTCTCTGGCTCACTCTCTCCATCGACTGGCCCAGCCTCCTGGCCCTGGCCGCCCTCGTCACCGTGCCGGAGCTGACCATGGGGAGCGTTCTGGCAAACTCTCTTGGCAATTCCACCGTTGCCTTTCTCCTGTTCACCTTTATGTGTACCTACGCCATCTCCAAGACCTCTTTTGTCAAACGCTGCGCCATCCTCTTCATCAGCAGCCGCATCGCCCGCAGAAGTCCCTGGTGCTTTCTGATCCTCTACTGCGCCTCTATCCTGGTCATTGGTCTGGTTATGTCTCCCTCGGTGGTCTTCGTTATTTATCTTCCCATTCTCCGCGCCATCTGCGAGGAGCTGGAGCTGCGGCAGGACGACCGGCTGGCCAACGCTCTAATGCTGGGGCAGCTTTTCTCCTCTGCCATCTCATGCGGAATGACCCCCATTGCCCACGTGTTTCCCATCATGGCCATTGGATTTTATCAAAACGCCACCGGCACCAGCGTCAGCTATATCCATTATATGGCCTTTGCCGTACCGGTCGGCCTGCTCTGCTTCGCCGCCATGCTTCTGCTGTTTCGCTTTGTGCTGCGTCCGGATCTGTCCTGTGTCTCCAGATTGGACTTTGATGCGCTCAAGCGCAGCGTCACCCCGGCTGACCGCCGTGAAAAGGCAACTCTGATCATCTTCTTTTTGGTGGTCGCTATGTGGGTTCTCCCTGAGTTTATCGAACCTATCCTCCCCGCTGTAGCCAGCTTCCTGGACACCCAAGGTACCGCCTTTCCCCCGTTGGTCGGCGCGGTGGCCCTGTGCCTGCTGTCGGTAGGAGGTGCTCCACTCATGAACTTCAAAGAGGCCATGCAGAAGGGCGTGGAGTGGGGCAGTGTTATCATGGCAGGCGCTACTCTTGCACTCGGCTCCGCCATGACCAATGCGGAGATCGGACTGACCGACTGGCTCAGCGGAGCTATCGCCCCCACCCTCAACGGCCTGCCCGTCTGGCTTTTGATTCTGGTCTTTACCGTATGGGCCGCCGTCATGACCAATGTGGCGTCTAATATGGTCACCGTTACGGTAGTCTGCGCTGTAGCAATCCCCCTCTGCATGGCCAGCGGCGGCGCTGTCAGCACACCGGCCATTGCCATGATCATTGGGATGCTGGCCAGCTATGCCTTTGTCACGCCCCCTGCCCACCCCAATGTTCCCCTGGCCATTGGCTCCGGCTGGACAAAAACAGGGCAGGTAATTCTTTATGGCACGATTCTGATGGTCATCTCCATCGTGGTTACTGTTGCAGTCGGTTACCCCATTGCCAGCGCTCTTATGGGCGCATAATCCCTGACGGAGGCGCTTTCATGGACGAATTACACGCTCTTCGCCAGAAGATTGACCTGCTGGACTGCCAGCTCGTGGAGCTGTTCGAGCAGCGTATGGAGCTGGTTTGTCAAATTGCCAAGCTCAAACAGCGCCAGCATATCCCCATCTTACAGAGCAGCCGGGAACAAGAGGTGCTCCGACATGCCCGCAGTCTCCTTCACAACCCGGCCTATACCGATAGTTTGACCGACTTCATGGTTCATCTAATGGCCCTTAGTCGGGCTGAACAGGCTAGGCATCAAGACACATAGCGCATAAAAGAGCCGCTCCGTTGATTCGGAGCGGCTCTACTGTTCAATCCGCCCTATGGAGGGGCGGTCCGGCGAGGGGGATCACCCGGTCGCAGAGGGCGACGATCTCCGCCTCGTGGCTGGACAGGAGCACCGGCACGCCCAGGGCCCGTACCCGCTCCAGGATGCGGGCCGCCCGGGCGGCGTCCACGCCGGTGAAGGGCTCGTCCAGCAGGTAGAGCCCGCCGCCGCAGGCCAGGGCGCGGGCCAGGGCCAGCCGCCGCCCCATGCCGCCGGAGAGGGCAGAGGGGCGGGCGGGCTCCTCCCCCTCCAGCTCGACCAGGGCCAGCCAGCGCCCCGTCTCCCCCCGGCGCGCCCGGGGGAGCACATCGGCGATGTGCTGCTCCACCGTCCGCCAGGGCAGCAGGCGGTTCTCCTGAAACAGGAGGGTGGGGCGGGGGGGAACCGTCACCACCCCGGCCGACCGCCGCTGGAGGCCCGCCAGCACCCGCAGCAGGGTGGTCTTGCCGCAGCCGGAGGGGCCGGACAGGGCGGTGATCCCCGTCTCCGGCAGCACCAGGGAGAAGTCGTCCAGCACCCGCTTTTCCCCATAACAGACCGTAATATGTTCCGCTGATATCACAGCTTTGCCCCCTTCCCCAGCCGCCGGAACAGGAGGCCCAGGGCGTACTCCAGCAGAAAGCTGAGGGCGATCACCACCGCCGTCCAGGCGAAGAGATCGGGGGTCTCCAGGGTGATCTTGGCCCGGTAGACCTGGGTGCCGATGGCCAGCCTGGGCTGGCAGAGCACCTCGGCGGCCACCCCCGCCTTCCAGGCCAGGCCCAGGCCGGTGGCGCAGCCGCTGGCGAAATAGGGCAGCACCGAGGGGACATACACCAGCCGGAGGGTCTTCCAGCGGCCGAAGCGGTAGGCCCGCGCCGCCTCCAGGAGCTGCCCGTCGGTCTGGCTGATACCTTTACAAACATTGCCCCACAGCACCGGCAGCACCATCAGCCCCGAGACGATGGCGGGCACCCGCCCCGTGGAGGCCCACAGGAGCACCAGCACGATGAAGGAGGCCACCGGCACGGCGCGGATCACCTTCACCATGGGCCGGAACAGCCAGTCCGCCCAGGAGAGGGCGGAGGTAATGACGGCCAACAGGGTGCCCGCCGCCGCCCCCAGGGCGAAGCCGCCGAAGATGCGGCCCAGGCTCACCGCCGCTGTCCGCCAGAAGGAGGGCCGGGCGGCCAGGGCGGCCAGCCGCTCCCACACCAGCAGGGGAGAGGGCAGGAGCAGGGCTCCATGTCCGGGGGTATATACTGTGTCCACCCAAATGGCCGCAAGCTGCCAAGCCCCCAGCCAGAAGGCCAGGGGCACGACAACGCGCAGTATTTTTTGTGTGGTTCGATTACGGAATATAGTAGAAATTATCATCCGGGATGGCCCCTCCGATCGAGGTGGGGTCGGCGGCATAGAGCACCTCATAGTAGTCGGAGATGCCCTTCAGCTCGTCGCCGGTCAGACAGACCATGTTGGCCTGGGGGATGGCCGCCTTGGCGACGGCGGCCTTGGGGACGATGCCGTACTGCTCGACCAGGGCGGCGGCCTCCTCCGGGTGCTCATTCACATAGGCGATGGAGGCGGCGTACTCGGTGAGGAAGGCGTCCACCGCCTCCGGGTGCTCCTCCACGAAGTCGCTCCGGGCCACCACGCAGCCCATGGTAAAGGTGCCGGCGGCCCCCACGTCCTGCCACACGTCGTTGAGATCGATGGCGTCCCGCACATCGGCGTTCTGCATCATGACGCTGGTGGCGGCGGGGACAGGGAGCATGCACAGATCGATCCCGCCGGAGGCCATGAGGGCCGTGACCTCCTCGCTGGTCTTCCACTCGATTGTCACGTCCTCGCCGGGGGTGAGGCCGCTCTCCTCCAGCAGATAGTTGAGCACGTACTCGGTGTTGGTGCCCTGGTTGATGCTGTAGATGGTCTTGCCCGCCAGATCGGCCATGGAGTGAACCGTGTCGCCGTTCTCCAGGATGTGGAGCACGCCCAGGGTGTTGAGGGCCAGCAGCCTGATGCTGCCCGCCTTGTTGTAGAGGGTGGCCGCCAGATTGGTGGGGACCGCAGCGATGTCCAGCTCGCCGTTGTTCAGCTTGGGCACAATGTCGGTGGACGGGTCGGAGCCGATGGCATACTCATAGTGGTTGACCGTCTCCCCCGCGTCGCTGTCGGAGAGCAGTTTGGCCGCTCCCATGCCGGTGGGGCCGTTGAGCAGGCCCAGCCGGATGGTCTGGTAAGGGGCAACGGTCTCGGCCGGCGGGGTTTCCGCGACGGGGGAGGACGTCTCCGGCGCGGGGGACTCCTCCGGCCCGGCCTTGGGGGCGCACCCCGCAGCCAGGCCCAGCACCAGGGCCAGGCTCAGGCCCAGGGACAGCAGCTTCTGTTTCATGTCAATCTCTTCCTTTCCTAATTCTGTTCCAGCGCGTCCGGCTGAAGCACCTGCACCCGTCTGCCCTCCCGCCGGAGAACCCCCCGCCCGGCCAGGGCGTCCAGGGCGCGGTAGAGGGAGGCGCGGCTCACCCCCAGCCGCCGGGCCAGGCCGGCGGCAGAGCAGTCCAGCTCCACCCATCCCCCCTCCAGCCGGGAGAGCAGGTACTGGGCCACCTTCCGCTCGGCGCTGCCGGCGGTGAGGGCGTCGATCTTGCCGCTGAGAAAGCAGATGCGGCCGGACAGGTAGGCCACATAGTTGCGCCCCACCTCCGGAAAGCGGACCATCAGCTCCTCCACCAGCGCCTGGGGCAGAAGGAGCACCCGGCAGGGCGCGCGGGCGGTGAGGGTGGTGGCGTAGTCCGCCCGGTCGTTGAACAGGGCCGCCGCGCCGAAGAGATCCCCCGGTTCCAGCACACTCATGATGAGCGCGCCCTTGTTCACCTGCACCCGGCCCTCCAGCACCACGCCCAGGCAGCGGCGGAAGGCGTGAGGGGCGTAAATCACCCCGCCCTTACCGTTCTCCTGCCGGACCGTGCGGGGGTCGGTCCGGGCGAGCTCCACCGCCTCCGGCGGCGCACCCCGGAAGAGAAAGGTCTCCGCCAATCGGGCCCGCTCGGCCGCTTCCCGGCTGTCCATTGGCTCTCCCTCCCTCAAATCTGTCTCATACGGTACAGTTTAGTGTAGCACGTATTTTCCAAATGTCAAGCGCAAATTGGGCTGCTTTTCCATAAAATGGGGTAAAAAGGAGGTAACTGCCATGTCAAACTGCCGTCAGCCCGGCCGGGATGCCCGGGCCCAGGCCGAGTCCCAGGCCCAGGCCATCATCGCCCAGGGCCGCCGGATGGCCCGCCAGCGGCTGGAGGGCGCCCCTCTGGAGGAGGAGCCCATGAAGCGCTACGCCCATCCCATCCCCTACTGCATCGACTGTCCTACCCCGCCGCCCGCCGACGGGCTGGACCGGATTCTGGAGGCCCTGGCCTGCCAAAATCAGCTTCTGGTGGAGCTGCTGGGGGCCGTCAACGCGCTCACCGCCGCAACCCTGAGTATCCAGAGCCGCCTCTGAGTTCTTACAGATTCGTGAAGTTTGCAAACTTTCTCTTGTCAGACGGCTTCCCATTTTATATACTAGTGGTTACTTGTTGACATAATCACACCTGAGAAAAGGGGGCGCCTCTCTGTGGCCCAACGCCGTCGCATCCGCAAAAAAAAGCGTGTCTCCCCCCTCCGCCGGGCGGGGAAGCTGGCATATCGCATCCTGGTGGTCCTGTCCGCCATCATCGTGGTACTCTACTGCGCCTATCGCCTGGCCTCCAAAAAGCCCACCCAGGCCCCGGAGCCCACACCGGAGGCCCCCGCCGGCTCCCTCTCCCCGGATCAGACCGAAGCGCCCGGCCGCCAGAGGCGGGAAGGGACATACACTTTTCTGCTGGCCGCCAGCGACCAGTCCAGCGGCAACGCCGACACCATCATTGTGGCCTCCTACGACACTGAGGCTCAGAAGGTGGGTATGGTCTCCGTCCCCCGGGACACCCTGCTGGAGAGCGGGAAGATCAACGCCGCCTACCACAAGGGGCCGGAGAACCTGCGGGACACCGTCTCCGACCTGCTGGGCGTGCCCATCGACTACTATGTGGCGGTGGACGTGGACGGCTTTGTGGCCCTGGTGGATGAGCTGGGCGGCATCGAGTTCGACGTACCGGTGCGCATGAGCTTTGACGATCCCACCCAGGACCTCCACATCCACTACCAGCCCGGCCTCCAGCACCTGACCGGCGAGGACGTGCTCAAGGTGGCCCGCTGCCGCAACAACTCCGACGGCCCCGGCTCCTACCCCGACAACCTCTACGGCGCCTATCCGGACGGAGACATCGGCCGCACCCGTACCCAGCAGCAGCTCATCGCCGCCATTCTGAAAAAAGCCCTGTCCAATCCGCAGAAGATCAACTCTTACGTGAACCTCTTCCTGGAGTATGTGGACACTGATCTGGAGTTCAGCGAGGCCCTCTGGTTTGCCCAGCCCGCCCTGGGCCTGGACTTCTCCACGGGCTTTGCCAGCGCCACCCTGGCGGGTGAGAATGTCTACTATGTGGACAGCCGGGGCTACCGCTGGGGCTCCTGCTACGAGCTGGACCCGGAGGCCGCCCTGGAGACCGTCAACTCCCTCATCAACCCCTACAACGCGCCGCTCACCGCGGCGGATCTCAACATTTTTCAGAAGCCGTGACAAAAAGGCGCCGCTGCAATGCAGCGGC
>NZ_JH417844.1:0-1365 GCF_000239295.1 Flavonifractor plautii ATCC 29863
CGGTCACGGTGCGGGAGGGCCGGGATTGGCTGACGAAGTTCGCGGATGGACACCCCCTGATGGAGCTGCCGTCTGAGCCGCGCCGCACATATCCGAATGAACCGGCCATCACGGCGGAAGGTCTGTGGTTCAAATACGAAAAAGAGCTGCCGGACGTGGTGAAGGGGTTGAGCCTCACCGTGAGGCGGGGCGAGTTTCTGGCCCTGCTGGGCGGCAACGGAACGGGAAAGACCACCAGCCTGAAGCTGTTGTCCGGACTCCAGAAGCCCTACCGAGGCGAGGTGAGGCTGGCGGGGAGCGTGGGCGTGTTGCCGCAGAATCCCCAGGCGCTTTTTGTGAAGAAAACCGTTCGAGAGGATCTCTTTGAGATTCTCAAGGGCCGGAATTTCTCGGGGAAGGCGCAGGAGGAGCGGGTGGCCTGGGCGGTGCGGCTGTGCCGCCTGGAGGGATTACTGGATCGGCACCCCTATGATCTGTCCGGCGGTGAACAGCAGCGGGCGGCTCTGGCAAAAGTGCTCCTGCTGGGGCCGGAGATCCTGTTGATGGATGAGCCGACCAAGGGGCTGGATGCAGAGTTCAAGCAGGTGTTTGCCGAGATCCTGCAAAGCCTCTTGCGTCAGGGTGTGACCCTGCTCATGGTCAGCCACGACATTGAGTTCTGCGCCCGGTATGCCCACGGTTGCGCTCTGTTTTTTGACGGCTCCATTGTGACGGAAGCCCCACCGCGGGCCTTTTTCTCCGGTAATAGCTTCTATACCACCTCAGCCAACCGCATGGCCCGCGGCCTGCTTCCGGAGGCGGTAACTGCGGAGGACGTCATACAGGCATGCGGGGGAAATCTACCGCCGGCGCCAGAGCTTCCGGACAGCGGGGAGCCGCTCCCGGAACCAGAGGAAGCCAGCGCAGACTACAAGCCTAAACCGCTGCCCTGGTGGCGCAAGCTGGGGGCAGTGCTGACAGGAACGGTGTCTTTCCTCCTGTTCCTGTCGTTTATGAACGTTACGGATCTGACCCAACTGATTACTGCCGACGGCATGACAGAACTGGCAAACCATCAAATGATTCTATACGCACTCTTTATTCTCTCGCTCTTTCTGTTTGCTACCTGCATCACCCGGAGATCCCACCGAAAGGATTATGCCTTACAGGTACCCAAGGCCAAGCGGAAGCTGGCCAAGCGAACCGTTGTGGCGGCTGTACTAGTGCTGCTGATGATCCCTCTGACCCTGTATATCGGTGTGTTTTATCTGGACAATAAGAAGTATTACTTTATCTCTCTACTGGTTCTGCTGGAGTGTATGCTCCCCTTTTTCCTGATTTTTGAGGGCCGGAAGCCGCAGGCCAGGGAACTGGTGATCATAGCGG
>NZ_JH417844.1:1375-5231 GCF_000239295.1 Flavonifractor plautii ATCC 29863
AGCCGCAGGCCAGGGAACTGGTGATCATAGCGGTTCTGTGTGCCATTGGAATTGCAGGGCGGGCGGCGCTTTTCATGCTGCCGCAGTTCAAGCCGGTGATGGCGGTGACCATTATCGCCGGCGTGGCTTTCGGTGGTGAAACTGGCTTCCTGGTGGGTGCAATGACCATGCTGGCCTCCAACGTGCTCTTCGGGCAGGGGCCACTGACCCCCTGGCAGATGTTTTCCATGGGGATCATCGGCTTCCTGGCAGGCATCCTGTTCCGAAAGGGGCTGCTGCGGCGCAACCGGGGTGCACTATGCGTGTTTGGCGCACTGGCCGCCATACTGATCTACGGCGGAATTATGAATCCGGCATCCGCCCTCACCTGGGTGGGAGAGCTCAATGAAAAGGTCCTGCTGACCTACTACATCTCCGGACTCCCCTTCGACTGTATCCAGGCGGCTGCCACTTGGCTTTTTCTCTGGTTTGGGGCAGAGCCCATGCTGGAGAAGCTGGACCGCGTAAAGGTCAAGTATGGAATGGTGGAGAGATAGTAGTTCAACGGCAAAGATCTTTTGCATAACCGTTTGACGGGAATTTATTTACAGGCAGGAGCTGCCCATGTTGGAACGGCCATATGGCTCTTCCGACATGGGCAGTTTTCTTTGTATTCCAAACGAGCCTGTCATATTGCATAAAAGAATGGCTTTTAATCTGGCATAATGCCGAAATTGCATTATCAGATCATAAAAATTTTTAAACCGGAAATTGGTCTTCCGCTTTAACCTTTATACTTCTAATCACAGGGCAAGACGAGGCGGTGAGAGAGATGACCCCGTCAGAGCGGAGAAGCGAAATTCTGCATCTGCTATGCAAAAGGCGCCATGAGACCGCCATAAATCTCTCGGCAGAACTTGGCGTTTCCGAGCGGACAATCCGTGCAGATCTGGTGATTCTCTCGTGCTACTATCCAATCCAAGTTGTGCGTGGACGTTTTGGTGGAGGGATCCATTTGCCAGACTGGTTTCACATGGAGAGCCGCACACTATCCTCTAAGCAACAAGTATTATTGATGAAGGTTCGTAAAACCTTGTCTGGAGATGATCTTCAGGTCATGAACAGCATCCTGGCACAGTTTGCCCTGTATTGGGAGTATCGGTGATCTACCGATTTCCGTCCTGATCCTTGCAAATAGAATATCCGGCAGCGGGATACGTCCACTGATGAGAGCCCCTCTGTAAGGAGGGCTAAAGCGACGCTGGAGGATGCGCCAAGACCACCTGTGCGGACCGTGAGCCCGCATCAAAGACGGCCAAGGAAGGTGCAGAGCGGTGCCCATACGTCCACAAAGCAGCCTGTGGCGGGCTGTTTCGCATTGCGGCTGGCTTATCCGGCCCGACCCTCGTCAGCAATCTGATAATGATACTCCTGTCCAGCCACAGCCCCGGGTGATACCGGGATCAAGCAATGGGGGCAGCTCGGAGAGATCCTCGGAGGGGTGAGATTCCCGTGATGTGCGCCAACACAGTCCGTCTGCTGCCGCCCTGCCGCCTGGGGGAGTAGTGTCAAATACAGGTGTGGAATGATTGCTTTTTGGAAATCCAAGATTTCAGAAGATAGGAAGTGGGGACCGCTCCCTGCCCATTTGGGAGCGGCCTCCGCCTGAAACGAGGGTTGGCTATGAACCAGAACATTAATTACATCGGGATGGTGAACATCCTCCGACACCTCCAGACTGCCGGCCTTGTCAGCCGGAAGGAGGCCGGGAGGATTGCAGCCCGGCTCCGGGTAGAAACCGGGGCGGACGTCATATTTTCCCCCTAATTTTTGTTGCGTTTGGATATGGATATTTTGCGGTAGTGCTGGTATCGTGTGTTGCTGACAAGGGGGTGTCAACATGGACGAGCAGAAGAAAACCAGCGGTTCCCTGGCGCTGAACGGTGCGCCCCAGGTGATTACCATCCCGCCCAGCGATCCTGTCCGGGATCGGAAGCTCCGTGTGGCGGCCTACGCCCGGGTGAGCTCCAGCTCGGAGAATCAGCTTAACTCCTTTGCCGCTCAGAACGCCCACTACACGGAACTCATCACCGCCAACCCGGAGTGGGAATTCGTGGACGTGTACGCGGACAAGGGTATCACCGGCACCTCGGCGGAGAAGAGGGACGACTTCCAGCGCCTGCTGGCGGACTGCCGGCGGGGCCGGGTGGATAAGATCCTGGTGAAATCCTCGTCCCGGTTCGCCCGGAACGCCAAGGGGTGTCTGGAGGCCGTCCGGGAGCTGAAGGCCTTGGGAGTCGGGGTGTGCTTCGAGGAGCAGGGCATTGACACCTCCGAACTGGCCGGTGAGCTTCTTACAGCCATCTTCGCCATGATGGATCAGAAGGAGAGCGAGAACATCTCGGACAATATCCGCTGGGGCATCCAAAAACGGATGGCACGCGGCACATTCGTTCCCTCGTCCCTTCCCTTCGGCTACAAAAAGGATGAAGACGGCGGCATCATCATCGACTCTGGACGGGCAAAATATGTACGGGAAATCTTCTCAGATTTTCTGGAAGGATACAATATGCAGGAAATTGCAGGACACATGAAAGAGCGGCAGAGCGTTGATCCTACGCTGAGTCCCTATCAGTGGAAGGTCAAAGCGATTGCCCGCATTCTGAAAAACGAGAAATACGCAGGAAACTCCCTTTGGCAAAAGTCTTTCCGGACACCAACACTGCCCCGCCGCTCGCTGACTAACAGAGGAGAGCTGAATCAATACTATGCGCCGAACACACACCCCGCAATTATCGACCAGACCGTATTTGACAAAGTGCAGAGCCTCCTGCGCGAGCGGAAGCAGCACTATTTCAGCAGGGTAAAATGCAGCACTCCCATAAGCGGGATGCTAAGGTGCGGCCACTGCGGTACTCTCTTCCGGAAACAGGTGAACAGCGGGATTACTTACTTTATCTGCCGTACCCACACTGTGGATCTGGATGCATGCCCTGTTGGTCCCATTCCAGAGCGCACAATATACGATGCCTTCCTTCGGCTGTACCACAAGCTCCGGAACCAAGGCATGCCCATCCTCAAGCAATTGTCCGCAGACCTCCAGAGCGCCCGGAAGGGTAAGCTGCTCTGGAGCCTGGACATCGTGGCACTCAACCAGAAAATTGCAGATATCACCCGTCAGGATCGACTGTTGGCCCAGCTCAAGCAGCAGGGCCTGGTTGATCCTGATATTTTTATATCCCGCCAAAACGAGCTGGCGGAACAGCTCCGCGCCGCAAAGCTGGAGAAGGAACGGTTCCTGAAGGCCGAGGAGGATCAGACGATCCAGCAGACCCAGGAGCTGATCGGAGCCCTGGAGGCTGGGCCGGACTTCCTGGACGCTTTCGATGGGGAGCTGTTCCGCGAGCTCGTGGACAAGATCATCGTGGAGAGCGATGACTGCCTGCGGTTCCGGCTGGTCAACGGCCTGGAGCTGACAGAGCCCATCGAAAGGACGGTACGGTGATGGGGAGCAACCGGAAGCGGCCCTTCGGCTACCGGATGGAGCTGGGCGAAATCGTGCTCCACTCAACAGAGGCGGAGACGGTGCGCTGGATCTACAGCAGCTACCTGGCCGGAGCCAGCTACAACGCCCTGGTGGACAAGCTTCGGGAGCGAGGCATCCCCTATGACGGGGACAAGCCCTGGAACAAGAACATGGCGGCCCGCATCCTGGCAGACCGTCGGTACACCGGCGAGGGTGGATTCCCATCCATCATCCCAGAGGTGCAGTTCCAAATGGTGCAGGCACGGCGACAGGAGCGGACAACGCCCTGCCAAAAGAGCCCAGCCCAGAAGGAGCTTCGGAAGCTGTGCGGCGGCAGCCCGCCGGCCTGGG
>NZ_JH417844.1:5241-5637 GCF_000239295.1 Flavonifractor plautii ATCC 29863
GCGGCAGCCCGCCGGCCTGGGTGGAACGGCAGGTACTGGGCCTTCTGAACCGCCTGATCCAGCACCCGGAGCGCATCACCTGCCCCGTGTTGGAGGATGAGCCACCGCCAGAGGTGACGAAGCTGCGCCGGGGGCTGGACGAGCTCCTGCACCGCCCGCCGGTGGATGAGGCCCAGGCAAAAAACCTGGCCTTCCGGTTGGCCGCCCTCCAGTTAAATGCCATCGGGCCGGAGGAGTATGAAACCCTCCGCCTTCGGAGGCTGTTTCAAAACCGCCGGCCTATGATGGAACTGGAGCAGGAACTGCTCCATGAGAGCGTCCGCCGCATCACCGTCAGCAACGGGACGGTCACCATCCTGCTGAAAAATAACCAGACCTTGGAAGGAGGAAATTACA
>NZ_JH417844.1:5647-7013 GCF_000239295.1 Flavonifractor plautii ATCC 29863
CTTGGAAGGAGGAAATTACACATGAACGATACCGCGCCCAACGTCATCGTCATTCCGGCCAAAGTGGAAACTCCCCAGGAACAGGAGAAGAGGCGCCACCTGCGGGTGGCGGCCTACTGCCGGGTGTCCACGGACAGCGAGGAGCAGCTCTCCAGCTATGAAAACCAGCTGACCTACTACACCGAGAAGATCATGAAGGAACCGGGCTGGACCATGGCCGGGGTATTCGCAGACGAGGGTATCACCGGCACCTCCACCTGCAAGCGGAAGGAGTTCCTGCGGATGATTCGCCAGTGCAGGCAGGGGAAGATTGACATGATCCTGGCCAAATCTGTCTCCCGCTTCGCCCGCAACACCGTGGACACCCTCAACTTCACCCGGGAACTGCGGGGCCTGGGCATCCCAGTCATCTTCGAGGAACAGAACATCAACTCCATCTACCCGGAGAGCGAGTTCCTGATCACCCTGCACGGGGCCTTCGCCCAGGCCGAGAGCGAGAGCACCAGCAGCCGGGTGCGCTGGGGCAAGCGCCAGGCCATGAAATCTGGCCATGTCACCATGCAGTACAAGCAGCTCCTGGGCTATGAGAAGGGCCCGGACGGCAAGCCCAGGATTGTTCCGGAGCAGGCGGAGGTGGTCCGCTTCATCTACGACCGCTACCTGGCCGGGGACAGCATCCGGGAGATCAAGGCGGCCCTGGAAGGCCGGGAAATCCCCACGGTCTCCGGAAAAACAAAGTGGATGGCATCCCATATTCGGAGCATCCTGGCCAACGAGAAATACTGTGGGGACGTCCTGCTCCAGAAGACCTTTATCCAGGACTGCATCAGCAAGAAGGTCATTCCAAACACCGGCCAGCTCCCCAAATACCTGATTCAAAACCACCATGAGGGCATCGTCAGCCGGGAGACCTTCGACGCCGTCCAGCTGGAGATGGCCAGGCGGAACGCCAAGGCGGGCGCCACGCGAAAGAGCACCCCCACCGGCCGGGGCAAGTACAGCGGCAAGCATGTCCTCAGCAAACTGCTGTTCTGCGGGGAGTGCGGGACGGCCTACCGGCGGTGCGTGTGGACCCAGCGCGGAATCAAGCGCCCCGTGTGGCGGTGTGTCAGCCGCCTGGACTATGGGAAGAAGTTCTGCACCCAGTCTCCCACCCTCGACGAGGAACCGCTCCAGCAGGCCATCCTGGCCGCTGTCAACGCCGTCATGCTGGACCGGGACACCCTGGCCCGGCAGCTCGCCGCCGCCATGGAGTGGGAGCTGGCCCCGGTTCTGGGGGAGCGCATGAGCCTGGCGGACATCGACCGTGCCCTGGAGGAACTGAGCGGCCGTTTCAACAGCCTGCTGGCCGAGGCGTCAGCCAACC
>NZ_JH417844.1:7023-13120 GCF_000239295.1 Flavonifractor plautii ATCC 29863
TCAACAGCCTGCTGGCCGAGGCGTCAGCCAACCCGGCAGAGGACTATACGGGGCGGTTCCGGGAGCTGTCCGAGTCCACCGCCCATCTCAGGGAGCAAAGGGCCAGGCTGGAGGGGGTCTATCAGGAAAACCAAAAGGTGAACCAGCGCCTGCGGACGGTGTCGGCCGCCATGGAACACATGTCGGCGGCGCTGACGGAGTGGGATGAGGAGGTCATCCACCAGCTGCTGGAGAAGGTGACGGTACTCTCCCAGGAGAAGATCCGGGTGACCTTCCGGGATGGCCGGGAGATCGAGCAGTATGTGGCACAGCCAAAAAGGAGGAAGCTTGCATGAAGATCTTCGCTACAGGCGACACCCACGGGAATCTTGAGCGGTTCCGCCCGGAATACTTCCCAGAGGGCGGGGAACTAACCAAGGAGGACGTAGTGCTCCAGCTGGGAGACTTCGGCGGCGTGTGGTTCGGGGATGAACGGGACGACGAGGCGCTGGACTGGTTGGAAGGGTTGCCTTTCACGGTGGCCTTCGTCTCGGGAAACCATGAAAACTACGATGCCCTTGTGAAATACCCGATAGAGAACTGGCACGGCGGCAGGGTGCAGCCCATCCGGCCCCACGTGCTCCACCTGATGCGGGGGCAGGTATTTGAGCTGACCGGGCGTACCTTCTTCACTATGGGCGGGGCGGCCTCCCACGACATTGAGGACGGCATCCTGAGCCTGGACGATCCCAACTTTGAGCGGAAATACCTGACATTGAAGCAGAAAGAGCACACCCGATTCCGCATTGACCACCTCTCCTGGTGGAGGGAGGAGTTACCCTTGGAGGAGGAATATGCAGAGGCGCATAAAAATCTGGACGCCCACGGCTGGACGGCGGACTACATCCTCACCCACTGCGCCCCCACCAGCATTGCCCTCCAGTTCTCCCGGCACAACACGGCGGATCGCCTGACAGACTTCTTCCAGGAGGTCAAAGACCGGGCGCAATACCACTACTGGCTGTTCGGGCACTACCACGGAAACAAAGCCATTGATACCAAGCACATCCTCTTGTGGGAGCAAATCGTGCAGATTTTATAAGCAG
The DNA here is from genome assembly GCF_000239295.1 of Flavonifractor plautii ATCC 29863. Classification (GTDB taxonomy): domain Bacteria; phylum Bacillota; class Clostridia; order Oscillospirales; family Oscillospiraceae; genus Flavonifractor; species Flavonifractor plautii. The sequence goes on from NZ_JH417844.1 coordinate 8,109, forward strand.
AAGCCCGTAAGGGAAAGGGCGGCGGTTTGATCCGCCGCCTTTTCCTTTGCGGCTTTCTGTCCAAGAAAATATCTCACCACTATGGAATAGATAGAACAAATGTGCTACAATCAGCTTAAAGGACTCTGGATAGACGATACGACAGAGATGGATGACAGTATGTGGATCATGCTGGGCTGTCCTCAATAATCAGACAATACCCGTGATATACTAAGTCAGAGAGGAGGGACAGGGGTGTGAAAGAAAAGTGCTATGTCTGCTGTGATCTCAAGAGCTTTTACGCCTCGGTGGAGTGCGTAGAGCGGGGGCTGGACCCCATGACCACCAATCTGGTGGTGGCGGACAAGCGGCGAACGGACAAGACCATTTGCCTGGCCGTGACCCCTTCCCTCAAAGCCTACGGCATTTCAGGCCGGGCCCGGCTCTTTGAGGTGGTACAGAAGGTCAAAGAGGTCAACCTCCGACGGCAGCGGCAAGCCCCGGGCCGGCGGTTCACCGGCGCCTCTTGGCACGACCGGTCGGTGCAGGAGAACCCCTCTCTGGCTCTGGACTACCTGGTGGCCCCGCCCAGAATGGCCCACTATATCGATTGGAGCACGAGAATCTACAGCGTCTACCTGAAATACATCGCGCCGGAGGACATCTTCCCCTATAGCATCGACGAGGTGTTTATCGATCTGACCCACTACCTGGACACCTACAGGATGACGGCCCGGGATCTGACCCAGACCATCCTTTTGGATATTCTGAACACCACCGGCATTACCGCTGCGGCGGGGATGGGAAGCAATCTGTATCTGGCCAAGGTAGCCATGGATATTGTGTCCAAGCATATCCGGGCTGACCGGCACGGCGTCCGCATCGCCAAGCTCACGGAGGAGAGTTACCGCCGCCTGCTCTGGGCGCACCGGCCCCTGACGGACTTCTGGCGGGTGGGCAAGGGCTACGCGGGCAAGCTGGAGGCCAACGGCCTGTACACCATGGGGGACATCGCTCGGTGCTCCATTGGCAAGCCCACAGATTACCACAATGAGGAACTGCTCTACAAGCTGTTCGGGGTCAACGCGGAGATTTTGATCGACCACGCCTGGGGCTGGGAGCCCTGCACCATCGCGGACGTGAAGGCGTACAAGCCGGAGAACAAGAGCATCGTCTCCGGCCAGGTGCTTCAGTGCCCCTATGACTTTGACAAGGCCCGTCTGGTGGTGCGGGAGATGGCGGATGCCCTGGCGCTGGATCTGGTGGACAAGCGGCTGGTGACCAACCAGTTGGTGCTCACTGTGGGCTATGACCGGGAGAACCTGGACGACCCGGGCCGCCGTCAGAACTACCATGGCCCGGTGACCACTGACCGCTACGGACGGAGCATCCCCAAGCACGCAGTGGGCACGGAGAACTTCACCTACACCTCGTCCGCCAATGACTTGCAGAAAGCGGCAGCGGCCCTCTACGACCGGATCGTGGATAAGAACCTGTTGATCCGCCGCTTAAGCATCAGCGCCAACAAGCTGCTGGACGAGGCGGAGGCACCCAAGGCGCATGAGGCGGAGCAGATGGACCTGTTCACCGACTATGCCGTCAGAGAGGCGCAGGAACAGGCGGACAAGGCCGCCCACACCCGGGAGCGAAAGCTCCAGGAGGCCATGCTGGGCATCAAGAAGCGGTACGGCAAGAACGCCATCCTCAAGGGGATGAACCTGGAGGATGGCGCCACGGCCAAAGAGCGCAACCAAACGATCGGAGGGCATCAAGCGTGAGCGGGCCATACGACGACATCATAAACCTCCCGCATCCCACCTCCAAGCGGCACCCCCGGATGCCCATCCGCGACCGGGCCGCGATTTTCAGCCCATTCGCCGCCCTGAGCGGCCACGGGGCCGCCATCGCGGAGACCGCCCGGCTGACGGAGCAGAGGATAGAGTTGGACGAGGACACCAAGGCAGAGCTGGACCGGAGGCAGGCCGTGCTGCTGGAGTACATGGACGAGCGGCCGGAGCTCACCGTCACCTGGTTCCAGCGGGACGAAAAGAAGGACGGCGGGGCTTACCTCACCACCACCGGCCGGCTGAAAAAGCTCAGAGAACTGGAGCGGATCCTGGTTTTGACAGACGGGACAGAGATCCCACTGGAGGACGTGGTGGCTCTAGAGAGCGACATCTTCCAAACACTCACATAGCTGACCATAAAAAGGAGCACAGCGTATCAATCGCCGTGCTCCTTTTTATGGTTATGACTAATTAGGCGCGGGGTGCCGGAAAGGAGAGCCCAATGAACGTCAGAAAACCAACCGATTACAGCGCCATGTATGGGATGCTGGATCAGCTCATGGGGGCGGGTCTCCCGCAGATGGAGCTGTACTTTGAGATCGGCAGGGCCGTCTGTGCCCGCCAGGAAAAGGGCGCGGCGGTCATGGCCGCCGAGTATCTCCAGTCAAACTACCCTGGGGACAGAGGCTTCTCCCCGCGAAACCTGCGGCGGATGCGGGAATTTTACTGGGCCTATGCGGATAGCCTAGAGTTGCGGGCGCTGGCCCTGAAACTGGGCTGGACGCAAAACGTGGCCATTCTGGAGGTCTGTGAGAGCAGCCAGGAGCGCGACTGGTATCTCCGGGCTACGCTGGAGCACCGCTGGACAAAGGTGGAGCTGCTGGAAAAGATCCAGGTCAGGGCATGGCTGCGGGAAGGACTCGACGAACCGGACAATACCTGTTATACTGAGAGCAACACAGTATCAGCGGGGTGTCTGGAGCATGAAGAAGATCCCTTTCGTGTGTCATGGAAATATTTGTCGGAGCCCGATGGCCGAGTATGTGATGAAGGACTTGGTGAAAAAGGCGGGGCTGAAGGGCGAGTTTCAGATTGCTTCGGCGGCCACCAGCCGGGAGGAGATCGGCAACCCAGTCTATCCCCCAGCCCGGCGGAAGCTGGCGGAACACGGCATCTCCTGCGATGGCCACGCCGCCCGTCAGCTCCGCAACAGCGACTACGAGGAGTACGACCTGCTCATTGGAATGGATCAGGCCAACCTCCGCAACATGTATCGCATCTGCGGCGGCGACTTCAACGACAAGATGCACCTTCTGATGGAATACGCCGGCCGCCCGGAGCAGGAGGTGGCCGATCCCTGGTACACCGATGACTTCGACACCACTTGGCGGGATGTGCTGGCGGGGTGCCAGGGGCTGCTGGATGACTTGCTGGAGAAGGAGGGAAAGACAGCATGCTGATGAATTCAAGCGAGTATCTCGCTACTGTTGACCTTGTAAAGCAGGAAATTAAATCAGCCCAATATCATGCGGCCGTCCAAGTTAACACTACCCTGATTCTTCTCTATCACAGCATTGGCCGTATTATCAATGAACACAAAGCCTGGGGCAATAAATTCATTGAAAACTTGGCCGCAGATATCCGGAGGGAATTTCCAGGCAGCAAGGGTTATTCTGTGCGAAATCTGAAGTATATGGCAAAATTTGCCCAGACCTATCCGGATCTGGAATTTGTGCAGACGGTGTCTGCACAAATTCCCTGGTCACACAATATAGCGATTCTGGACAAGGTAAAAGTTCAGGAAGAAAGAATCTGGTACATTCAGAAAGCAACGGAAAACGGCTGGTCGCACAGTGTACTGGTTCACCAAATTGAGAGCGGTCTGTATCAACGGCAGGTGCTGGCAGACAAGGTGTCCAACTTTGAAAAACGGCTTCCCTCGCCTCAAAGTGAGTTGGCTGTACAGACGATGAAAGATCCGTATATTTTTGACTTTATCCCATTCAAGGAAGATATGGTAGAGCGTGATATTGAGCAAGCTCTGGTCAGGGACGTGACCAAGCTCCTGCTGGAGCTTGGGACTGGCTTCGCTTTCCTGGGCAATCAGTATCACCTCAATGTGGGTGGCGATGATTTTTACATTGATCTGCTCTTCTACAATCTGAATCTGCGCTGCTATGTGGTAATTGAGTTAAAAACAGGTGAATTCAAACCGGAGTATGCCGGTCAGCTCAATTTTTATCTCTCCGCAGTAGATGCCATTCTGAAAAAAGAACAGGATGCGTCTTCTATCGGGCTGCTTCTGTGTAAAAGTAAAAACGACCTTGTAGCAGAATATTCTCTCAAGGATATGAGCAAACCGATTGGGGTAAGCGCATACCAAATCACCAACAACTTGCCGAAGGAGTTAGAAAAGCAACTGCCGTCTGTGGAAGATATTCAGAAACGGATCAAATGAAAATAAATTTCTATGCCAACAATCATCTGGGTATACGCCACACGGTAATTATACTAGAGTGTACACAAGGTTCAACCGAAAAGAGAAAATTTCAGCAACTTCAGATTTTTTAAGCATTGAAATCTATTGCTTTATGAAGAAGTAAGATAATGTGAAAAAGGTGATTATATGGGGTCAATTATCTTAAAGGAACAGCACATTATTGATAGCGATACCCGTTCTTTTTCTAGTGATCATCTTTCAGGAATTCTTATCGATAGTTTTTGTTATAATGCAATAGGAGGGTGGCATTTTACAAGGGACAACATAGTCTGCAAATCACAAAACGAGTCTATGATCAAAGCAGGCTAATCAAAAATGAGGGGCTATAATGATAAAGAATTTTAATCGAGAACCCAATTACGGGTTATATCCTGAAATTCTGAAACTGCTGTGAAATATAGCTTTGCACCTGAATCCTTTTTATGGATACCACAGTGAATTTTACATGCTCGGCGGGAGTGGATTCCGCCTGCGCTAAGGTTTTGCCTGCGGCAAAACGCTTGTATGGCACAAAAGTGCCGCCGGCCGGAAGGCCAGATCTCTCGGGTTGTAAATATCCAGATTGAAGTCCGCAGACATATGGACAAGGGTAGGAGTATTGAACAGTTTTCTTAGACTGTCCAATACTCCTACCCTTATTCCATGGGAGAAAGCCTTGGTATTTCAGGTGTTTTCTTTTCTCTTGCACAGCTCGGTAATTCATATCGCAAAGGGATAAGGTACAATAATTTTCGCAAATTGAAAAG
>NZ_JH417845.1 GCF_000239295.1 Flavonifractor plautii ATCC 29863
TCAGAGTACTGTCCTTTCTATAGGTACCATTTTAAACCGCTTTGTAGAGAACAACCCCACCTGGACCTACGAGGAGATCACCCCGGCCACCCTGCCCGAGTGCCTGGAGATGGACAAGGAGTGGTACCGCCGCTCCCTCCAGCGGGAGGGAGACGCCGAGGAGCGGGATCTGGGAGACGAGGGAATTGCCCTGCGCACCGCCATGGAGCACTATGAGGAGCTGGGCCTTGAGGGCGGCCTCATCCGGGTATACGGCGAGGTGGTGGCCTTCACCATCGGTGACAGGCTGTCCGCCGACACCTACGACGTGCACTTCGAGAAGGCCTACGGCGAGCTTCAGGGGGCCTACGCCATGATCAACCGGGAGTTCGCCCGCTGGGTGCGGGCCCGCCACCCGGAGATCCGGTACCTCAACCGGGAGGACGACATGGGCGTGGAGGGCCTGCGCAAAGCCAAGCAGAGCTATTACCCCGACCTGATGGTGGAAAAGCACACGGCGGTTATGAAGTGACGGTTTTTGAAGCGATAAGAAAGGAGCAGCTTATGTTGGAGATGCGTCCCGGCCGTCCGGAGGAGGTTCCGGCCCAGAAGGCGCTGTGGAAGGCGGCCTTCGGGGACGAGGACCGCTATATCGACTGGTTCTACGAGTGCTGCGGGGCCTCAGCCGACGTTCTTGAGGTGGTGGAGGAGGGGCGGCTGGCCTCCATGCTGGCCCTGCTGCCCCAGACGTTGACCCTGCCCGGCGGCGGAACCGCCTCGGGCTGGTATATCTACGCCCTGGCCACCGACCCCGGGGCGCGCAGCAAGGGCTACGGCCGGCAGCTTCTCCGCTTCGTGGACGGCTATCTGGCCGAGCGGGGAGCGGACTGCGTTACCACTGTGCCCGCCGAGCCAAGCCTGTTCAAATTCTTCGGGACGGTGGGCTTTGCGCCCTGCTTTTCCACCCGGAAGCTGGAGCTGCTCAAGAGCATGCTCCAGCCCGCGGCGGAGGGCGACCGGGCAGAACCCGTGGAGCCGGGGGAGTACAACACCATCCGGCGCCGCCTGCTGGAGGGGGCGCCCGCCGTGGACTACCCGGAAGAGCTGATCCGCTACCAGCAGGGCATGGGCCGCCTGTCGGGGGGCGGGCTGTACCGGTTGAGCGTGGACGGCGCGGAGGGCTGCGCCGCCGCCGAGTACACCGACGGGGAGAGTGTGCTGTTCAAGGAGCTGCTGCTGTCCCCGGACAAGATGGGCCGCGGGCTGGCGGCGCTGGAACGGGTGCTCCCCGGGGCGCGCTGCTATGTGCGCACCCCTGCACTATGGGATGGCATGAAGGGTAGCTACCTCCAGCCCTTCGGTATGATTAAGTGGTACAGCGCCGAAAAGCGGGCGCTCTGGGGGGAGGGCACCCACGGCTATATGGGCCTGGGCTTCGACTGAGCGGAGCCCATGGCGGGCGCGGACATCGGTCCGTGCCCGCCTTTTTGCAATTTATGCAGAAAAGCGATTCAAGCGGTGGGAATTGCATGCCCGGCCGAAATTGCATAAAGAGGGCGAATAGGTGAATAATATACGGAATATTTAAATTCCACACTATGAAAAAAGGCGGTTTTTTGGCTGGCACAACTCGAAAAGCGTCTGACAGCGAAATAATATGTGGACAGATAAGCGGAAAATTGTCTTTGTATGAAGGACACATGCAAGATTAGGGGGAGTTTCCATCAAATTTGGAGGGCCATACTCTTGACGCATGGGACAAATTACGATAAAATGGAGAAACACTTACGATGGGGCAGTTTCGATTGCGTGAACAGAGAATAATATGGGAAGTGAAAGAATGGCAAAATACATTGTGAAACGGGTGATCATGGCCCTCATCACCATTCTGGTCGTTGCCTGCGTCACCTTCGTCCTGATGATGTCCGTGCCGGGCAGCCCGTTCAACGACGAAAAGATTACGCCGGAGCAGAAGGCGGCCATGGAGGCCAAGTACGGGATGGATGACCCCCTTGGGGTTCAGATGCTGCGCTACCTCAAGGGAGTCATCGTGGACCAGGACTTCGGTGTCTCCCTGAAGATGCAGAAGGACCGTCCGGTGCTGGACATCATCACGGAGAAGTTCCCCCTCTCCGCAAAGATCGGCGTCATCGCCCTGGTATGGGCCGTGGCGGTGGGCATACCATTGGGCTGTCTGGCGGCCTATAACCGTGGGAAATGGGTAGACAGCGTCTTACGGGTGGTGTGTACCCTGGGTGTGTCCATGCCCGGCTTCGTGGTGGCCACCTTCCTGCTGATGCTTTTCTGCAATGATGGGGCGCCCTTTAAATTCATGGGCATCAACGTTATTTTTGACGCCTCCCAGGGGGCCAAGGCCTACCTGATGCCCTGTCTGGCCCTGGGCCTTTACCCCATGTGCTATATTGCCCGCCTGACCCGCTCCTCCATGCTGGACGCCCTGGGCCAGGACTATATCAAGACCGCGCGGGCCAAGGGCCTGCTGACCCCCAGGATCATCTTCAAGCACGCCCTGCGCAATGGTGTCATCCCCGTCATCACCTACCTGGGCCCCCTCACCGCCTTCACCCTGGTGGGCGGCTTCGTGGTGGAGACCGTCTACACCATTCCCGGCCTGGGCCGCTATCTGGTGCAGTCCGTGCAGAACCGCGACTACTTCATCATCATGGGCACCACCATCTTCCTGGCGACCCTGGTGGTCATCATGAACCTGGTGGTTGACATCCTCTACCGCGTGGTGGACCCCCGCATCGATCTGACGAAAGGAGAGTAAAAATGGCAGAGAAACAGAAAAAAGCTGTCTTTGGCTCCCTTCAGCCCGATGTGGACCCCCTGCTGGAGCTGAACGACCTGACGGCGGCGGACTTCGCCCCGGCTACCAGCGGGGAGAAGGAGGACTTCATCCAGCAGCGCAAGAGCGTATCCTACTGGGCGGATGCCTGGCGCCGCCTGCGCAAGAACGTGGTGGCCATGGTGGCCCTGGGCGTGATTGTACTGTTGGTGCTGTTCGCTTTTGTTGGCCCCATGCTGGTACCCTACGGATACGACCAGTTCAACGCCGGCGCAGAGAACCTCTACCCCTGGCATTACTCCCTTGAGGCCCAACAGGCCTATAAGGAGGCCACCTCCTCCCAGGACCCCGACGAGGCCGTTGCCGCCGCTGAAGCGGAGGCGGCCGCCCGCGGCGAGGAGCTCAGCAGCAAGGACAAGGCGCTCATCCGCGCCCAGGCCAAGGCCGGCGGCGGCGCCGAGTACGAGGGTATGAGCGAGGAGGAGATCTACAAGGCCCTGGGCTACTCCGCCCAGCCCTTCGGCTACTCCAACGACGAGCTGCAGCGCATCGCCGACGGCGAGAAGGTGTTCCCCCATGTGTTCGGCACCGACCGCTACGGCCGCGATATCATGGTGCGCACCATGTTTGCCACCCGAGTGTCCATGATCATCGGCCTCACCGCCGCGCTGATCGTGCTGGTCATTGGTGCGCTCTACGGCTCCATCTCCGGCTTCTTCGGCGGTACGGTGGATGTGGTCATGCAGCGCATCGTGGACGTTATCTACTCCCTGCCTGACGTGCTGATCATCCTGCTCATCGCCACGGCCATGGGCCCCCATGTCACCCAGTTCATCACCGACCACCAGGGCTTCTTCCTGGCGGAGTTCTTTAAGAAGGTGGGCCCCAACCTGATGGGCATGTTCATTGCCTTTGCCTGCCTGTATTGGGTGGGTATGAGCCGCATCATCCGCGGCCAGATCCTCACCCTCAAGAAACAGGAATACGTGACCGCGGCCCGTGCCCTGGGCGCCTCCAGCGGCCGGATCATCAAGCGGCACCTGCTGCCCAACTGCATCGGCCAGATCGTGGCCACCACCTGCCTGCAGATCCCGTCCGCCATCTTCACAGAGTCCTTCATGTCCTTCCTGGGCGTGGGCGTGCTGGCTCCCCTGACCAGCCTGGGCTCCATGTGCTCCGACGCGCTGGGCGGCATCAGCACCTACCCCTACCGTTTGATCATTCCCGCTATCATCATCAGCATTATGATCCTGTCCTTCAACCTGTTTGGCGACGGCCTGCGGGACGCCCTGGATCCCCGTCTGAAGAAATAAGAGAGGAGGAGACAATCAATGGAACAGAACGAAAAGTCCGGCAAGCTGCTGGAAGTCAAGGATCTGCGGGTCTCCTTCTTTACCCCCGCAGGTGAGGTCAAGGCCGTCAGCGGCATCAGCTATGACCTGGATTACGACGAGGTCATGGGCATTGTGGGCGAGTCCGGCTCCGGCAAGAGCCAGGAGGCTTACTCCATCATGGGCCTGCTCCAGTCCCCCGGCAAGGTCATCGGCGGTTCCATCACCTTCGAGGGCCGGGATGTCCTGGCCTTCAGCAAGAAGGAGATGGCCTCCTTCCGGGGCAGCGAGGTGGCCATGATTTTCCAGAACCCAATGACCTGCCTCAATCCCGTTTACACCGTGGGCAACCAGCTCATCGAGGCCCTGCGGGCCCACGACAAGAAAATCTCCAAGGCCGACGCCGCCAAGCGGGCCATGGAGATGCTGGAGCTGGTGGGCATCAACAACGTGGCCAAGCGGATGAAGCAGTACCCTCACGAGTTCTCCGGCGGCATGCGCCAGCGTGTCATGATCGCCATGGGCCTCATCTGCCACCCCAAGCTGCTGATTGCCGACGAGCCCACCACTGCTCTGGACGTGACCATTCAGGCCCAGATTCTGGAGCTCATGAAGGAGCTCCAGAAGAAGACTCACATGGGCATTATCTTCATCACCCACAACCTGGGCGTGGTAGCTGAGATCTGCGACAAGGTCTCCGTCATGTATGCCGGCAAGATCGTGGAGCAGGGGCCGGTAGACGACATCTTCTACAAGCCCGGCCACCCCTACACCGTGGGCCTGCTGCGCTCCATGCCCCGCGTGGACGCCGAGAGCTATGAGCGGCTGATCCCCATCGAGGGTACGCCCGTGGACATGCTCAATCCCCCCGAGGGCTGCCCCTTCGCCCCCCGGTGTGAGCATGCCATGAAGATCTGCCTGCAGAAGATGCCCCCCTACGTGGAGCTGGGCGAGGGCCACCGCTCCGCCTGCTGGCTGCGGGTGCAGGATCAGCTCGACAAGGCCGGACAGGAGAAGCCGGTACAGGATCAGGAGGTGAGCGGCCGTGAGTGAGAAGAATGACATCCTGGTTCAAGTGGACCACCTGAAAAAATACTTTCCGGTCAAGGGCGTTCACGGGCCCGGCGTCCAGGCGGTGGAGGACGTGTCCCTCTTTATCCGCCGGGGCGAGACCCTGGGTCTGGTGGGCGAGTCCGGCTGCGGCAAGACCACCCTGGGCCGAACCATTCTCCAGCTCTACACCCCCACCTCCGGCCGCATCGAGTACGGCGGCGAAACCATTTTCGAGGGACAGGACCCCTGGCCCGCCGGTGAGAACGGTGAGAAGCAGCACGTCAAGGTTCCCAAGTGCAGGCAGGTCAATATGCTGCCCTACCGCCGCAAGATGCAGATTATCTTCCAGGACCCCTCCGCCTCTCTGGACCCCCGCATGACAGTGGGCGAGATCATCGGCGAGGCTCTGGACATCCATAAGCTCTGCTCCTCAAAGGCCGAGCGCACCGACCGGATCAAAGAGCTGCTGGGCATGGTGGGTCTGAACACCGAGCACGCAAACCGCTATCCCCACGAGTTCTCCGGCGGCCAGCAGCAGCGCGTGGGCATTGCCCGCGCCCTGGCAGTCAAGCCCGAGTTCATCGTCTGCGACGAGCCCATCTCCGCTCTGGATGTGTCCATCCAGTCCCAGGTGGTCAACATGCTGGAGGACATGCAGCAGGAGCTGGGCCTGACGTACCTGTTCATTGCCCACGACCTGTCGGTGGTGCGCCATATCTCCAACCGCATCGGCGTCATGTACCTGGGCTCCCTGGTGGAGCTGGCCGAGAGCTATGAGCTCAACAAGAATCCTCTCCACCCCTACACCAAGACCCTGCTTTCCGCCGTTCCGGTGCCAGACCCCGAGGTCAGCCGCCAGCGCCAGCGCATCGTGCTGGAGGGCGATATTCCCTCCCCCATGCACCCGCCCAAGGGCTGCCGGTTCCACACCCGCTGCCCTTACGCCACCGACAAGTGCAAGGAGGCCGTGCCGGAGTTCAAGGAGCACGCGCCTGGGCACTGGGCTGCGTGCCATCTGCTGGGGTAAGCGAGGTTCCGGCACAGTGGTTTTGCCGACGGCGGGGGCAAGCCCCCGCCCTACGTGACGGTCGGTTTCGGTCCCCCTCGGAGAGCGGAGGGGGTATCGCGCCGCAGGCGCGTATCCAGGGGGAACTGGTTCCCCCTGGAAGGCGCGGCGTTGAAGCGAAGCGACACATTTCCCGCAGGAAATGTCCGCGCCTTTACTGGGCCGCGTGCCATCTGCTGGGGTAAGCGGAGTCCCGGCATCAGTGGTTTTGCCAGCGGCGGGGGTATCCCGCCGCAGGCGCGTGTCCAGGGGGAACTGGTTCCCCCTGGAAGGCGCGGCGTTGAAGCGAAGCGACACATTTCCCGCAGGAAATGTCCGTGACTTTACTGGGCTGGCTGTCATCTGCTGGGCTGATTTCAGAGCCTTGCCGTGATTTGGAGCAGACAGTATCTGGTAAAGTGCGGCTTTACAAAGCGTCTGCCATGTGCTATAATGTAGACTATTAAAGACAAATGTATTTTTGCAATGGACAGGGGTACCCCTGTCCGCTGCCCCGGAACGGGGCAGCGATACATAGTGTATCAATGCTTTTGGGCATTTTGGTACAAAATAGAGGATCACAATTGATTGGAGGTACAAAGCGAATGAAGAAGAGCAGAGTCCTTGCTCTGGGCCTGACCGCTGCGCTGTCCGTGTCCCTGCTGGCCGGCTGCGGCACCGGAGATACCCAGACCACCCCGGCTCCCGAGGGGAGCACTCCCGTGGAGACCGGCACCACCGGTGCTGCGAACGAGCTGAACGTGTGCTTCGCGTCCGAGCCCGAGACCATGGATCCCAGCATGAACCGTACTGTGGACGGCAACGTTATGATTACCCACCTGTTTGAGGGCCTCTACAAGTGGGTGGACAGCGATCCCTCCGGCGACGGGCGCAACGGCGCTACCGCCGTGCTGGAGCCCGGCATGGCCGCCGAGGAGCCCACTGTCACTCCGAATGAGGACGGTACCTATACCTACACCTTCAAGCTGCGTGAGGATGCCAAGTGGTCTGACGGCCAGCCCGTGACCGCCAACGACTTCGTGTACTCCTGGCGCCGCCTGGTGGATCCCGCCACCGCCTCTCCCTACAACACCATTATCGCCATGGTAAAGAACGCCAACGAGATCATCGCCGGCGAGCTGCCCAAGGAGGAGCTGGGCGTCGCCGCTCCCGACGAGCACACCTTTGAGGTCACTCTGACCTACAACTGCCCTTACTTCCTGGACATCTGCGCGTTCCCCAACTGCATGCCTCTGCGTGAGGACATCGTGGAGGGCAACGCCACCTGGACCCAGGATCCCAGCACCTATGTGACCAACGGCGCGTTCAAGATGGCCTCCTGGACCCACGACGCCGAGATCGTCATGGTGCCCAACGAGAACTACTATGATGCCTCCAACATCACCCTGGAGAAGCTGACCTTCAAGCTGATGGACGATGCCAACGCCCAGCTCACCGCGTTCAAGAACGGCGACCTGGACTACATGCAGAATCCTCCCCCGGATGAGATGGCCACGCTGCTGACTGACGGCACCGTGATCCCCGGCGACTATCTGGGCAGCTACTACGCCTGCTTCAACAACACCAAGGAGCCCTTCAACAATCCCCTGGTGCGCAAGGCTTTCTCCCTGGCTATCGACCGCAACTACATCGTGGAGCAAGTGACGCAGGCCGGCGAGATTGCCGCTGACGCCTGGGTGCCCGTAAGCGTGGTAGACGCCGAGGGTACCTCCGGCGACGATTTCCGCACTGTGGGCGGCAGCTACTGGAGCGTGTCCAAGGACGACTATGAGGCCAACTGCGAGGAGGCCCGGAAGCTGCTGGCCGAGGCCGGTTATGAGAACGGCGTGGGCTTCCCCGAGACCACCTACCTGTACAACACCGACGACAAGCACCAGGCCGTGGCCGAGGCCCTCCAGTCCATGTGGAAGAACGTCCTGGGCGTTGAGGTCACTCTGAATAACCAGGACTGGAACGTGTTCCTGGAGACCCGTTCCAAGGGCGACTACAGCATCTGCCGCAACGGCTGGATTGCCGACTACAACGACCCCGTGTCCTTCCTGGATATGTTTATGACCGACAACGGCAACAACGACGCTCACTACTCCAACGCGGAGTACGACGCCATCATGACCAAGGTCCTGAGCGACTCCGACGCTGCTGGCCGTATGGAGCTGATGCACCAGGCCGAGGATCTGCTCGTGGGCGAGGACCAGGCCATTGCCCCCCTGTATTATTACTCTCAGCCTTACATGGTGGCGGACGATGTCCACGGTATGTACTACACCCCGCTGGGCAACTTCCTGTTCTTCCACGCTACCAAGGGTTAAATTTCTCTCTGATTGGACAAAAGGGCGGAGCCGCATGGCTCCGCCCTTTCTTTTTTGTGTGCTTTGACGAATGAATAAATATTGCATTTTTATGAATATAGTGTATAATAAGAACATCAAAAAAGCCCACGCAGGGCACACAAGGAATAGGAGAGAATGCACTATGAAAAGTAAGAAGCTGGCCGCCCTCGGCCTGACCGCAGTTCTGTCCCTCGGTCTGCTGACCGCCTGCTCCGGAGGCAGCGACGACACCAACGAAACCCCCGCCGGCAGCACGCCCCCTGTGGCAGAAAGCGGCGCTCCCGCCGCCGACAGTCCCGCCAACTGGACCTCCGCTGACGCCCTGGCTACCGCCAAGATCGCGGTACAGGAGGGCACCACCGGCGACGCACTGGTGAGCGATACTTACCCCGATGCCACAGTCAGCCGCTTCAAGGCGGTCACTGCCTGCGGCATGGAGCTGCTCAACGGCCGCGTGGACTGCGTGGTGGTGGATTCCCTGCCCGCCCAGAAGCTGGTGGAGGCCAACGCCGACAAAATGATGATCCTGCCCTTCGCCGCCTCCGACACCAAGGAGGCCTATGCCATCGGCCTGCCCAAGGGCTCCGAGCTCACCGAGGAGTTCAACGCCGCCATGGAGACCCTGAACGAGAACGGCACCTACGACCTGCTGGTGCAGAAGCACATTTCCAACGAGGATGTAGAGCTGCCCGAGCTGCCCTCCTATGAGTCCAAGGGCACCCTGACCATGGGCACCAATGCCGAGTTCGAGCCCTTTGAGTACGTGGGCGACGACGGCGAGACCCTGATGGGCTTCGATATCGACTACGCCAAGTACCTGTGCGCCACCATGGGCTATGATCTGGAGATTGAGAACATGGACTTCGACGCCCTGCCCGGCGCCCTGCAAAGCGGCAAGGTGGACTTCCTGGCCGCCGGCATCTCCATCACCGAGGAGAAGCAGCAGGTCATGGACTTCACCAACGAGTACTACGAGGCTACCCAGGCGATCGTGGTGCTGAAATAAACAAAGCCAACTAAAAAGTGGAAAGCCTGCGCCGCATTGGGCGGCGCAGGCTCTCCCTGTGTTTTGGAAAAAACGAAAAAGGAGGTTTTTCGGTGGAGCTGTTTCTACAAGAGCTTGCCAAGCTGGGTGACCGCTTCTACCTGGCGTTTGTCGCCGCCGACCGCTGGAAGCTCTATCTCTCCGGCCTGGGGAACACACTGGCCATTACCCTCGGCGCCATCTGCATCAGCACGGTGCTGGGAATGCTCCTCTGTTTGATGAAAATTTCCCGGTACAGGATTCTGCGCGGCCCTGCCAAGGCGTACATCGACGTCATCCGCGGCATCCCCGTGGTGGTGCAGCTCATGTTTATTTACTTCGTGGTGCTGGTCACCTGGACCAACAAGACAGCGGTGGGCATCATCGCCTTCGGCCTCAACTCCGCGGCCTATACGGCGGAGATTTTCCGCTCCGGCATCCTTGCGGTGGACAAGGGGCAGATGGAGGCGGGACGCAGCTTGGGCCTGACCCACGGACAGACGATGTGGAGCATCATCTTCCCCCAGGGCATCAAGAACTGCCTGCCCACCTATGCCAGCGAGTTTATTGTGCTGGTGAAGGAGACCGCCGTGGTGGGGTACATCGGTATGACCGACCTGACCAAGGCATATTCCACGGTACAGAGCCGTACCATGGACGCCATGCCGCCGCTGATTATCATTGCCGTCGTCTACTTCTGCATTACGAAGGTACTTTCCGTCATCTTTGCCAAAATGGAAAGGAGGCTGAGGGAAAGTGATCGCCGTTGAACACCTGACCAAGCGCTTTGGAAAGAACCTGGTTCTGGACGATATCTCCGAGACCATCGAGCAGGGGGAAAAGGTGGTCATCATCGGGCCCTCCGGCTCCGGAAAGTCCACCTTCCTGCGCTGCATGAACCTGCTGGAGACCCCCACCTCCGGCACAATCTCCTTTGAGGGGATCGTGATCAACGACCGCAAGACCGACATCAATGCCATCCGCCGCCAGATGGGCATGGTGTTCCAACACTTCAACCTGTTCCCCAACATGACGATTCGGAAAAATATCACCCTGGCCCCGGTCAAGACCAAGCTCATGAGCCAGGAGGAGGCCGACGCCGAAGCGGAGAAGCTGCTGGACCGGGTGGGTCTCAAGGACCGGGCGGACTCCTATCCCATTCAGCTCTCCGGCGGGCAGAAGCAGCGCATCGCCATCGTGCGGGCCCTGGCCATGAAGCCCAAGGTCATGCTCTTTGATGAGCCCACCTCCGCCCTGGACCCCGAGATGGTGGGCGAGGTTCTGGAGGTCATGAAGGAGCTGGCCGACGAGGGCATGACCATGGTGGTGGTCACCCACGAGATGGGCTTCGCCCGGGAGGTGGGCTCCCGCGTCCTGTTCATGGACGGCGGACACATTCTGGAGCAGAACGAGCCCCACGCCTTCTTTGCCAATCCGAAGGAGGAGCGCACCAGAGAGTTTTTGTCCAAGGTGCTCTGATGCAGAAACACAAAAAAGGTACGCCCCGCGGGGCGTACCTTTTTCTTGTTTGCGTGGGCTTATTCGGCGGAGATCATATAGTAATAGACAGGCTGACCGCCGGAAAGCAGGGTGATCTCGGCGTTGGGACAGCACTCGGTAAAGAGCTTGAGGGCCTTCTGGGCCTCCTTCTCACTGACATCCTCGCCGTAGAAGATGTTGATAAACTCGGCGCTCTGCTGGGCCTCGGCCTCCGCCAGACGGCGGAGCAGCTTCTCCAGCTTGCGGTCAGTGCCGAAGAGCTGGTGCTCCGTCAGGGCCAGGTAGTCGCCCCGCTTGATGGCAAAGCCGTCGAAGTCGCTGTCCCGGGCGGCGTAGGTAATCTCGGAGGTGTGTACCCGGCCGATGGCCTCCGCCATGGCGGCGCGGTTGTCCTCTACCTCCGCCTCGGGATCCATCACCATCAGGGCGGAGATGCCCTGGGGGATCGTCTTGGTGGGGAGCACCACCACCTGCTTGCCCTCCACCAGGCGGACGCACTGCTCGGCCGCCATGATGATGTTCTTGTTGTTGGGCAGGACGAAGACCACCTCGGCGGGGGTAGCGTCGATCTCCCGCAGGATGTCGTCGGTGGAGGGGTTCATGGTCTGGCCGCCGCTGATGACGCCGTCGGCCCCCAAGTCGCGGAACACCGCGGCCAGGCCGTCGCCCGCCGCCACGGCCACCACGCCGTACTTCTTCTCCGGCGGGGCGATCTTCCGTGCCCCGTGATTCCCCTCCAGCTCGGCCTCCACCGCGTCCAGATCGTCGGTGCTCTGGATGTGGCGGCCGGCGGCCAGATCCTCCGCCTGGGTGCGCATGTTCTCAATCTTGGCCAGCTCCAGGGTGCCGTACTTCTGAGCCTCGGTGAGGGCAGCGCCGGGAATGTCGGTGTGGACGTGGACCTTGAAGCAGTCGTCGTCCTCGCCGATGACCAGACTGTCGCCGATGCTGTTCAGATAGGCCTCAAAGGCCTCCAGCCCCTTGTGGGGAGAGGTTTTGCGGACAATGAACACGGTGTCGAAGGTGAAGGTGATCTCCTCCGCGGCAATGGCCGCGTAGTCGGTCTTGCTCTCCACCTTCGCCTCCCCCTCGCTGTCCCCCTCGGGCATGGGCACGCCCCGCAGGGAGTCCAGCATGCCCTGGAGGATCACCAGGAAGCCCTTGCCGCCGGCGTCCACCACACCGGCCTTCTTCAGGACGGGGTTCATCTCGGTGGTGTGCTCCAGGGCGAGCTGCCCCTCGGCGATGGCGGCCTCCAGCACGGCCTCCGGGTCGTTGGGGGTCTGGCGGGCTGCGTCGGCGGCCCTGGCCGCCGTCAGGCGGGAGACGGTGAGGATGGTGCCCTCGGCGGGCTTCATCACCGCCTTGTAGGCGGCGGCCACGCCGAAATCCAGGGCGATGGCCAGATCGCGGCCGTCGATGGTGTCCTTGTCCTTGACCGCCTTGGCAAAGCCGCGGAAGAGCAGGGACAGGATGACGCCGGAGTTGCCCCGGGCGCCCCGCAGCAGGGCGGAGGCGTTGGTGGCGGCGGCCTCCCCCACGGTGCGGGGCTGCTTCTTGCGCAGCTCCGCCGCGGCGGTGCCGAGGGTCAGGCTCATGTTGGTGCCGGTGTCCCCGTCGGGCACGGGGAAGACGTTGAGTTCGTTGATCTGCTGCTTCTGCAGATTGAGGGAGGCCGCCGCATGGATCATGGCCTGGGCAAACGACGCTCCGTCAATGCTCTCTCTCATATCGGTTGTTCCTTCCTTTCGATGGGCGCGGGCCGTTTCAGCCGATGACCATGGAGTCGATGCACACATCCACGCTGCGCACCTCGGCGCCCGTGGTGCGGCTGACGATATAGCGAACCTCGCTCATGATGGAGCGGCTCACCGCCATCAGGTTCACCCCGTTGTCCACCATAATATGCAGCTCGATGGAGACGGAGGAGTCCTCGTTGTAAGTGACCTTGACGCCCTTACCCATGGACTCCCGGCGCAGCAGATGCACCAGACCGTCCGTCTTGGAGCGCATCGCCATGCCCTTGACGCCGTAGCAGTTGGTGGCAGCCGCACCGGTGATGTTGGTGAACACGTCGCTGCTGATGGTGATCTCGCCCTTTTCGGTTTGGAGCTTCATGGACGCATCCTTCCTTTCCGTGGGAAAATGCAAGCGTACACCCGCCGGAGCGGGGGCAGAATGGATCCCATTTGTTCTCTTATTGTATTCTATTTTGCCTCAAATTACAAGGGAAAAAAGTTTCAAGAAAGTGGGAGGGGACACTTGTATTTTGCACCGGAAACGTGTACACTGGAAGCATACGGCACAGAGTGTCAACGCAGAAGGAGGCTTTCTGTCCATGAAGAAGTTGTTCGGGGCCCTTGTGAAGCTCTTTTCCCTGCTGGCCGTCCTGGGCGCGCTGCTCTATGCGGCGGTGCTCTACTGGGACAAGATCATGGCCGTGGTGGCCAAGCTGAGAGGCATGCTGCCTGGCCTGTCCACCGCCGCTGTGGACGACTCCGAGGCGGAGGACTACGCCGACTGGGAGATGTAACCGCATCGGGGGCCGCTATGGTCACATAATTTTGTTATGTGACCATAGCGGCCCTTTTTCATGCCCTGCGGGCCTTTACTTACCGAAAACCGATGTGATATAATAACACCAATATTTTGATACGTCATGTTTGAAACCAGAAAGGAGGAGGCGTCCGTGGAGGAAATCCGCGAGCTGAAGGAGCGCCTCGAGCGTGAGCGCCCGGTGGAGTGGGAGGCATTTCCCGACATCGGCCTGTATATGGACCAGCTCATTTCCTATATGCCCCGTCAGCTCATCCACTATGGGGAGGGGGAGAGCCTTACCTCCGCCATGGTCAACAACTACATCAAGGACGGGGCCATGCCCCGGGCCGAGGGAAAGCGGTACTCCCGCACCCACCTGGCCTATCTGACCGCCCTGTGCGCCCTCAAGCAGGTGCTCTCGGTGAAGGACGCGGGGCTGCTGCTGGCTGCCGCGTCGGAGGGGCGGCCGCCCCAGAAGCTGTACGAACAGTTTCGGGAGGAGCTGGACCGGGCGCTGGACGTGACGGCGGGCAGCCTGGACGGCAGCGCCGAGGCGGAGGAGCTGCCCGGCCTGGCCCTGGCCCTCGCTCTGCGCAGCTATGCCGACCGGCTGGCCTGTCAGCGGATTCTGGAACTGCTGCGGGAGCGGCGGCCCCAGCCGGAGAAGAACCGAAAATAACCGGGCGTGCCCGGTATGTGTGAATACTGGAGGTAATTTGCAGATGAATGATTATGTCCTGCTGACCGACTCGTCGGCCGATCTGACGGACGCGCTGGTAAAGGAACTGGGGGTGGAGGTGCTGCCCCTGTCCTTTACCATGAGGAACAAGACCTACCGCAACTGGCCGGACAACCGGGAGATCGACCCGAAGGACTTCTACCGCCAGCTCCGGGAGGGGGAGATGGCCACCACCTCGGCGGTCAATGTGTCCGACTTCACCGAGACCATAGAGCCCCACCTGAAGGAGGGGAGGGACGTGCTGGTGGTGGCCTTCTCCTCCGGCCTGTCCGCCACCTGCCACTCCGCCCAGATCGCCGCCCAGGAGCTCTCCGAGCAGTATCCGGAGCGGAAGGTGTATGTGGTGGACTCCCTGTGCGCCTCCCTGGGCCAGGGCCTGCTGGTGTGGTACGCCGCCCGCATGAAGAACGAGGGCAGGGGCATCGGCGCGGTGCGGGACTGGCTGGAGGAGAACAAACTTCACCTGTGCCACTGGTTTACGGTGGACGACCTCCACTTCCTCAAGCGGGGCGGCCGCATTTCCTCCGCGACCGCCGTACTGGGCACCATGCTGTCCATCAAGCCTGTCATGCATGTGGACGACGAGGGCCACCTGACAAAGGTGGGCACCGCCCGGGGCCGCAATGCATCCCTCAAGGCCCTGGTGGACCACATGGCGGAGACCGCCATCGACCCCGCGGGCCAGACCGTCTTCATCAGCCACGGCGACTGCGAGGAGGACGCCAACAAGGTGGCCGAGGACGTGAAGCGCCGCTTCGGCGTGCAGACCGTGGTGCTCAACAACGTGGGCCCCGTCATCGGTGCCCACTCCGGCCCGGGCACCGTGGCCCTGTTCTTCCTGGGGAGGCACCGCTGATGGAGGACGTGAAGTGGCTGGAAGTGACCCTGGACACCACCGAGGCGGAGCTGGACGCCCTGTGCGCCCGGCTTACCGGCAATGGGGTCACCGGGCTGGCCATCGAGGACGAGGAGGACTTCAAGACCTTTCTGGAGCAGAACCACCAGTACTGGGACTACGTGGACGACGGCCTGCTGGCCCGCATGAAGGGCATCTGCCGGGTGAAGTTCTACATCACCGACGACGCCGACGGCCGGAAGCAGCTTGAGGGATGGCTGGCGGGCATCGACCAACCCTATTCGCTCGCCAGTCTGGGGGACAACGACTGGGCCCACTCCTGGCAGAAGTACTACAAGCCCATGCCGGTGGGGGAGAGGCTCTACATCGTGCCCGAGTGGGAGCGGGGAGAGCCCGTCCCGGCGGGGAAAGCGCCCCTGTACCTCAATCCCGGCCTCACCTTCGGCACCGGGAGCCACGCCTCCACCCAGCTCTGCCTCATGGGGCTGGAGCGGTACACCGTCCCCGGAAAGCCGGTGCTGGATCTGGGCTGCGGCAGCGGTATCCTCTCCATCGCCGCCCTGGTCCTGGGGGCTTCCGCGGCGGCGGCAGTGGATATTGATCCCAAGGCGGTGGACGTGGCCTACGAGAATGCCGCCCTCAACGGCATCGGGCGGGACCGCTATACCGTGCGGGCGGGCAATGTCCTCACCGACGGGGCCCTGGTGGCCGAGCTGGCCCGGCAGAAGTACGCCCTGGTGCTGGCCAACATCGTGGCCGACGTGATCATACCCCTGTCCGCCCGGGCGGGGGAATTCCTGGACACGGACGGGGTGTTCCTGTGCTCCGGCATCATCGACACCCGGGCCGGCGAGGTGGAGGCCGCCCTGGAGCGGAATGGCCTGGCCGTGTTTGAGCGGCGGGAGCAGAACGGCTGGGTGGCCCTGGCCGCCCGTGCGGCCCGGTAGCGGAGTTCAAGAGGGGGGTGCGCGCCAGCCTGGTGCGCACCCCCTTCTTTGTCAAAAGGTATGACGAGAAATCCTCCTTGTGGATTTTGGCGGACGGCATTATAATGAGACGAAATGGACTGAAAACGAGGAGGGAACCCCATTGAAGGAGAACCTGATCATCATTCACGGGGGCGGCCCCACCGCCGTGCTCAACTGCTCCCTGTATGGGGCGGTCCGGGAGGCCCAGGCCAGCGGCCTGGTGGAGCATGTTTACGGCGCTGTGGGCGGCACCGGCGGACTGCTGAAGGAGAAGCTGCTGGACTTCGGCTCTGTGCCCGAGGAGGAGCTGGAGCGGCTGCCCACCACCCCCGCCACCGCCATCGGCACCTCCCGGGACGCCCTGGAGGCGGAGGACTACGCCCGCATGGCGGATATCCTGGCGGAGAAGCGCATCCGCTACGTGCTGATGAACGGCGGCAACGGCACCATGGACGCCTGCGGCAAGCTGGCGGCGGTGTGCCGGGACAGGGGGATCTCCGTCATGGGCATCCCCAAGACCATGGACAACGACATCGCCGTCACTGACCACTGCCCCGGCTTCGGCAGCGTGGCCCGCTACATGGCGGGCACGGTGCGGGAACTGGGGGTGGACGTGCGCAGCCTGCCCATCCACGTGGTGGTGCTGGAGGCTCTGGGCCGCAACGCGGGCTGGACCACGGCCGCCGCCGCCCTGGCCCGGGAGCAGGAGGGCGACGCGCCCCACCTGCTCTACCCTCCCGAGCGGCCGTTTCATGAGGACGAGTTCCTGGACAGGGTGGGCGATATGTACCGCAAGCTGGGCGGCGTGGTCGTGGTGGCCAGCGAGGGTCTCCACGACGACGAGGGCAAGCCCATCGTGCCCCCCATCTTCCAGACCGGGCGCTCCACGTACTTCGGAGATGTGTCCTCCCACCTGGCGCAGCTGGTGGTGCGGCGGCTGGGCATCAAGGCCCGCAGCGAGAAGCCGGGCATCCTGGCCCGGGCCTCCATCGCCTGGCAGTCCCCGGTGGATGCCGCCGAAGCCGAGGAGGCGGGCCGCGCGGCCTGCCGGGCGGTGCTGGCCGGGGAGACGGGGCAGATGGTGGCCTTCCGCCGCCTGTCCTCCGCGCCCTACCGCTGCGAGACCTTCCTGGTGCCCATCGAGGAGGTCATGCTGGGCGAGCGGGTGCTCCCGGCGGAGTACCTCACCGCCGGCGGCACCGACGTGACCGAAGCCTTCTGCGGCTGGTGCCGGCCCCTGCTGGGGCCGGAGCTGCCGTCCATGGCACGGCTGTTATGAACCTGCGGTTCCCAATGAACCCGGCCGGAGCGTTTGCTCCGGCCGTTTTTTACCGCAGTACCGGGAAAGTATGATAAAACTTCATACTTTTCGAAACCGGCTGGTTTTTGTATACTGAGAAGCAACAAAGGAGGCTCGGTTTCGATGCGACTGAAAAAATCGTCTTTCTGGAGCAAAATACCCAACTGGGTATGGGTGCTCATTTCACTGGCCGTTGCGATTGCAATCTGGCTGTTCGCCGCCTATACGTGGCCACTGGTGTTCGCTACACCGAAAGCTGTGGTGGATGCCTTTATCAGTAAGGCCGCCAGCGGCGTTTTGTGGGGCCATGTGTGGGCCAGTCTGTCCCGTGTACTGTCCGGCTTTGCCATCGCGTTTGTAGTATCTATCCCGGTGGCTTTCCTCATGGCGTGGTATGACCCCTTTCGCCACGTGGTGGAGCCCTGGATTCAGTTTATCCGCAACATCCCCCCGCTGGCCTATGTGTTCCTGATCATCGCAGCACTGGGTGTAGGCCAGGTCAGTAAGGTCACCGTCATCTTCATCGCCGCGTTCCTGGTCATGGTTATCACCATCTATCAGGGCGTCAAGGGAGTGGACACCACCCTGATCAAGGCGGCCCGTGTACTGGGCGCCAAGCAGAAGGATATTTTCTTTAAAATCACCATCCCGGCCTCCACTCCCTTCATCCTGGTCGCGGCCCGGCTGGGCCTGTCCACCTCTATGACCACTCTGATGGCCTCTGAGATTGTGGGCGGCGACAAGGGCATCGGCATGATGATTCAGCAGGCCAATGGATACTACCAGATGGACGTAATGCTCATGGGAATCATTCTTCTGGGTATTATCGGCATCTGCTTTGAGAAGATTGTGAAATTCCTTGAGAGGAGGTTTACGGGATGGCAGGAAACCATTCAGCAGTAAAGGTACATATCGACCACGTCGTCAAGAAGTTTAACGGCCGCAACGGTGAGATGGTGGCCCTCAACGGCGTGGATATGGATATTCATGAAAATGAGTTTATCTGTGTTGTCGGCCCTTCCGGCTGCGGTAAGTCCACCTTGCTCAATATTATCGGCGGACTGGAGACCCCTACCGAGGGCAAGGTTTTGGTAGATGGCGCAGAGGTTACAGGTCCCGGCCCCGACCGTGGCATCGTGTTCCAGCAGTACGCCCTGTTTCCCTGGCTCACCGTGGAGAAGAACGTCCAGTTTGGGCTTAAGCTCCAGGGTAAGAGCAAGGAGGAGGCCGAGGAGCTGGCCCACAAGTATTTGAAGATGGTGGATCTGGAGGGCTTCGCCAAGGCCTACCCCAAAGAGCTCTCCGGCGGCATGAAGCAGCGCGTCGCCATCGCCCGCGCCTACGCGGTCAATCCCAAGGTGCTGCTGATGGATGAGCCTTTCGGCGCCCTGGACGCACAGACCCGTACCCAACTCCAGCAGGAGCTGCTCAACACCTGGGAGAAGGAGCAGAAGACCTGCTTCTTCATCACCCACGACGTAGAGGAGGCCATCATTCTGGCCCAGCGGGTGGTCATCATGTGTGCCCGCCCCGGCCGTGTCAAGGAGATTGTGGACATCGACATCCCCTATCCCCGCGATCAGGAGACCAAGATGAGTCCTCGATTCCTGGAACTGAAGAATCACATCTGGAGTCAGGTCTATCAGGAGTACCTCTCTGTCCGCAAGTAAGTATGATTGTTCCGGGATGAGCCGGATCATCATAAATAATTAAGGAGGAACTATCATGAAGAAGAAACTGCTCTCTCTTGCACTGGCCTGCGGAATGGTATTCTCCCTGGCCGCCTGCGGGACTCCCGCCAACAATGATTCCCCAGCGCCCAACACCGAGTCCCCTGCCATCGGCACCGAGACCCCCGCGGCCGACACCCCCACCTATGAGCCCGCCACCGTCCGCGTGGCGTACATGCCCAACCTGGGCTCCGCCGGCTCCCTGTTTGTGGGCATTGAGCAGGGCTACTTTGAGGAAGTGGGCCTGACCGTTGAGACCTTTGAGTTCCAGGGCGGCCCCGCCGAAATTGCCGCCATGGCCTCCGGCGACATTGACATTTCCCAGATCGGCCACGGTGCCCATAAGCTGTGCATTCAGGGCGAGGCAAAAATCTTCCAGATGGATCACACCACCTCCCTGTCCGATGTGGTGGTGGGCAACAAGGCCAAGGGCATTGAAACCATCGAGGATCTGAAGGGCAAGACCGTTGCTGTGTCCTCCGGTACCTCCTCTGAGATTATTCTGGAGCAGGCCCTGGCCCGTGCCGGCATGACCATGGATGATATCAACACCGTAGAGATGACCGTGGACGGGATGACCACCGCCATGATCTCCGGGCAGATTGACGCCGCCGCCTCCTGGTCCCCCAATACCGTCACCCTGCAGAACGCTCTGGGCGACAACTACGTGGATCTGGGCACCAACGCCGACTTCCTGGACAGCGCCATCTTCCCCTCCAGCTACATTTGTACCCCTGAGTACGCCGAGGCCAACCACGACATCCTGGTGCGTTTTGCCCAGGCCCTGGACAAGGCTCATGACTGGCGCGCTGCCCATCCCGAGGAGATGGCCAAGTTGCTGGCCAAGGAGCTGGACGCCCCCGAGGACACCATGCTGGCCGCAGTTGGCGAGGCCGACTGGCAGACCATCACCGAGGTCTGCGGCGACATGGATGCCATCAAGACGGTCTATGAGACCCAGCAGGGCATTTTCCTGGATAATGGCACCATTACCGAGAATGTTCCTGTGGAGGACTATGTGCTCTTTGATGTAATGCAGGAGGCTTACGACGCCTACAGCGCCGCGAAGTAAATGACTGCCAACCCCGCCGGGGCTCCGTATTTGGCGGAGCCCCGGCGCTCTTTGTGTTATGCGTTGCACTGGCGGAGAGAACGCGATATAATAAAGAAGTGAATCCACGCAGGGGGGAGAGGCACCGTGCTGATTCTCGTACTGATACTGTGTCTGGCCACATCGCTGTATGTGGCTCTGCGGCGTAAGGACTCGCTCTCCCTGTATTTGCTGGGCATGAGTGTGTGTAACCTGGTCATGTTTGCGGGCATCATTGTCTATATCGCGGCCATCGGCGGCACAGCAGCCCAACAGCGGGAGTTCCTGTTTCTGGTTCCAAAGCTGCAGGTGTGGCTCCATGCGCTTCCAATCCCTATGGACCGGCTGGGCTATGTGGTGGCAGTAGGCCGCTCCCTGTTTCCCCTGTTTGCCCTACAGGCCGCACTGGAGGCCACCATGATCCCGGCCCTCCGGCGCAGGATGAAAAGCCTGCGCCTTGCGGCATGTGTGGTACCGGCATTGTCCCTCGTTTATTATTATCCGGCCGTGTTTCGCACGGTGGTGAGTGGGCGCTTCTGGCTCCTGCCGCTGACCATTCACGTTTCGCTGGCCTGGATCATCCTTTATCTGGCGGCGGCGGGTCTGCTGTTTTTCCAGGAGTACCATGCCACCACCATGCCAGTTTTCAAGCGCAACACCCGCTATGTGCTGCTCTCCTTCGCCAGTATCTCCACCCTCTACCTGCTCTACGCCAGCAAGGACCCGGCACAGATCTACAACATGTTCATCTCCGAGTATATCCGCCTGGGCATCAGCAGCTACATCAGCGGGGCGCTGCCCGCCCTGGGGTGGATCATCCTGGGTCTGTGCACGGTGTTCTTTGTGGTGCTGGGCAGCTACAATCTGGTGCGCTATACCCAGCTTACCTATGACGACACCCGGCAGGATATGATCCTCAAGCGGAAGTTCGACGCGGCGGGCACCGGAGTATCCGTCTTTGTCCACGGGGTAAAGAACCAGCTCCTGTCCAGCCGGGTGCTCCACAAGAAGCTGTCCCGGGCTTTGGCGGGGGACCCTCCGGACATGGCGCAGGTGCGCGCCTGCGCCGTTCAGCTCAACGAGCTGAACGAGGGAATGCTGCGGAGGATGGACGAGCTCTACCGCACGGTCAAGAACAACTCCATTGCCCTCACGGCCGTGCCGGTGGAGGGGCTGGTGGAGGCGGCGGTGGAGCGGTTTCACGGCAAGTACCCCGGCCAGCCGGTTCGCCTGGATGTGGGCACCGACCGATTGGTGCTGGCGGATCTCAGCCACCTGAGCGAGGCGGTGTGCAACCTGCTGTGCAATGGGTATGAGGCGGCCGTTCAGGCGGGGCGGGAGGAGCCGCAGGTGGTGCTTCGTGTCCGCGCCGAGCGCATGTGGACCGTGCTGGAGGTGGAGGACAACGGCCCGGGCATCCCGCCGGAGCGCCAGGGCAAGATTTTCGAGCCCTTTGTCACCAGCAAAAACACCAATTACAACTGGGGCATGGGCCTGTACTATGTGCGGAAGATCGTCCGCAGCCACCTGGGCCGCCTGCGCCTGGAGAGCCGCGACGGGGAGGGGGCCCGGTTCCAGATCATGCTGCCCCTCTACGACCCCCGTCAGAAGGAGTGATCACACAATGGCAAAGACAATCCGGGTGATGGTGGCGGAGGACTTCCCCCTGCTGCGGGAGGACTTCTGCGACGTGGTATCCGCCCAGAGCGATATGGAGGTGGTGGGCTCCGCCGCCTCCGGAGAGGAGATCGCTTCCCTGGCGGACACCGTCCCCTGCGACGTGATTCTGATGGACATCGAAATGGAGACCATCGACGCGGGCATCCGGGCCGCCGAGGTCATCACGGCGCGGCACCCGGAGGTCAAAATCCTGTTCCTCACCGCCCATGAGACCGACGACATGATCACCAGCGCCATGGGCACCGGCGCGGTGGACTATGTGGTGAAGGGCTGTGAGGAGGAGAGGCTGCTGGAGCACATCCGCCGGGCCAGCGAGGGGCGGGCGGAGCTGGACCCAAAGATCCAGAACACCGTCATGCAGGAGTACGCCCGTCTGCGCCGCAGCGAGCGCTCCCTGATTTTCTTCATCAACAACGTGGCCCACCTGACGCCGGCGGAGCACGAGCTGGTCAAGCTGCTGCTCCAGGACAAGAAGGTGGCGGAGATCGCCAGGCTCCGCTGCGTGGAGGTGGTGACCATTAAGACCCAGATCAAGGGCCTGCTGGGCAAGTTCGGCTGCTCCCGCACCAAGGAGATCGTCAAGATGATCCGCCAGATGAATTTGGAGCACCTGTTTCAATGACAAAAGGAGGTACGACTATGGACTACTATCATATTTCCGCCCAGGAGCTGGGCAAGGGCGCCAAGCTCCCCATCCTCAAGCTGGGCGACTCCGGCGAGGTCTTTTACGAGATGGCCGCCGAGATGTGCGCTGCCATCCGCGCCAACAACGCCGCCGGAAAGCCCACCGTCTTTATCTGCCCGGTGGGGCCGGTGGGGCAGTACCCCATCTTTGTGCGGCTGGTCAACCGGGAGCAGCTCTCCCTGAAGAACTGCTGGTTCATCAACATGGACGAGTACCTCACCGACGACGGCCAGTGGATCGCCGAGGAAAATCCCCTGTCCTTCCGGGGCTTCATGGCCCGGGAGGTATATGGCAAGATCGCCCCGGAGCTGCTCATGCCCGAGGAGCAGCGGGTCTTCCCCGATCCCAACGACCTGGGCCGCATCCCCGCCCTGATCGAGGAGCTGGGCGGCGTGGACATCGCCTTCGGCGGCATCGGCATCACCGGCCACCTGGCCTTCAACGAGCCCCAGCCGGAGCTGACGGCCGAGCAGTTCGCCCAGCTCCCCACCCGGGTGCTGGACATCCACCCGGAGACGAGGGCCACCAACTGCGTGGGCGACCTGGGCGGCGCGCTGGAGGATATGCCCAAAAAGTGCGTCACCATCGGCATGAAGGAGATTCTGGGGGCGCGGAAGCTGCGCCTGGGCGTGTTCCGGGACTGGCACCGGGCCGTGTGCCGCCGGGCGGCCTACGGCGAGGTGACCGCCGCGTTCCCCGCCACCCTGGCCCAGAACCACCCCGACGCCCTGCTCTACGTCAACGCCAACGCCGCCCGGACGGCCTATTGAGGAGGCCGCCATGGACAACTCCTTTTATCTGAAAAACGGCTCCGTCCTGTGGAACGGGGCCTTCATCCCCCTGGACATGGCGGTGGAGGACGGGCGCATCACCGCCCTGAGCCGCGGGCACCACAATGAGAAGGGCCTGCCGGAGGTGGACGCCGCCGGATTGCGGGTGCTGCCCGGTTTCCTGGATCTGCACACCCACGGCGCCGCAGGGGTGGACGTGAACGCCGCCGACGCCGAGGGCTTGCGCGCCATCGGCCGGTTCTTCGCCTCCCAGGGCGTCACCGGCTGGCTGTGCTCGGTGCTCACCGACACGCCGGAGCAGACCCTCTGGTGCATGGAGCAGGCCAGACAGGTCATCGAGGGCGGCCCCTGCGGCGGGGCGGCCCTGCTGGGCGTCCACCTGGAGGGCCCCTGCCTGTCCTCCGAGTACAAGGGGGCCATGCCCGAACACCTGCTGATGCACACCGCCGACGCGGAGCTCTTTGCCAAGTATCAGAAGGCCTCCGGCGGCCACGTGCGCTATACCACCCTGGCCCCTGAGATCCCCGGCGTGCCCGGGCTGATCCCCCGCCTCAACGCCATGGGCATCGTCTGCGCCATGGGCCACAGCGGCGCGGGATACGACCAGTGTGTGGAATGTGTGGAGGCGGGCGTCCGCTCCGTCACCCACCTGGGCAACGCCATGCGCCTGTTCCACCAGCACGACCCCGCCATCTTCGGCGTGGCCCTGGAGCGGGATGTGTATGTGGAGGCCATCTGCGACGGCCGCCACCTCCACCCGGGTACCGTGCGCCTCTACCTCAAGGCCAAGGGGTACGGCCGGGTGGTAGCCGTCACCGACTCCATCATGGCCGCCGGCCTGCCCGACGGCAGTTACAAGCTGGGAGTCAACGACGTAATTGTGGAGAACGGGGACGCCAAGCTGCCCAACGGCGTCCGGGCCGGCTCCACCCTCACCATGGCCCAGGCCCTGCGCAACCTCATGGCCTTCACTGGGGAGGGGGCGGAGATCGTCTCCCGACTCATGACCGCCAACCCCGCCCGCCTCATGGGCTGGGCCGGCAAGGGGGAGCTGGACGTGGGAAAGGACGCCGATCTGGTCCTGCTGGACGGCGATTACCAGGTGGCCCGCACCGTGGTGGGCGGGCGCACCGTCTATACAAGATAAGGGAATAACCGAAAGGAGAATTGTTATGCCTCTGGTACCTCTGCGTCCGGTTCTGGACGCCACCGTGAAATATGGCTACGCCCAGGGGGCCTTCAACGTCAACGCCGTGGCCCAGGCCGAGGCGGTCATCGCCGTGCATGAGATGTTCCGCTCCCCCGCCATCCTGCAGGGGGCCGATCTGGCCAACGCCTTCATGGGCGGCCGGGTGGACTTTGCCAACGGCACCCTGGAGGACAAGAAGAAGGGGGCCCGCAACATCGCCGAGGCGGTGAAGAAGTTCGCCGAGCAAAGCCCCATCCCCGTGGTGCTCCACCTGGATCACGGCAAGAACTTCGACTCCTGCGTGGCCGCCATCGAGGGGGGGTACACCTCCGTGATGATCGACGGCTCCTCCCTCCCCTTTGAGGAGAACGTGGAGCTCACCCGCGAGGTGGTCAAGTACGCCCACGCCCGCGGCGTGTCCGTGGAGGGCGAGCTGGGCGTGCTGGCCGGCGTGGAGGACCACGTCTTTGCCGCCAACTCCACCTACACCAACCCCCTCTCCGCCATTGAGTTCTTCAAGAAGACCGGGGTGGACGCCCTGGCCATCAGCTACGGCACCATGCACGGCGCCAGCAAGGGCAAGGACGTGAAGCTGCGCCGCGAGATCCCCATCGCCATCAAGGAGTGCATGAATCACGAGGGCATCCAGGGCGCCCTGGTGTCCCACGGTTCCTCCACCGTGCCCCGGTACATCGTGGAGGAGATCAACGCCCTGGGCGGGAACATCCAGAACGCCTACGGCATCTCCAAGGAGGAGCTGAAGGCCGCCATCCCCTGCGGCATCGGCAAGATCAACGTGGACACCGACATCCGCCTGGCGGTGACCCGCAACTTCCGCGAGCTGTTCCGCGACCACCCGGAGCTGAAGAACGACCCCAAGGCGGGCGGCGTCTGGAAGCTGCTGGACGAGAAGCGGGACGCCTTTGATCCCCGGGCCTTCCTGGCTCCCATCATGGACACCGTCATGTACGGAACCGGCGACGAGGGGGCCGTGGCCCGGATCACCGACGCCATGCGCCGGGGCGTGAAGGAGGCCGTGGGCACCCTGATCGTGGAGTTCGGCAGTTACGGCAAGGCCCCCCTGGTGGAGCCGGCTACCCTGGAGGACATGGCGGCCCGCTACGCAAAGGAGGGCTGAGCATGGACGGCATCACCCTGTCCTTTGCCGACGCGCGGCCGGTGCTGGCCCCCGGCGCGCTGGAGGAGCAGGTGCGCGCCGCCGCGCCCCTGCTGGCCGAGGCGGCGGCGGGAGAGGAGCGGTACCGGGACAACCTGGGCTGGCACAGTGTGGACGAGGCGGCCGGGCCCGAGCGGGTGGACTTCCTGCTGGAGCAGGCGGCGCGGGTGCGGGCCGACGCCGATGCCTTCGTGGTCATCGGAATCGGCGGCTCCAACCAGGCGTCCCGGGCCGCCGTCAAGGCCCTGCGGCCGGAGGGGGGCCCCGCCATTCTGTGGGCGGGCAACACCATCTCCGCCTGCGAGATGGCCCGCACTCTGCGGGAGCTGGACGGATATCAATCCATCTACATCGACTGCATCGCCAAGAACTTTGAGACCCTGGAGCCGGGGATTGCCTTCCGGGTGTTGCGCCAGTACCTGGAGCGGCGCTACGGCGCGGAGGGCGCGGCAAAGCGCATCTTCGCTACCGGCACGCCGGGCTCCACCCTCCACCAGCTCTGCCTCGACCAGGGCTATACGTTCCTCACATTCCCCGAGACCATCGGCGGGCGGTACTCGGTGGGCAGCGACGTGGGGCTCTTCCCAATGGCGGTGGCCGGGGTGGACATCCGCGCGCTGGTGCAGGGGATGCGGGACATGCGGGATACCCTCCTCGCCGCCCCGGCGGAGGAGAACCCGGCCCTGCGCTACGCCTGCCTGCGCCGGCTGCTGCTGGAGCACGGCTACCGCCTGGAGATGCTCTCCTTTTTCGAACCCCGGCTGGATTACTTCGCCAAGTGGTGGATTCAGCTCTTCGCCGAGAGCGAGGGCAAGGAGGGCAACGCCCTGTACCCGGTGGCGGCCTCCAACTCGGAGGATCTCCACTCCATCGGCCAGTTCATCCAGGAGGGCAGTCCCATCCTCTTCGAGACCTTCGTGGAGGTGCGCGCCCGCGACGCGTCGGTGCTCCTGCCCCCCGAGGCCAAGAAGGACTACTTTGACTACCTGACGGGCATGGACTTCTGGGACATCAACAACACCGCCCGCCAGGCCACCATGCGGGCCCACGGCGACCGGGGCATCCCCTGCATGAACCTCTCCATCCCCGCCATCGACGCCCACACCCTGGGCGGGCTGTTCTATTTCTTCCTCTTTGCCTGCTATCTCTCCTGCAAGCTGCTGGGCGTCAACCCCTTCAACCAGCCGGGCGTGGAGGGCTACAAGGGCTATATGTTTCAAAATTTGGGAAAGCCGGGTGTCAACTGAATGAAACACATTTTTTTGAATCTCAAGCGTTTTGACGTGCCGGTGGAGCTGGGCGGGGTCAACCGCCTGGCCCCCGTGGCCGAGTGGGGCAGGGCCATTGTGGCCGGGACCCAGCAGGGCCTGACGGGCTATGACCCGGCGGAAGCGGAGTTTGTGGACTTCTTCCCGGAGGCCCACCTGATTCCCGCGGCCGCGGCCCGCACCGCCGACAGCCGGGTGGAGCTGGGCTGCCAGGGGGTCTTCCGGGCCGACACCGCAGTGGGCGGCAACTTCGGCGCCTTCACCACCAACCGGCCCGCCCACGCCGCCGCCGCCCTGGGCTGCGGCTGGGTCCTCATCGGCCACTGCGAGGAGCGCAACGACAAGGCGGGCATCCTGGCGGAGGCCGGCGTCACCGACACCGCCGCCGTCAACCGCCTGCTCAACCAGGAGGTGAAGGCCGCCCAGGCCGCGGGGCTCAAGGTGCTCTACTGCATCGGCGAGAAGAGCGAGGAGCAGGAGGCCTGGCAGCAGGTGCTGGGCGACCAGCTCGCCATCGGCCTGGACGGGACGGACAAGAGCCGGGTGGTCATCGCCTACGAGCCCATCTGGTCCATCGGGCCCGGCAAGACCCCGGCCGACAAGCCCTACATTGAGAAGATCGCCCGCTTCGTCAAGGAGCGCACCGGCGGCCTGGACGTGGTGTACGGCGGCGGCCTCAAGGCGGACAACGCCGCCATGCTGGCCTCCATTGCGGACATCGACGGCGGCCTCATCGCCCTGACCCGGTTCAGCGGCGAGATCGGCTTCTACCCCGAGGAGTATCTGGAAATCATCCGCCTGTATATGGGCCATTAAGGACGGAGGTAAATTATGAAACTGGAATTTGAATACGGGCAGGGCCTGCTGGGCGCGGAGCTGCCCGACAGCACGGACATCTTCATCCCCGGGGAGACCGTGGCCGATCCGCCCTGTCTGCCCCAGGACTGGGACAGCCTGTACGCCGCCACCCTGGAGTCCATCCGCAACCCCATCGGCATGCCCACCCTGCGGGAGCTGGCGCACAAGGGGAGCACGGTGGTTATCGTGATTCCGGACATCGTCAAGGGGGGCAACCAGCCCACCAGCCACCGGAAGG
>NZ_JH417846.1:0-8556 GCF_000239295.1 Flavonifractor plautii ATCC 29863
CCGCCCCATCTGGGGCGGCCGCGTCTGCGCTTACGGTTAGAACATGCTGATCCCTCTGGCCAGCACGGCGAAGAGGGGCAGGGTGAGGATGGAGAGCAGAGTTGACAGGGTGATGGACTCCGCCGCAGGGGCGGTATCCCGGCCGAACTGCTGAGCAAAGAGGCTGGTCGTACCGGCCACAGGCGTGGCGGACAATAGCACCAGGGCGCAGTAGAGGCCGGAGGAGGAGCGGAGGGGGAGCAGCAGCAGGGCAGTCAGGGTGGGGAACAGGGCCAGGCGCAGGAAGGAAACCAGGTAGCTCCTGGGTTGGCGAAAGGTGCTGGGCAGGTCGGCTTCGGCGAGCTGGGTACCGATGACCACCATGGCCAGGGGGGTGTTCAGGTCGCTCAGGAAGGAGAGGGCCGCTCCCACGGGGGAAGGAAAGCGCAGGCCGCTGAGAAAGCAAAGCAGCCCGAGCCCGATGCCGACAACACCTGGGTTGAGCACCGCCCTGCGCAGGGAGAAGGCCGCCCGGCCTCCCATGATCAGCACGTCCAGCGTCCAACTGGTCAGGTTGAAGGCCAGCAGGGCCAGCGCGCCGTAGACCAGCGCCTCCTCCCCGAGGATGGACTGGACCAGGGGGAGCCCCATGAAGCCGATGTTGCCGTAGACCGCAGCAAAACGCAGGGTGTCCCGGGCATCCGCCGGCTGCCGCCGGAAGAACAGCAGGGAGACGGCGAAGAAGAGCAGATAGCAGGCCAGCGCCGCCGCAGAGCCGACCGCAACCTCCTGCGTCAAGGCGGGGGTCCGCTCCACCAGAAAGCAGTCCACCATCACACAGGGACAGACGATGTAGAGCAGCAGGTACGACATCTGGCTGCGGCCCGCCTCAGTCATCTTTCCCGCCCGGCCCAGCACAAAACCCACCGCCATCATCAAAAACAAAGTGGCCACCTGTCCGGTGACCGTCAGCAGATTGGACAGCATCTCCATTCCCCCCGGATGAAAGTTCCTGTTCTTATTAAACCACAGCCTGGGGAAAAAGGGAATGCACTTTTTTCCTCCCGGCGCTTGCGGCCTGCCCCAGGGTAGATTATAATAAGGCCAATGGAAACAGAGAGAAGGGGTCAAACGATGGAGATTTTAGTGATTGACGGCCAGGGCGGCCGGATCGGGCAGCAGCTCATCAAGGCGATTCTGGCCCGATATCCCCAGGTGGAGGTGACCGCCATCGGAACCAACAGCCTGGCCACCTCCGCCATGCTCAAGGGCGGCGCGTCTCAGGGGGCCACGGGAGAGAACGCCCTGCTGGTGGCCTGCCGCCGGGCGGATGTGATTTTGGGCCCCCTGGGCATCGTCATCGCCGACGCCCTGATGGGGGAGATCTCCCCGGCCATGGCGGTAGCGGTGGGGCAGGCCCGGGCCCGGCGGATCCTCATCCCCCTGAACCAGTGTGACAATCTGGTGGCTGGAGTGGCGGAGCTGCCCGTGGCCCGGCTGCTGGAGAGCGCGGTGGGGGAACTGGGCAAGCTGCTGCCGCCCGCCGGCGGAGCGGAATAGCGCGAAACCCGGCGGATGCGTCAGCATCCGCCGGGTTTTTCTGCCAGCTTGGCCAGGGTATCCAGTCGGGCCTGCTCCCGCAGGGCCGCCAGGGGCGGGAAGGGGGCGGTCTCAGGAAGGCCATAGGTCTGGTTGAGCTCGTACTCCAGGGGCAGCCAGGTGTCCAGGGGGGCCTCGTTGTGCTGCACCACCACCTCCAGCTTGTCCAGAGCCTTGTAGACCCGGGCTTCCGGCGTGGCCAGGGCGTCCATCTCGGCAAAGAGGGCGGTCAGTTCCCCCCGCAGCCCGTCGGGCAGGGGGGAGAGCAGCTCTGCGATGGCCTGGCGCTCGGTTTCCTCGTTGGCGTCGGTCTTCTGGAAGGAGGGGATGTCTCCGGTGGCCGCCTCCCCAACGTCGTGGATGAGGCACATGCGCAGCACCTTGTCCATGTCCACCTCCGGCAGCGCGTCCCGCAGCAGCATGGCCAGCATGGCCAGCCGCCAGGAGTGCTCCGCCACCGACTCGTGCCGCCCGGAGGAGGTCCAGGAGTGGCGGGTGTTGCACTTGAGCTTCTCCAGCCTGGCCAGGAAGGCCAGAAATTCCTTGGGTTCCATCCTTACATCTCCTTTTCCAGCTTGAAGCGCCACCACAGGGAGTAGAACTGAATGAACAGATAGACCGCCACCATCACCAGGGTGAGGGCCAGATCCGCCTCCATGAGGACGGAGAAGAGGAGCATGGCCCCGAAGGCGAAGGTCATCACGTCGTACCCCTTGGCTTTTGCGGCATTGCCGATGGCCACGTTGCGCTCGTCCCGCTCCGCAATCTCGTTCTGTTTCTGGAGCTCCGGGTGCTTCTTCATGGCCTGAACGGCCAGCAGCTCCCCTGTACCGCCGCCGAACAGGCCGCAGCCCACCCCCAGGCATAGAAAGGGGACCGCCCGCCAGGGGGTGGTATCCAGGCCGGGCAGCAGCTTCAGCAGCAGCCAGGCCCCGGCCAGCAGGAGCAGCCCCGCCAGAAAGAGCATCCAGCCCTGCCGTCTCCGTTTGGTCATTGCGCATCCTCCTCATACAAAAAGATCTCCTCGATGCTCTGCCCAAAGCAGCGGGCGATTTTAAAGGCCAGCAGGATCGAGGGGTTGTACCGGCCTTTCTCCAGGGAGCTGATGGTCTGCCGGGAGACCTCCAGGATGGCGGCCAGCTCCTCCTGGGTGATCCCCCGCTCCCTGCGCAGTTCCTCCAGCCGGTTCTTCAAGCGTGCACCTCCTTTGGAAAGCTGACTTTACATCTATGTTATAGCACAGCAGGGCCTGTATGTCAAGTGCACTTTCCATAAAAGGGTGAAAAAAGCGCCGCCCATTGGGCGGCGCTCAGTCTGTCGAAAAACCTTCCCCGAAGGAAAGCCTCGCAGAGTTCCTGCGGCCGCAGCCGCAGGAATCGAATGAAAATCCGTCATTTCCGAGGACATGCGCCTTGGAATCAGCCGGCCTTGCGCAGCGGGGTAGGAGCCCAGTCGGCGTCCAGCCAGAAGGGGGTCTCCCGGCGGAAGCGGGTGAGCAGGGGCACCAGCCCTACCAGCTCGGCGGCGGCACACAGCTTGTCCATGGTACTTACCACCGCCGATTCCAGGCAGCGGTACACCTTGGTGGGGGTATAGGGAAACATGTGGGAGAGGATGATGTCCTCCTCCCGCCAGGTGAGGGAGAAGCGGGCCCTGGCGTTGCGCAGGGCCACCTCCGGGTGCTGGGAGCCGTGGCGGATACCCGGATGGGAGGCGGCGTCCCTCCAGTTGTAGAGGTAGAAATCGTGGAGCAGGCCGCCACGGGCGGCGGCCCGGGCGTCCAGTCCCAGCCAGTCGCACACCCGCCAACTGGCGTAGCTCACCAGCACGCTGTGGTGGTAGCAGCTCACCCCGGCCCGGTGCTGGGGCAGCAGGCGCATGGACTGCACGGCGGTGTCCTGCATCAGATCGGAGACATAGTTGAGATATTGGTTCTTGTATTTGAAATTCCACATGGCTGGGACTCCTTTGCTTGGTATCTGCCTCTTAGTATACCGTGAAAAGCGAAAGAGTCCATGGAGAGAAGATTACGATTTGGTAAAGATTTTCTGATAAAAGGCGAAACCATTACGCCAGAAAATCCTCCACTGCCCGGACGGCCTGGGTGAGAAAGTCCCCCTCCATGTCCAGCCAAAGCACGTCCCGATCCTTCTGAAACCACACCATCTGCCGCTTGGCAAAGCGCTTGATGGCCCGGCCCAGCTCGTCCTTCAGCGCGTCCAGGGTGGGGATTTTCCCCGTGAGGTACCAGAGGATATAGCGGTACTCCAGTCCCAGCCCCTCCAAAAAGGAGTCGTCGGCCCCGCCGGCGCGGAGGGCGGCCACCTCCTCCACCATTCCGGCGTCCAGGCGGGCCTGGAGCCGCTCGTCAATGCGGCGGCACACCACGTCCCGGGGGAAGGTCACCCCCAGCAGCAGGCAGTCGTACCGGGGGCGGGGCGGGGGGCTCTCCCACTGGCCGGAGAGGGCCTTCTCCACCGAGCGCATAAGCCGCTGGCGGTTGAACTCCTCCCCGTCGGTGAGGGTGACGCCGGTCTTTTCCCGCAGCAGGGCGTAGAGCTCCGCTGTGGTCTTTCCCTCCAGCTTCGCCCGGAGGGCC
Source organism: Flavonifractor plautii ATCC 29863 (assembly GCF_000239295.1). Classification (GTDB taxonomy): domain Bacteria; phylum Bacillota; class Clostridia; order Oscillospirales; family Oscillospiraceae; genus Flavonifractor; species Flavonifractor plautii. Next base: position 4,178 of record NZ_JH417846.1, read on the forward strand.
GGGTCGGGCCGGGCGTCGGTGAAGGTGAAGCCCTCGGTCACCGCCCGGACGTACAGCCCGGTTCCCCCCACCAGGAAGGGGGTGTTTCCCCGGGACAGGATGCCGTCGATGGCGGCATAGGCCCCGGCCTGGAACTCGGCCACCGAATAGGGCTGGTTGGGCTCCACCACGTCCAGCATGTGGTGGGGCACCCCCTCCATCTCCTCCTCCGTCACCTTGCCGGTGCCCAGATCCAGGCCCCGGTACACCTGCCGGGAGTCGGCGGAGACGATCTCCCCGCCGAAGCGCTTGGCCAGCTCCACCCCCAGCCCGCTCTTGCCGCAGGCGGTGGTACCCAGCACCACAATCAGCTTGGGCAGCGCCATGGGCGTCACATCCTTTCTTCACTCGTGTCCCTGTCATTGTAACAGAAAAGTTCCCCGGCGGCAATGCCGCCGGGGAACTTGGGGAGGAACAGGATCAGGCGACCTTCTCCTGGATGGTGGCGTTGGTGCCCAGCAGGGCGTTCATGCCGTCCACGGTCAGGTAGTAGTGGCCGTCAAAGAGAATGGCGGGCACGGTGATGTCCGTACCGTCCACAGATACGGTGATGTCCGCAGGGATTTGCTCCTGAACCGCAGCGGGGATGCGCACGGGCAGGGGGAACAGCTCTCCGTCATAGGCCGTGCTGGTGGTAATGGCCACCTTACCATCGGCCCAGGATACGTTGAACTGGTTCTTGGAGCCATTAAAGGTGTATGCCAGATCCCGCATACGGAAGTAGGGGGCTCCGTCGGCGCCCACAAAGGAGGCGGCGGTACCGGTCTTGTCCAGATCGCTGACCTTTACATTGTCCACCATGCCAAGCACCTCGGAGTAGGTGTCCAGGTTGAGACTCTGGCTATAGGGGGACTCCAGGCGGCCGGTATTGACCAGCTCAATTAGGGTGGCCCGGTCCGGGTTGTCCTTCTGGAGATCCACGCCGGTGATCTTCCAGTTGTGGTCCACCGCGGGCTCCAGGGGGTCGTGCTCGGCCAGATAGGCCACCAGCATGTCGCGGACGGAGGCGGAGGACTCCCACTCCTTCTCGCCGGAGATGATGCCCTCGTTCTTCAGGCCGGTGTAGCGGTAGTCGTTGACACAGAGGGTGAGGGTCATGTCGTCGGTGAGGGGCTTGCCCTGGAAAGTCACATTCTCGATGCGCTCCCCGGCGGGCTTGGACAGGTTGACCTCATAGTTCAGGCCGATGAAGTGGTCGTGGAGATAGCCAGGCTTCTGCGGGTTAAAGGAGATGGATACATCCCCTTCTTTCCACTGGTTCCAGCACGCGGCGGCCCACTCCATGTAAGCCTTCATCTCCGCGCCGGACACCTTGACGGTGTAGAGCACATTGGGGTACTTGTAGATGTCGAACAGGTTGCCGTAGTTGAGATCGCCCTTTTTCAGGTCGCTGGTGTCCTTGAACAACGCAACAGCGGTCACGTCGGCGCCGGAGTTCTCCAGCTGGACGGTGCCGATGAGATCGATGACAGCGGTGTCCTCGATGCGGCCGGAGGGGATGCCCTTGATCTCGTCCACCGGCTGGAAGTCGGCGGAGGCATGGCCCAGCACGTTGTCCTGAATGAAGGAGACGGTCTTTTCCTGGGCGCTCTTGACGGCGGGCAGCTCACGCAGGCCCTGGTCGGGCTCGATGCCCTCCATGGATACGGTCTCCACAGTGGCGGAGGTGATCTCCTTGTCGGCGTTGAGGGTCAGGTCGTAGCGCACCACCTCGCCGGCATTGTTCTTGGCCTCACCCACAGGGATGGGCGCGCTGTTGATGTAAGTGGTGTGGGTGTGGCCCAACTGGAGCACGTCCACCTCGGGGCACTTGTCCAGGATGGTCTGGGCTGCATCGGAGCCGTCGGCGGAGTACTCGGCTCCCAGGCCGGCATGGGTGGACACCATGATGACGTCGGCCTGGCCGCCGATCTCCTGGATACAAGCGGCCACGGCGTCGGCCATAGGCTCAAAGGTCAGGTCAGCCACGCCCTGCTTGGTGCCGTCCCAGCGGGGGATGTTGGGAGTGGTGACACCGATAATGGCCACCTTCACGCCGCCCCGCTCCACGATAGTGTAGCCCGCGCCGGTGAAGTAGCTGCCGTCGGCGTTCTTGATGTTGGCCGCCAGCACCGGCATGTCCACCTGCTCCAGAATGGACTTGAGAGTGTCCACACCGAAATTAAACTCATGGTTGCCCAGGGTCCAGGCATCATAGTCCATGTAGTTGAGGGCGGCGGCCACCGGGTGGCTGGCGGTGTCCTTGGAGTAGAGGTCGTCGGTCATGATGGTGCCCTGGATGGTGTCGCCCGCGTCCACCAGAATGGTGTTGGGGTTCTCCGAGCGCACCTGGTTGACGTAGGCGGATACCCGGGCTAGACCGTCTCCGGTGCTCTCCTTCATGTCCTCGTAGGAGTAGCCCCAGATATTGCCGTGGGTATCCGAGGTGCCGATGATGGTCAGATGGGTCTCGCCGTTCCCGGCCGCCAGGGCGGCAGAGGAGAGGGAGAGCGCCATGGCTGCCGCCAGAGCGGCGGACAGCAGCTTGCCGAACCGTTTGTTCCTCATATCACATGATCTCCTTTCCCATTCCGAAGGGCATAGGTACGCCGGAGCGTGCCTGCCGTGGATATCCTTATCATACCACAGGGAACGGAAAAAGTCGACGCTGTTTCCAGAAATTTGACTGCCCTTTCAGGAGGTGAGCCGTGCCAGCAGCGCCTCGCCCTGGGCGCGGGTGAGGACCCCGGTGGGATCGGCCCCCTCCGCCACCAGTCCCCAGCGCCACGCCTGCGCCACGGACTCCGATGCCCAGGGGGCGGGATCGGAGGCGAGGACGGGGGCACCAGAGCGCACCTCTGCCGGGGTCAGCCCCTGCTGCCGGACGAAACGGACCAGCATCTGGGCGGCCTCCTCCAGGGTGACGGCGCAGGAGGCACGGAAGGCCCCGCCGGGCACGCCGTTGGCTACGCCGGTCTGGTCGCACCAGCCCACGCCGGGGGCATAATAGGCGAAGGGCATTAGATCGGAGAAGGGGGCGGGCTCGGCCTCCGGGGCGCCGGCGGCCTGCCAGAGCATCCAGGCCAGGCGGCCCCGGGTGAGAGGGGCGTCGGGCTGCTCGGGGGCGGTATAGTCCGCGCCGTTGGCCAGCAGCCAGTCCACCAGGGTGTCCCGCCCGGCCAGATAGTCGTCCAGGGTCTGCTCCACCCGGACCGTGGGGACCAGGGGCTCCACTTGGGCCCCCAGCCCGGCCTCCAGCAGTGTGCCCAGGTCGATGTATTTGCTGGAGCAGCTCACCCGGATGCCGGAGTTGGGCAGGGTGAAGGAGCCGGTGGAGCCGAAGTGGTTGACGCTGCCGCTGGTGGGACTGCCCGCCAGCACGCCGCCGGCGTCCACCAGCTCTACGGCGTTGATGATGGCGGAGGAGTACGTGGCCTCGCCCACCAGACCGTAGACCTTCACGCCCTCCTCCACCAGGCCGGGCACCAGCATAAGGATGGGGACCAGCACGCCGTCGGAGCCGCCGCCGTTGTTGCGGAGATCCAGCAGCACCTGGCGGTAGTCTCCCGCCTCCAGCTCGGCCTCCACCTGGGCGGCAAAGCCGTCCATGGGCTGCTTGGGGTCCTCCATGCACTGGTTAAATTGAATGTAATAGGTGGTGTCATCCAGGGACTGGGCAAAGTAGTAGGTGCCCTTCCGGTAGGCGGTGGCAGGCGTGCTCTCCCGCTGCTGGGACAGGCTGGACAGGGCGGCGTCCCCGAAGTCCTCCATGGGCAGGGCCTCCACGGTGAAGGAGCCTCCGGAGGTGGTCACCTCCAGCGGTTCGCCGGACTCCGCGATGCCCAGATAGTCCAGACAGGCCTCCGAGTAGAGGAGCTGCTCGGTCTGGCGGCGGAGCTTCACGGGGTTGTCGGCGCTCACCAGGGTGCCGAAACGGGTGCAGATCTCGTCCATGGGCACGCCGTTGAGGGCGGTAACGGTTTGGCCCAGCAGGGCGGCATCCTCCTCTTCCGCCCCAGTGAGCACCCAGCTTCCGTCATACCACTCCGCGCCGAAGGGGTACAGGCCGGTGCTGTTCAGAACGGAGCCGATATTGGTGGTGGTGTGGGAGTCGCCGATGAGGGCCACCAGGCTCTGGAGATCCAGGGCAAAGTCCACGTCGCTCTCCTCCGCCAGACGGCCCTCAATCTCCGCCTTTTTCGCCTCAAATGCCTCCTGGGGGGTGTTGGCGTACAGGTCGGGGTGGTGCTCCTGCAGGGCCGCGTACAGCGTGTCCAGATCCTCCTGGCGGGCTTGGGCCTGATCCGGTCCGGCCGCCAGAGCCCCGGTGGGGAGCAGAAGCGCGGCGGCCAGACCGGCCG
>NZ_JH417846.1:8642-8912 GCF_000239295.1 Flavonifractor plautii ATCC 29863
CGCGGCGGCCAGACCGGCCGCCCCAAGACGGGTTCCAATGTGCATATCCAATGCCTCCTTACCTTATATAATAAGAAGGATAACAGGGCGGAGAAAAGAAAGGCGGAAGAACTTCTTAAAAATCCTTAAAGATGGGCGACAAAAAGGGAGAATAAAAGACAGCCGCCGGAACCGCAAGGTTCCGGCAGCTTGGGTGGGGCTCCATTGCCATGGGAATGATTTGGGAGAGAAGGATCGTGTGAAAGGCTGCCCCGCAGGGCGATTCGGAGC
>NZ_JH417847.1 GCF_000239295.1 Flavonifractor plautii ATCC 29863
TCAGATGTCCAATATGTATTGTAGTCCTACAAAAATTTTTGGAGAAATTTTTATTTTCCTCTTGCATTCTGTTCCAACCTGTGCTAATATAATCAAGCCGTCAGCGAGCAGGACAAATACAGTCCTCTCAATGACATGCGGCTGTAGCTCAGTTGGATAGAGTGTTTGACTACGAATCAAAAGGTCGGGGGTTCGAATCCCTTCAGCCGTACCAAAAAAGAAAGACACGACGTACGTCGTGTCTTTCTTTTTTACTCCAGCCTCCACGGGTGACCTCCACATTTCTGAATTTTAATACCTAGGGCTTGTTTGAAAAATGTCAACATGCCCAATCGACGGGCCTTTTGACCGCTGGACGGCGCAATTTTTCCTTGAAATCCGTCAGGATTCCTGCGAAAAAATTGCTTGCCAGCGGCCCAAAATTCCTCGCCGCTGGACACATCGCCAATTTTCAAACAAGCCCTAGGCAAGCTGAATTTGCCTTTTCCGTTTTTGTCCCCCGGACCTTCCATTTCCCGTTCCACCTCCGGTTGACAGGGCGGGCAAAGGATGTTACGATAAACTTGAAATTCTGGAAGGTGAACGGAAGATGTCGGGGGCACACCGCCATCTTCCTCTCTCTTTTCCAGCCGAAGTGTATAAAGGAGTGTGTGGATGTGGAAGTGAAGTCGGATATTGAAATCGCACAGGCCTGTGCGATAAAGCCCATTCGGGACATTGCAGCCGTGGCCGGTGTGGACGAGGAGTACCTGGAGTACTACGGAAAATACAAGGCCAAGATCGATCTGAAGCTGTTGGATGACCGGGCGGACCGCCCCGACGGAAAACTGATTCTGGTGACCGCCATCAATCCAACCCCGGCGGGCGAAGGCAAGACCACCACCACGGTGGGGCTGGCGGACGGCATGCGCCGCCTGGGCAAGAATACGGTTGTCGCCCTGCGGGAACCCTCTCTGGGGCCTGTCTTCGGCGTCAAGGGGGGCGCGGCTGGCGGCGGCTACGCCCAAGTTATCCCTATGGAGGACATCAACCTCCACTTTACCGGCGACTTCCATGCTATCGGCGCAGCCAATAACCTTTTGGCCGCCATGCTGGACAACCACATTCAGCAGGGCAATACTCTGGACATCGACGTGCGGCGTATCACCTGGAAGCGCTGCGTGGACATGAACGACCGTCAGCTGCGCAACATCGTGTGCGGCCTGGGCGGCAAGGTCAACGGTGTTCCCCGGGAGGACGGTTTCGACATCACCGTGGCCTCGGAGATCATGGCCGTCCTTTGCCTGGCCGACAGCCTCACCGACCTGAAGGCTCGGCTGGGCCGGATGGTGGTGGCCTACAGCCGCTCCGGCGCCCCCGTAACCGCCCACGATCTCAGGGCCGAGGGAGCTATGGCCGCCCTGCTCAAGGACGCCATCAAGCCCAACCTGGTGCAGACACTGGAGGGCACCCCCGCCTTCATCCACGGCGGCCCCTTTGCCAACATCGCCCACGGCTGCAACTCCGTCATGGCCACCCGGGTGGCCCTCAAGATGGGCGACTATGTAATCACCGAGGCCGGCTTCGGCGCTGATCTGGGTGCGGAGAAGTTCCTCGACATCAAGTGCCGTCTGGCCCAGCTCCACCCCGACGCGGTGGTGGTGGTGGCTACTGTCCGCGCCCTCAAGCACCACGGGGGCTGCCCCAAGGCCGAGCTGGGGAGTGAAAACCTGGCCGCCCTGGAGGCCGGCCTTCCCAACTTGCTCCAGCACGTGGCAAATATCACCGAGGTTTACGGCCTGCCCTGTGTGGTGGCCGTCAACCGTTTCCCCACCGACACCGAGGCGGAGCTGGAGCTGGTGGAGAACCGGTGCCGCGCACTGGGGGTGAACGTAGCCCTCTCCGAGGTGTGGGCCAAGGGCGGCGAGGGCGGCGTTGCCCTGGCCGAGGAGGTCATCCGCCTCTGCGATGCGCCCAACCACTTCACCTTCTCCTACGAGCTGGACGCCTCCATTGAGGACAAGCTGGCCGCTATCGTAACGAAGGTCTATCACGGCGACGGCGTGGTGCTCACCCCCACCGCCCAAAAGCAGGCGGCGGAGCTCACTGAGCTGGGCTTTGGCTCCCTGCCCATCTGCATGGCCAAGACTCAGTACTCCTTCTCTGATAACGCCGCCCTGCTGGGCGCGCCCAGGGGCTTCACCATCACGGTACGCAATATTAAGGTATCCGCCGGCGCCGGGTTCCTGGTCGCCCTCACCGGCGACATCATGACCATGCCCGGCCTGCCCAAAGTGCCTGCGGCCGAAAAGGTGGACGTAGACGAGAACGGCAGAATCTCCGGCCTGTTTTGAGCCCATTGAAACGGCAGATAGGCGGCCGTAGGCCACCTATCTGAATCATGAAGGAGGGATTGCGAATGAATACCGCGGAACAGAGCTGCGGCGCGTTTCTGGACGCACTGGCCTCCAAGGCCCCCGTCCCCGGCGGCGGAGGGGCTTCCGCCTTGGCGGGCGCCCTGGGCGCGGCCCTGTGTACCATGGTTGGCAACTACACCGTGGGCAAGCAAAAATACGCCGCAGTGGAGGAGGATGTCAAGGCCCTGATGGCGCGGGCGGAGGACCTCCGTGCCCGTTTGCTGGGCCTGGTGGATACCGACGCCGCCGCATTTGAGCCCCTCTCGCGGGCCTACGCCATCCCGAAGGAGGACCCGAGCCGGGGTGAGGTGATGGAGCGTTGTCTGCGAGACGCCGCCGCCGCACCCATGGAGATCCTCCGGCTTTGCTGTGAGGCAATTGACCTTCACAGTGAGATGCTGGACAAGGGAAGCGTGATGGTGCTCTCCGATGTGGGAACCGGGGCTGTTCTATGCTGGGGTGCCCTCTATGGGGCATGGCTCAACGTGAAGGTGAATACCAAGAGCATGGCCGACCGGCCGTATGCGGAGGCCATGAATGACGAAGCTGACGGCCTTGTGGAGCAGTACTGGAAGCGCGCCGAACAGATCTATGAGTCGGTGATGGGGAGGTACACCTGATGGCAGAGCTTTGGAAGGGGGCGCCAGTGGCCGCCGCGCTCACCGAACGCCTGTGCGGACAGGCGGAGAGGCTGCGGGCCCGCGGCATTTCTCCCACCCTGGCCATCGTCCGGGTGGGAGAGCGGTCGGAGGATCTCTCCTACGAGCGTGGGGCCTGCAAGCGCTGTGAAATGATCGGAATTTCTGTAAAGCATTTTATCCTGCCAGTCAATTGCACCCAGGAGGAACTGCTGACGGTCATCCGCCGGATCAACGAGGACGGGGCCATTCACGGCTGCCTCCTTTTCCGTCCTCTGCCCAGACACTTGGACGAGGCGGCGGTGTGTGCCGCCCTCTCCCCCGTCAAGGATGTGGATGGCATCACCAGCGGTTCCCTGGCCAGTGTATTCTCCGGTGACGGGCAGGGTTATCCCCCCTGCACCGCTCAGGCCTGCCTGGAACTGCTAGACTACTATGGTTTTGAGCCTACCGGCAGGCGCGCCGTGGTGGTGGGGCGCAGTCTGGTCATCGGAAGGCCGGCAGCTATGCTGCTGCTGAACCGGAACGCCACCGTCACCCTCTGCCACACCCGCACCGCCGATTTGGCGGCCGAATGCCGTCGGGCAGAGCTGCTGATCGCCGCCGCTGGAAGGGCCGGGATTATCGGTGCCAACTGCCTCTCCCCCGGCCAAGTGGTCATCGACGTGGGTATCAATGTGGACGCCGCCGGCCATTTGGTGGGTGACGTGGATTTCGCTGCGGCCGAAGCCGTGGTGGGTGCCGTTACCCCCGTCCCCGGAGGCGTGGGGGCCGTGACCACCTCCGTGCTGGCCCGCCACGTGCTCGATGCCGCCGCAAAGTCCGCGGACATTTCCCTGTAGTGCAGGCGGCCGCCGGCGGAGCGCCGGGCTGTACTCTATCAAACAGAAAGCCGTGATCGTACCGCATGGATGAAACCGACCAGAACCGTCTGACCGAAGGCAGTGTGCCCCGGAAGATGCTGGCCTTCGCCCTGCCTATTTTCCTCAGTAACCTGTTTCAGCAGCTCTACAACGCCGTAGACTCCCTGATTGTTGGCAATTTCATCGGCAGCACCGCTCTGGCGGCGGTGGGCTCCTCCGCCAGCATGATTATGCTGCTGGTAGGGTTTATTAACGGAGTCTCCCTGGGTGCCGGGGTGGTTATTGCCCGCTTTTACGGCGCCGATGACCGGGAAAATCTCTCCCGCGCCCTCCACACCACCGTAGCGCTGGGCATCGCGGCCGGGCTTGTGCTCACCGTGGTGGGCGTTCTGCTGACCCCCCAGATTCTGCGCTGGATGGGCACACCCGGCGATGTCATCGGAAATTCCATTGCGTATTTTCGAGTGTACTTTCTAGGCTCCAGCGCCGTAGTGCTCTACAATATGTGCGCCAGCATCCTCCAGTCTGTGGGGGACAGCCGCAGTCCCATGAAGTATCTGATTTTCGCCTCCCTCACCAACGTGGTATTGGATCTGTTGTTCGTGGCCGTCTTCCGCTGGGGCGTGGCCAGCGCGGCTCTGGCCACCATCCTCAGCCAGACCCTCAGCGCCCTCCTGGCTTTCCGCAAGCTCACCCACACCGGGCACAGCTACCGCCTGTCCTGGCGGCAGGTACGCTTTCACGGCGATATGCTTCGGCAGGTCGTCTATCTGGGTATTCCCTCCGGCGTTCAGAACTCGGTCATCTCCCTGGCCAACGTCATCGTCCAGGCCAACATCAACGCCTTCGGCTCGGCGGCCATGGCGGGCTGCGGTGCCTACAGCAAAATCGAGGGCTTTGCCTTTTTGCCGGTCTCCTGCTTTTCCATGGCCCTGGCCACCTTTGTAAGCCAGAACATCGGGGCGCGGCGCTATGACCGGGTCCGCTCCGGCATCCGGTTCGGGCTGCTGTGCAGTCCCCTGCTGGCCGAGGCCATCGGGCTGGGCATCTTCGTCCTCTCTCCCCTGCTGGTTGCCGCCTTCAACAGCAGCCCGGAGGTCATCGCCTACGGCGTGGCCGACGCCCGGACCGTCAGCCTGTTCTACTTCCTCCTGGCCTTCTCCCACTGCTGTGCAGGCATTCTCCGGGGGACCGGGCGGCCAATCATCCCCATGGCTATCATGCTGGCCACCTGGTGCGCCCTGCGCATCGCCTACATCACCGCCGTCACCCATTTCATTCCCGATATTCGGGTGATCTACTGGGCCTATCCGCTGACCTGGTTCCTGGGCGGCCTGCTGTTTGCCGTCTGCCTTCTCCGGCTCCGTTTCCCCTCAGATGCCGCACTGGAAACGTACAAATAAAATAGAGCTGGTATCCGGAATGGATACCAGCTCTTTTGTTTACTTGTTCACTGCTTTCTGCTTTTTCATGCTGCGGTTCCAGATCATAATACCCACAATACCGATGAGCATAATGATACCGACGGCAAGGAAGTAATACTTATAGCCCGCTTCGGTAAATGTATCCAGGATGATACCGGCAGTCGCGGGGCAGACCACCTCGGGCAGATAGCCGATGGTACAGATCACGCCCACGGCGGTGCCGGAGACCTCCATGGGAATACCGCCGTCATCCATCAGGGAGAACACGATGCCGTAGTTGCAGTACATACCCACATATACCAGGGCGCACAGGGCCACAAAGACGGGCACGCTCATCTTGGGGAACAGGGCGATGGCAAACGTACCGACCGCCATGATGGCAAAGGCGATGGTCATGATCCTGGGCCGGCCCAGACGGTCTGCCAGGACGCCGCCGCCCACAGAGGCAAAGGGACGGATGTAGTCCGCCATAATCGTTACAATGGTGCCGCCCACCATGGCCACGCCCAGAGTAGAGGTGGCGTAGGGGTTGAAGTAGGCATAGGACATGTTCATGACATAGGTGCAGCACAGGATCAGGCAGAGGATCCACACCTGGGGCAGCTTCATCACGGTCAGAACCTGCTTGAAGTTGAAGCGCTCGGACTTGTCAGAGGTCTCAGGATCCTTAAAGAAGAGGAGCACTAGGATGCCCAGCACAATCACAACGACAGAGTAGAAGATGATGCCTCCCTTGAGGCCGGCGGCGCTGCCACGCTTGCTGGTGATGGCGGTGATGATGGCCAGAGCGATAGCGAGATGGGCCGCGTTGGTCACGCCGCGTCCAGCCTCCATGAAGCCGTAGGCCTTTCCCTGCTCCTCAGAGGAGGCCAGACTACGAATACCCTTGACCAATGCGGGCCAGAACGCAAAGAGCGCTGTAAAACCCCACACCAGGTAAATCACCAGGAGCATGGAATAGTTGGTGGCGAACAGGTGGCAGAATCCAGCCACCCCGGTCAGGATCAGTGAGATGGAGATCAGCTTCTTGGGAGAGATAAAGTCGGCTACGACACCGCCGAACAGATAGGAAATCATGCCGAATACGCCAAAGATGGAGCCCAGTGAGCCCATCTGGGTGTTGGTCAGGTTATACGCCTGGAGATACGCGTCATAGTAATAGGTCCTGAAATAAGGCAGTCCGTAGATCAGGGAGCCGGCCACTGCCAGAATGATCAGCCGCCACATGTTCCCCCTCAACTTGGATACAACTTTCTCAGCCATCGTTCTCTTTACCTCCTAATGTTTTTACACTGTCCTCTTCTTTCTAAGTCAAGCATCCATCCCATGGAGCTCCTCCAGGGCATACACACACAGCTCCATGGCGGCCTGCAGACAGTCCTCGTCAAAGTCAAATTCGGGGTTGTGAACGGGGCCGGTGGTATCCGCACCAATGCCCACATAGGAGCCAATTCCTCCGTTCTGCTGTACCTTGGTCAACATTACGGCGGCGTCATCCGTACCGCCGACATTGCCCTCAAAATATACTGTCTGGAACCAGGGCACCTTTTGGGCCGCCCGCTGGACAACCTCCATCATGGCATAGTCGCTGGCGCCTGCGGGCACCTCTCCGTAATCCACATAGTGATACTTGAGGTCGTAGGCCTTTGCAGTGCCCTCCAGAATATCGAAGATCCGCTGGCCCGCGTATTCGGAGATCGCGGGCTTCTGCCCCCGGTACTCAATGCGCATCATGGCGTCCGGCGCAATGGTATTGGCACACACACCGGCGTGGATCTCGCCCACATTCACCCGGCACAGGCCCTCCTCGTGGGGGGCGATGCTGTGGATGTTTAATGCGGCGGAGCAGGCGGCCAGCAGGGCGTTCTTTCCCTCTTGGGAGGCCCCGCAGGGGTGGGCGGCCTTTCCCTCCAGATAGACATCCAACTGCCGGTCGCTGAGGAAATCCTGGCACCCGCAGGCTACGGTATGGGAGGGCAGAGGCTTGTTCTCCGCGCTCAGGGCGATATGTACCGCGATAAAGTTCATCACGTCGTCCAGGTGCCCCTTATCCACGATGGACTGGGCGCCATAGAACGTCTCCTCGGCAGGCTGGAAGAAGAGCTTGATCTTTCCCTTCAGCTCCCCCTTCCGTTTCATCAGCTCTGCGGCGATGCCCAAGCCGATAGCCGTGTGTCCGTCATGGCCGCAGGCGTGTACTGACTGGGGGTTGCAGGAGAGATAGCCCTCGTCACAGGGGCGGTATCCCGGCCTCTGAGGTTCGTCGTAGGGCAGGCAGTCCATCTCAAACCGCATCGCGGAGACAGGCCCCTCCCTTCCGGTGTCCAGCACCGCCATCACGCCGGGCCAGCCCTGGGTCCGCTTCACAAATGCCGGATCGGCTCCCTGCCGGACGGCTCGCTCCATCTCCTGACGGATCTGCTCCTCGCTCAGCCGCTCAGGCTCCCCCACGCTTCCGGGCTCGATCACGTCCGGTCCCATGGCCACATCATACCCCATCCCGGTCAGTATCTCGGCCACCCGGGCGCTGGTTCGAAATTCCCGCCAGCCGTTTTCTGGGTATTTATGGAACTCTCTCCGGTACTCTGTTAACTGGTTCATGCTATCCCTCCACAGGTTTATTCCACGCTGTGTTCCAGCGCTTCACTCAAAATTTGGACACCTCGTTCAATGTCGGCATCGCTGATATTGGAAAAGCACAGCCGAACATGACCGCCGCCCTCATAGCCCTTCGGGTAAAACAGGAAGCCGGGCATAATTAACAGCCCGCGGCTCTCCGCCTCGTGATACAGCCTGCGTTCATTGATGCGTTCTTCGAGATCACACCAGAGAAGCAGCCCACCCCGGGGCTTGGTATAGGTAATCCCCTTGTCCGCAATCCCGTCCAGACATTGGCAAAGGAGATCCCGCTTGTGCGCATAGTGCTTCACCAAGTGTCCGATATGGGTTTGATAATATCCGCGCTCGATATACTCATTAAGAATATATTGCCCTAGGCTGCTTACAAAGGTCTCGTCCACAACAATGAGCCGTTCCAGCGTTTCGATCAGGTCGGTAGGCCCCACAATATACCCCGTCTTAATCCCATAAGGAAAGGTCAGCGTGAAGGAGTCGATATAGATCACCGACCGGTACCGATCCTGAGCGTACAGGCTGGGAAGCCGGTTTCCTTCGTATCGAAAATCCCGCTGGGAGTCCTCTTCGATGATGGGAATACAATACCTTCCCGCCAGCTCCAGCAGCTTTTTCCGTTTCTCCAGGGACATCACAATGCCCGTAGGATTGTGATAGTTTGGCATGGTATAGATGAATTTCGGTGCGTATTTTCGGATCGCTGTCTCCAACTTGGCCAGATCCATCCCGTCCGGCTCCATCGGCACTGTTACGAGGTTGATCCCCTTGTTGCGGAAAATGCTGGCGTTGTCGGGTACCACCGGCTCCTCTGCTATCACGTAGTCCCCCTCTTCCAGATAGAGTGTCATGATATGGCTCAGTGCCTGATTGGTCTCGGCAACCAACTGAATATTCTTTGGGCTGACGTACATGTTCTCCTGAAAAAGTACAGAACAGATGTTTTTCTTCATCCGTTCGGCCTCGTTTCGCGGCTCCCGGGACATGTTCTGCAGAATCTTCTCTACGCCCTCTCTGGGATAAGCCGCATCATCCATGATGATCCCGCCCATCGAGATGCATTCCTCCCGCTCCGACCGGCTGAAGATGTCCAGAAACAGCTTCTCCTTGTCCGTAAAATGATAGCGAATCATTTTCTCCAGCGGGAAAAAGCGCTTGAATGGCACTCCGTCGTCGGCAATCTCCTTGACAAAGTAACCCTTCGGCCGCTTCGAGGAGACGATCAGATATCCCTCGTCAACCAGCTCTCCATATGCCTTGATGACGGTATTCCGATGTATATCCAGCTCTCCGGCCAGCTTTCGCTCTGCCGGCATCTTGTAGCCAGGGCTGAGCTCCCCCGATAAAATCAAATTCTGAATGGCGCATTTTATTTGGAGATAGATGGGGGTCTGGCTGCTGCGATTGATCCTGATGTTCATCCTTCTCCCACCTGCCGCCCAGCCCCTCTCTTTTGTGAAAAGTGTCTTGTGCACTCTCCAAGTATGTCTAACAATTTGTGAGAATTATATCAGTATCTTTCCTCAAGCAAAAGTACCATATTTATTTTTTGGTATAGTCCAAATCTTTTGCTGTATACCAAAATACCCCCAGAGATAAAATTGATTCAAAATTGTACATAATAATACCCTTTAAAGTTTCTGTCCCAGAACATGGTATCCGGGGTGTGTCATAATTACTGGTACCCACATCAGCGGATTGAACACAAAAAGAAAGACACGACTTTCGTCGTGTCTTTCTTTTCTGGTGGAGGCGGGGGGAGTCGAACCCCCGTCCGAAAACGCTTCCTCGGGAACCTCTCCGGGCGCAGACGGTCATTTACATTCCCTTACCCCGGCGTAGGCCGTCAAACTACAGGGCTTGGTAGCTTCATTGTTCATGGTGCGCTCAAAGCTTTGCGCACACACGTGCACCACTAAACGACGCCCCGTTCCGGCTCGTGGTCCTTCCGGACGGGACGGTCACGGCTTAAGCCGCGACAAGCTCAACGTTATCGTTGTTCTTTAATTTATAAGCTGCCCATTTTAAGGATGATAGGCGCATCCGCCCGCTATTCCCGCCTCTACGTCCCCGTCGAAACCAGTACGCCCCCGGCTCGTCGCAAAGTCCGCTTTCTTCCGGACACCCGCCAAAGGCGGACATCCGTCAGGCCGCTCCCTTGCTCCTCACCTTCCCGGTGAACCCGCTGACGCTGGGCTTCACCGGGAGAGATGAGGTTGCAGGACATTTCTGCGTGGAATTGAGTCGTTGAGCTCTCCTGAAAATCAGCACTTGGCCGGGGCGGGGTAGTCCACGCCGAAGGTCTCCACGGTGACGGACTTCATCCGCTGCTCCTGCTTGGGCTTATCCATCCGGTCCCGGTCTGCGTTCACGATGGTATCGGCCACGTCCATGCCCTCGATCACCTTGCCGAAGGCGGCATACTCGCCGTCCAGATGGGGGGCCTTCTCCACCATGATAAAGAACTGGCTACCGGCGGAGTTGGGATTCATGGCGCGGGCCATGGAGAGTACACCCCGGTCGTGCTTGAGGCTGTTCTGCACCCCGTTGTGGCTGAACTCACCGCGGATGGAATAGCCGGGGCCGCCCATGCCGTTGCCATTGGGGCAGCCGCCCTGGATCATGAAACCAGGGATTACCCGGTGGAAGATCAGGCCGTTATAAAAGCCGGACTGCACCAGGTTGATGAAGTTGTTGACCGTGTTGGGCGCCACCTCCGGGTAGAGTTCAGCGACCATTTTGCCGCCGTTCTCCATCTCAAAGGTGACAATGGGATTTTGAGCCATTGGATTCCTTCCTTTCCCAGGGGGATGCCCCCCTCTTTGACATCAATAACCGCCGGTGCGGCGGGATTTCATAGTGCGGTCCATTTCCCTCTTGGCGTCCTTGGCCGCGGCGGAGGCCCGCTTGTCGTAGAGCTTCTTGCCTTTGGCCAACCCCACCTCCAGCTTGACCTTGGGACCGCGGAAGTAGAGACACAGAGGCACCAGCGCGTATCCATCCTGCTTTACCTTGGCGAAGAGGCGGAGGATCTCCCGCTTGTGCATCAGCAGCCGGCGAGAGCGCAAGGGATCCTTGTTGAAGATGTTCCCTTTCTCATAGGGGCTGATGTGCATGCCGTGAACGTGCATCTGCCCGTCTTTCACGATACAGAAGGAGTCCTTGAGGTTGACATGGCCCTGGCGGATGGACTTGACCTCGGTGCCCGCCAGCTCGATGCCCGCCTCGTACTTATCCTCAATAAAGTAATCGTGGTAAGCCTTGCTGTTCTTTGCAACCACCTTGATTCCCTTGCCGTCCATGTCCTCACCCCCGGCCTGCGTTCCGGCTGTATATGCCTAGGTTTTTATTATACCACGCTTGTCAATAGGTCAGACGGGAAAGTAGGAGAGCAGCGCGGTGAGGGCGTCCTGATCCCACACGGGGCGGCCGTGCTCGGCCAGCCGGGCTTCCAGATGGGGGCGTGCGGTCTCACAGCGGCCGAACTCCGACAGCCGCGCAATGGCCTGCTCCTCCCCCGCTCCCAGCGAGAGCCACCAGCGGTCCTCCCACCAGAGCAGCGCCGCATCCGGCCGCGGTGCGGGCAGATCCCGGGCCGCGGCCACCACAGGCTCCAGCTCGTCAAAAGAAAACCAGGCCCGCTCCGGCGCGCGGACATGGGCAAACACCAGAACGCCGCAGGCATCCGGGTAGGCCTCGATCTCGATGGAGCCCTCCAGAGTGATCCCCGCCTCGTGGAAGGCGGTCTGTGTAATGGCCAGCGCCCGTTCCAGAGTCAGCCCTGCCGGGGTGAGACCGTGCTCCTTCAAGTCCGCAGGTGTGATGTACAGCGCCACGCTGGCGCTTCCGATTGGCTGGATCGTCATAACGGGCCTCCTTTTGCAAAAATCAATCCGACCGTTGATGGTATTATACCGGATGGCCGTGGACTTTGGATAGCTGTAATGATTGGGGGGATTGGCAAAGGGGCGGAATCTATGATATAATGTGGTTTAATCTGGATGCCGCAGTGCAAAGGCTGTGCAAAGAAAGGGATATGCCGGATGGAACTGATGGAAAAGACAGTGGAGAGCCGCGTGCTCTTTGAGGGAAAGATCATCACGGTGCGGCTGGACAAGGCGGAACTGCCCAACGGCCGCGTGGCCTCCCGGGAAGTGGTGGAGCACCCCGGCGGGGTGGCTATTCTGCCCCTGTTTGACGACGGCACGGTGAGCCTGGTCCGCCAGTTTCGCTACCCCTTCCAGGAGGTGGTGGCCGAACTGCCCGCAGGGAAGTTGGAGCGGGGCGAGGACCACCGTCTGGCCGCCCTGCGTGAGCTGGAGGAGGAGGTGGGCGCCTCCTGCGGGAGGCTGACCTACCTGGGGTGTCTCTACTCCTCCCCCGGCTTTTCCTCGGAGGTGCTTCACATGTATCTCGCCCAAGAGCTGACTGAGGGAGCCTGTCATCCGGACGAGGACGAGTTCCTCTCCGTGGAGCGCATCCCCTTCTCCGCCCTGGTGGAGCAGGTACGGCAGGGGGAGATCAAGGACGCCAAAACTGTGGCGCTGGTGCTGAAGGCCAAGCTGTTGCTGGGACTGTGAGTGTGTGGAGGAATTGCCATGAACAAGCGTATCCTGATCGTGGAGGACGAGAAAAACATCGTCGATATTCTCAGCTTCAATCTGTCCAAGGAGGGCTATGAGACGCTGGAGGCCTACGACGGCGAGGCGGGCCTCCAGTTGGCCCTGGAGCAAAACCCGGATCTGATTCTCCTGGATCTCATGCTGCCCAAGATGAATGGTTTTGACGTATGCCGCAGCCTGCGCAGGGAAAACCGGAGCACACCGGTCATCATGCTTACCGCCCGTGAGGAGGAGACCGACAAGGTCCTGGGGCTGGAGCTGGGGGCCGATGACTATATCACGAAGCCCTTCTCCATGCGGGAGCTGCTGGCCCGGGTAAAGGCCAATATTCGCCGCAACGAGATGGTGGCCGCCGCCGGCGCGGCCGCTCCCCTGGGGGGCCAGCGTATTGAGCATGGCCGTATCGTCATCGATGTCGACCTGATGATCGCCTACAAGGATGATCACCCCCTGGAGCTGACACAGCGGGAATATGAGCTGCTGAAATTTCTGGCCTCCCAGCCCGGAAAGGTCTTTTCCCGGGAGGCTCTGATGGAACACGTCTGGAACTATGAGGGTTATGTAGGCGATGTGCGCGCCGTCGATGTAGCCGTGCGCCGCCTGCGCGAAAAGGTGGAGGACAATCCCGCAGTCCCGCAGTTTATCGTCACTCGGAGGGGACTGGGCTATTACTTCAACGCATAAAACTCCAGCAAGGCAAGCCGCAGGTTGAATTCGCTTTACCTGAAATCTTACATCCCTATGGAGTCTCCGTGCGGCCTGGCGTGCAGGGAACGGACGACTCCGCAGCGCTGTAGTTCATCATAACCGGGAGGCCATCGGGTACTGCTTCAACGCTTCGGCTCAGGACGCCGTTGCATCTCTTGGAAGAATTGGGAGGGGGTGTCTCCATGTTTCGAAGCCTGCACATGAAGCTCATGCTCATCATGACGCTGCTGATTATCTCCCTGATGACAGTGGTAGGTGCATTTCTGATCAATTCGGTTGCCAATTACTACACGCAGGACTTCTATACCCAGATGTCCGAGGCCTTTGGCGACCCGGACTTCTGGAAGGACCTGGAGACTCCCATTGAGGGTGAGGAGGACGCCGCATCCAGCATCGCCCACATTCTGGATACCAACAGCACCCTCGGCATTGACAACCGCAGCCGGAAATACTACGTACTGGACGGTACCGACGGCCACTGGCTGGCAGGCTCCGACGATAAGGAGTCCGGACAGGCGATGCCCAATGATTCCCGCAACCTGATGCGGGTGCTGGCGGGTGAGGATGCCAGCGACGATAACTCCCCCGCCGCCGCCTATATGGACGTAGCCGTGGCAGTACAGCGGGGCGAGGGCCGCTACATCGTCTATGTGCAGGACAACGGCGCCAATGTGTCCGCCCTCAACAGCGAGCTGATCATGCTGATCGTAGAGGCGTTGATCTTCGGCCTTATCATCTCCGTGCTTCTCTCCTTCCTGCTGTCCAAGACGCTGATCACCCCCATTGAGCGGCTGACCGAGGGCGCTGAACGGGTGGCGGACGGCGACTTTTCCCACAAAATCGAGGTGGCCTCCCGGGACGAGATCGGCGTGCTCACCGGCACCTTCAATGACATGGCCCAGCAGCTCAAGCGCACCCTGGAAGAAGTGGAGAACGAGCGCACCAAGCTGGGCACTCTCTTTCTGCATATGACCGACGGTGTGGTGGCCTTCTCCCGGGACGGCTCGGTTATCCAGTCCAACCCCGCCGCCGAGGAGATGCTGGGCCGATCCATTCCCATTGGCGGCAGCGAGAACTACGATACACTCTTCTCCGACATTGCTCCCCTCCAGGGGGTGCTGGCCGTGGAGCAGCCCGGCTACCTGGACGGTGAGCGGGATGTGGGCGGCCGCAGCCTGGAGCTTCTGCTCACTCCCTTTGACCAGGAGCGTCTGGGCGGCGTTCTTGTCGTCATTCACGACGTAACCGAGCAGCGCAAGACCGAGGAGCTCCGCCGGGAGTTTGTGGCCAACGTGTCCCACGAGCTGCGCACTCCCCTGACCAACATCCGCTCCTATGCGGAGACGCTGGCGGACAACGCAGGAGAGCTCCCTCCCAACACGGAAAAGAACTTCCTGGGTGTTATTCTCAACGAATCCGACCGTATGACCCACATTGTGCAGGATCTGCTCACCCTCTCCCGCTTTGACTCCGGCCGGGCCGAGCTGAAGTTGGCCCCCTTCCCTTTCGGACAGGCGGTGCAGGATGTCTACAACGCCAACCTGATGGAGGCCCAGCGCCACGGCCACGCCATGGAGCTGGACATCACGGAAGAGCTGCCCGAGATTACCGGGGACCGTGAGCGGATCGTTCAGGTGATGATGAATGTGGTATCCAACTCCATCAAATACACCCCCGATGGCGGCCGCATCCGTATCTCCGCCGGCCGCCAGGACCGGCGGGTGTGGATGGAAGTGGCCGACAACGGCATCGGCATCCCCAAAGAGGACCGGGGCCGCATCTTCGAGCGGTTCTACCGGGTGGATAAGGCCCGCTCCCGCGAGTCGGGCGGCACAGGACTGGGGCTCTCCATTGCCAAGGAGATCATAGACCGCCATGAGGGCACCATCGAGTTGGTGGACCGCTCCGGTCCCGGTCTGACGGTACGAATCACCCTGCTGGTGGAGGGCCCGCACCATGGAAGGGAATAAGCGCGTGCGCCGCCGCAGACGAAACACCGTGGAGCGGCTTAAAAACCTGCTGATCCTGCTGCTCACCCTCTCCGCCGTGGTGCTCACGGTCCGGGTGCTGATGTTCAACGGGCTGGTGGATAAGGGCCCCCGGGGCTGGCTGGATCATCTTCTCTCACTTTTAAATCCAGGACAGAGCGTTCCGGCGGACGCCCCCGAGGCGACCGGACAGGCCGGAGCCGCCGCCCAGCCCGTGCGTATTGCTGTCTGCGATGGGGTGGACCGCTTTGCGGTTCAGTATGACCCAGCCCAAGCCGACCGCCTGTTCAGTTCGGTAGGCATCCTGCTCAGCGAGGCTCTCTCCAGCGCCGCCTCTCCCCATACAGTTCCGGAGTCAGCCTGGCGGGACGCCCTACAGGCCCCGGGCGTGTGGTTCGACTTCCTGGGAGAGCTCCCGTTGGAGGCCCTATACGCCTGGATGGGCGAGGGCGGCAGCAACCCCTCCCTTACTGCTACAGCCCGCCAGTTGGCCGTGGCCCAGGATCTAGATGGTGGGGTCTCTCTGTACTATCATAATGAATCAGATGGCCTGTATTATGCCTGTGAAACGGAGGTCGCCTACACCGGCCATATGGACGAGCTGGTTTCCGGCCATGGGAGCAACGGTGCATTTTTTGTCTTTGAGTTGGAGGCAGACCGGGGCTATGCCGGGCTGGACCCCTATGTACTGCTCACCTCCGCCACGCCGAGCCCCCTGGTGTACCACTCCGCCAACCCCCTCTCCTCCCCGGACGAGGCCACCATATCGGCCCTTCAGGCCGCTGTTTCCTTCCAGACACAGAGCGATGCCCTGTACGAAATCCCTGGCGGCCTGCGCCTCCGGGTAGGACGGGAAACTCTGGAGATCGGCAATGACGGCACCGTGTCCTACCACACCTCAGAGGATGCGGCCTCCCGCTATCCCATCGGAACCACAGATGGCTATACGGTGTCGGAGCTAGTGGAAACCACCCGGCGGCTGGCCGCAGATACTGTGGGCGCCTCCTGCGGCGCTGCCCAACTCTACCTGATGGATATCACAGAAGGGGCCGACGGCACCACAGAGGTCTGCTATGGCTACAGCCTGAGCGGAGCGGCCGTTCTCCTTCCAGAGGACGGCTGCGCCGCCCGGTTCACGGTGCGGAACGGACAGATCATAGACTATACCCTGCGCTTCCGCCGCTATGAGGAGACTGCGGAGCACAGCCTGCTTCTTCCCGAGCGGCAGGCCGCCGCCGCGCTGGAGGCCCTGTCTCCCGAGGGAAGGGAGTTAGTGGTCTTTTATACGGATAATGGCGGTGACACTGTGGAGGCCGGCTGGGCCGCCAGATAGGAATGATGCCCTGTGGAATGGTCCAAATTAAAAAACATCATCCTGCTTCTGCTGGTATCCGTCAATGCCTTCCTCCTGATTCTGGTGGGTGTGCAGGAGAGCCGTGCCGCCCGCTATGAGGAGGATACGCGCCAGGCGGCCGTGCGCGTTCTGGAGCAGAGCGGCATCACCTTCGGCCCGGAGCGGGTCCCCCAGGAGGCCGGACTCTCCCCTCTGACCGTCACCCGTGACCGGGAAAGCGAGGCCATCGTGGCGCAGACTCTGCTGGGCGATGTCTCCCGCGAGGGGGAAAACGATGTCCGGCATCGGTATTCCAGTGTACAGGGCACCGCTGAATTCTCCATGAACGGCACCTTCTCAGTGCGTTTTCAACCTGGTGCCTGGGCCAAGGAACATGAGCGCTCCTACGAGGATGCCTCCCAGTCATGCCTGGAGCGAATCGATTTCCAGGGCACTCTCATCTCCTCCGAGTCCGGTGAGCGCCCGGGGCAAACGGTACTGACCTACTACCAGAACTGGGAGGGTACCCCCCTTTTTTCCTGTCAGGTCACCCTGCTCTGGCAGGATGACACACTGCTCCGCATGGAGGGCCAGCGCCTGTCCGGCACCGTAACCTCGTCCAGCGAGGAAGAGACCCTCTCTGCCGCCACAGTCCTGGTCCGTTTTCTGGCCGGTGTGACAGAGGGTGGCTTTGTGTGCAGCCGCATTGACGAAATGAACGCGGGCTATCTGATTGTCAGCGGCACCACGCGGCCTGTCGAGCTCACACCGGTCTGGCGCATCACCACAGACAGCGGCGCCTATTATGTGGACGCCATAACAGGAGAGCTCTCCCCCACCGAAGATTGACAAATGCCCCCTCCTACCATTTGTGTCCGACTTGGACACATCCAGCTTATCCAGGCTGGTGCCGACCTGGTTCCATACCTGGATGAGCACCACCTCATCCCCGCTGTAGAGGCGACGGAGCGAATCCGGCGTGATTCCTTTCCGCAAGCTCAGTCAGCAAGCGCGGTACTTGCGGAATTTTGGACTTGATTGCTACCCGCAATAAGGGAATGGGCGCCGGGCTGCAATAATTTCATGCCGTACCTCAAATTTTGTATCGTATTTTTACCTCTGCCCGTGGCACCCTAGTGGTGAGGTGATACTATGGCAAAGCAAGGTATGTCCCGCCCCGAGCGGACGCACACCCAGCCCCACAACGACGCCCCGCCCGTCCCCGAGCTCCAGGGCAAGGCGAAGCACACCAAGAAAAAGGCCAATCCCATTGTGGCAGGCACCTCCGGCCCCACAATGCTGGTTTACCACGAGCGTCCGATTCCCGTTGACGCATACCCCGAGCTGGACACTGATCTGGCGCGGGATAACCTGGAGAATGACCTCCCTGCTGCTGATCTGGAAGATCTATAGTCCTGAGCCGCCCCTTTCATGGGGCGGCTTTTTGTGGACCATTTCGAACTACTCAACCGTTGCGGTCATAGGATACTCTACCGTATTTGGGAGAGGAGGTTCTACTGTGGAACCAGATAAGTCCGTAACCATGTACGCCACGGTATGCAGATCCTGCGCCTCACAGCTTCTTGTGTGCGACCATTGCACCAATCAAGCTGTCGTTGTGCACGCCGGTAACGCTCTCTGTTTTTGCCCTGGCTGTCAAGTATGCATCCACTACAACGGAGTAATGACGCATAGCATCCCCCCGCAGATCAGCGCCACCTGTATTCACGCCATGGGATAATGATTCCCTCGGCCTACAGGATGCTCGCTTAGACGCTGGACTTCTCGTCCTTGCCGGGTACTCCCACGGCTCCTATTCGGCATTCCAACAATACATGCCGCCCGCGTGGGACACGGAATGTTCCGACCGGAAATGCAAGAAGCAGCTTCTAAACAGTTGAAAAAGCTTCGCCTATACATCCCTCAGGCTCCTGTGGTAAACCTTACTTGTAAGTTAAGGAGGACTGGCAGATCACCTTGTATAAGTGCGCCCCTATCCGGATACTACATACAGATTTACTGGTTAAAAAGCAGGATATATTATGGTATCAAAGCTGTGATTGATTTTTGTACTCACTCGCTGAAATCACGGGGCATGCGCCGGATTGCTGGCCGTCTGTTCGTCGGACTTTGATCCGCGTTGTGCACGTTGTAATGTTTGTACGCCGGCAATGGGCTTATTGCGCCCTGATCTACTGGTTATGTAAAGACGAATTATTTTAATCATCATAATTAGAATGATAGTAAAAAGTGCAGCTATATGGCTGTGTTGTTTTATGCTATGCTAATTCCGTTATCAGGTGGCATTTCTCACCCGTGGATTTATTCCAACTCCCTGGAGACTTGACAGAGATAAAAACAGACCGGCCTTCATTTGGAATATTCACCCATCAGGTCCGAAAACAAGCACGAATTGTTTTCGGGCCTTTTTCTGTCCAAAAGGATAACACAAACCTGGCGCAGAGGAGCGCTCCCCATACCGGTTTCACCAGTATACCAGTGTATCTTTCCGTCCTGCTGCCGGGGGCGGACCACGGACGCCGGCAGTATCATCTGCCCCTCACCCAAGGACGCGCGGCCGCTGTGGGAGCCCGGCTGGCCTCCATCCTCTCATTCCAGTCACCTCAATGCGTTTACCGCTCCCGGTGCTGACTGTGATGGCAGTTTCCCGCGGAAATCTGCCAGAAACAGTCGGCCCGCGCCGTTGGGTGCACTGCGTCCTTTTTTGATTTTGAAAAGCAAGAGCGGTCGGCCGGTTTCACTGAATCCCATCCTGGAGCCACGCCTCCGGTATCATCTCGAGCAGACGCTACAGGGATGCAAGCTCCTTATCCCGGACAGTGTGCCCACCCATCAGGACATCACGGTCCTCCAGGCTTTTCGTTCCTACGCCCAAGAGCCGGACTCCACTCGCTCAATGGCCTCCCACGGCCTCCGACACACCTACGCGGGCGAATGGTACGAAGCCAACATCTCACTATGCGGCCCAAAAGGCCGTGGCCGGGTTCCTCGGCCATGGGCGGGACGATGTGACCAACCTCTATTTTATGTCCCGCCCAAGACAGACCGTGAAGCGGCAGGAAATGATTTTGTCGTCCCTCTTATTTTCTCTAATGTTTTCCATTTGATACACCCTTAGGCTATCCAACATGAACGCCGGAAGCAGGGTCACGCCGCTCCTATCTCCAAGGGCGCTCCAATGCCTGACACGGAGCCCCACCATGACAATCCCTTTGACACCGATTTGCAAGTCCTCCATTCAAAGGACTTTTTCGCACGCATGAAAAGCACGGTTAAACCCGTGACGCCGATGATAACGCCGTGGTCGGTGTCCACCGTCTGGCGGCCCAAGTAGTGGGCCCCCCGGGGCCTGCCGGGGCGGTTCAGATGGCCGTCCTCCGGGTCAGTGTGGCACACACGCTTTCTGGTGTGGCAGCTATCCTTTTTGAGCTGTTTGGTTCGTTTGGAACGGTGTTTTCCGGTCCACTGGGCCGGTTCCTCCAGCCCCTCCTCCCCGTAGGTGTCCAGACGGTCTCAATAATTCCCTGGGCTCTCCTGGAGCTCCATCAGCTCCTCCGAGGCACGGGAGGCATTGGCCTTCACATAAGTCGGTACCCACCAGCCGACCGGTCACAGGGCCGTTTGGGACACACTGGCGTACTATTTCCTCAAACAGCCGCCGGAAGCTCTTGCCGAAGGAGGGCTTCCTCCACCGCAGCTGGGAGACGGGACTGTGGTCCGGCACCCGGTCCAGGAGGTCCAGCCCAAGTACGTCCGAATTGGGGACTTTGTCAGCGGCTTCATCGTGGCCAGAAGTGCCAGAGGGTTTGGGGGCACCCCAACAAGCATTTTTGCGGTGCAAAAACGTCAAGTATCTATACACTTGCCTTGCTTGATACTAACGTGCACCCCACAAACCTGCGGAAATGCAAAAAATCGAATTATCTTCCTATCCTTGATGTATTCAAGGATTTTGCTGCAATAGTAGTTGACGATTCCCCCAATCACAATAGAAATCTGAGGAAAATCTTAATATTTTCTCATGTAAGGCTCAACAATTATAATATCCCTTTCTATTACAATATGTGGAGGACGATGCAAAGGAGGAGCGAAGTATCATGCCGGACAAAATACTAGTCGTCGATGATGAGGTCGAGATTGCGGATTTGATTGAAGTATATCTGAACAACGAAAATTATAGCGTGTTTAAATTCTATTCTGCAAAAGAAGCCCTCGAGTGTATCAACACAACAAACCTTGACCTTGCGATCCTGGACGTCATGCTACCGGATATAGATGGATATACGCTATGCCAGAAAATCAGAACAAGACACACATATCCAATTATTATGCTGACAGCCAAAGACGGAGAAACGGATAAAATCAACGGTCTGACACTTGGTGCAGACGACTATATGACAAAACCTTTTCGTCCGCTTGAATTAGTTGCAAGGGTGAAATCTCAGCTGCGGCGGTACAAAAAATACAATCCCGCGCAAGCTGAAGCGGAGGCCGGTGATGTCATGACCCACGCCGGTTTGGAGATGAATGTAAAAGCACACCAGTGTTTGTTGGATGGAAAATCACTTACGCTGACGCCTACTGAATTTTCGATCTTACAGATCCTTTTAGAAAGCAAGGGAACGGTTGTCAGCGCCGAGGAGCTTTTTTACAGGATTTGGGCGGATGAATATTACAGTAAAACGAACAACACAATCACGTCCCACATTCGCCATTTAAGAGAAAAACTGAATGATACGATGGATAATCCAAAATATATCAGAACGATATGGGGGGTCGGTTATAAAATTGAAGATTAAGTTCAGCAACGATTATGCTACATTTCGGGCTAAAATCACGCGTCGTTTTTGCGGTAACGCTTTGTTATCGATCCTTATCGTAATTGTTCTTTATGTGTTGCTGTGGAGACGGCGAGGAGGAAACCTAATTGCATACTTTTTGATGCATTTTTTTGGAGTAGACCGTGAAACTGCGAACATGATCTATTTCTACTATTTTCGAAGTTACAGGGAAGTGTTCTTCGCAGCGGCAATTACATTCGTCTTTGCGTTTTTGCTCCTGCGCCTATTCCGATGGATGACCAAATACTTCAAGGAGATCGATCAGGGAATTGACGCTCTGCAGGTGGACGATTCAAAGGCGATCCGCCTATCACCAGAAATGCTGCCATTTGAGAGTAAATTAAATGCTGTAAAGCAGACACTGGAGCGACAAAAGGCGGAAACGGCCCTTGCGGAACAGCGGAAAAATGAGTTGGTAATGTATCTGGCCCATGATATTCGTACCCCACTCACATCCGTTATCGGCTACTTGAGCCTTTTGCACGAAGATCCGGATATGCCAGCCCCTCAGCGTGTGAAGCATGTACGTATTACATTGGAAAAAGCGTACCGGCTGGAAAAGATGATCAATGAATTCTTTGAAATCACTAGGTACAATTCACAGCAAATCAAGCTAATAAAAGAGTCGATAGACCTCTCCTATATGCTGATACAATTATCCGATGAGTTGTCTCCGGTCTTTTCTCAGCGCGGGCTCTCAATTAAACTGGAAATTGATGAAGATTTAACAGTTTGTGCGGATGCGGATCAGTTGGCCCGTGTATTCAGCAATATATTAAAAAATGCGGCGGCATACAGCTATCTGAATACAGAAATCAGAATCTCTACCGAGAAAGTGAGAGGACATGTCTTCGTCATTTTTCAAAACAAGGGGAATACAATCCCGGCTGAGAAGTTGTCCTCCCTCTTTGATAAGTTCTACCGCTTGGATGAATCCCGCGCCTCTGATACAGGCGGCACGGGGCTTGGGCTGGCAATTGCAAAGGAAATCATTCTTTTACATGGCGGTACGATCCATGCATCGAGCGAAAATGACACGGTCACATTTACGGTTCAACTGCCTGCGGCAGATTCAGAAAACATCTATCCTTCCTCAAGTTTTTCTCAAGAAACAAACAACTGAATATTCAAACTTGCCACGCTCCTGTTCAGTACAATGATAACTGTCAGGAGCGTGGTTTATTTTGCATTTTAGAAAAGGAGCATACCTATGAAAGAAACATTCGGCCAAAAAACCAGGCGGAGTCACAAACGCAACCAGCGGGTAGTGATGTTTTGGTGCGCATTTGTTTTTGCATTTGTCATCGCAGGAGTCTGGCTTTTTAGAGGAACCTTATTTCAGAATGATAGCGGCGCATCTTCCTCGGGCACCAATCAATCCCGGCATGATGCGTGCGGGACGGCAGACAGTAGGCAAAAAAGTACAGATGTTACCCAGGCGCCGATGGATCATGAAGTCTGGCAGAAACTGCAAGACTTGGTGAGCCAGGATCAGCGGGTTCAGCAGGTCATAGATAACTGCGAAATCTATCCCGAGGATATTTTGAAAATGCTGTCCAGAAACCTGGATATGCTGAATTTTGTTTTAGAGTATCCAGAGAAAGTAGGGCAGGTTTTTGCTGAAACTGTCGGAGAGGTTGAAGTTGGAGAAGTTCCGCTTCTTCTGCAATACGATCAACGCTGGGGTTACGGCGACTATGGCAACAGCTCCGTTGCCGTCAGTGGATGCGGGCCAGCCTGCTTATCCATGGTGATTACCAGCTTAACGGGCGATGACACCATTACGCCGTATGTAGTGGCCCAATACGCCAGTGAGCAGGGATACTATGTTCCCGGCGCTGGGACTGCCTGGACACTTATGAGCGAAGGAGCGAAGCACTTCGGAGTAATCGGGGAGGAACTGCCCTTGACAAAATCGATTATGGAGGGTGTCTTGAAGGAAGGCCGCCCCATCATTTGCAGTATGCGGCCCGGAGATTTTACAACAACCGGACATTTTATTGTGATTACCGGCATAAAGGACGGACAGTTTACAGTCAATGATCCCAACAGTACGGAGCGGAGCAATATGCTGTGGGATTATGATACTTTGAAACCGCAAATCAGCAATCTATGGGCATTTCAAGCCTTATAAAATGGTCCAAACTGTGCCCCGCCAGAAAGCGCGGAGAGTAAGGAGGCAACGTACCAGAATACTTATTTCAATTTACGTATTATATAGGAGGAATCTTTCCCATGGATTTTTACGCCAACGAAGGAAAGTCCGTTACCATTCAAGCTAACGGCAAGACGTATGCCCGCCATGCGATTACAACACATTTTGTCCAGGTAGGAGAGAATTATATCGACCTCCTGGAGAGATATGTCATACCAGTCTACCAACCGGGAGATATTCTTTCCGCCAGCGAAAAAGTCATTGCCCTATGCCAAGGGCGGGTGGTTACTGAGGAACAGGTCAAGCCAGGCTTCTGGGCCAAGCTTCTTTCACGCTTTGTCCATCAGACGGCGGCTGGGCCCGGGATGGGCCTGCCTGTTAAAATGCAGTTTGCCATCAACTTTTGCGGCTTGGGAAAGGTCCTCAAGGCGGCTGTCTGCGCCGGCCTTAATAAGCTCCGCGGCATCCACGGTACTTTTTACGATATGCTGGACGATGAGGTGAGGGGACTAGACGGCTTTTGGGGGAGGGACATCCCGGAGTATGCGCATATTGGGATTCGTATTCCCAGTAAGCCGGATAAGGTCTGTGATGAGGTATATCTCAAAACCGGAATTGTGATGATGGTCGTGGATGCCAACGATTTGACTGTCGAACTTCTGGGAAAAAGTGAACAGCTCCAGAATTGGCCCGACTCTCAGCTTTTGGCTCTGATTGTAGATAATCCCGCAGGCCAAGACCGCCAGCTTACCCCCTTCATCCTAATCCGAGAGATTTCGTAAAGGTCTGCATGACAGCTAAAATTCACAGGGGGATTCTATTTAGCCTGATGACAGCTATGTAAAAAATACGTCAAAAGTTATCTGCCCAGCGGCAGGAAAGAAAAAACCGCCGCTGGGCACATATTCCCTCATGCTCGGATTTCTTGTACTAACGGCGGTTTAGCAATAAGCTGCCGTTTACTTATGCGCAGGATACGGCGGATTATAGGAGGATACTGCCATGTTGTTACCATGCAGCAAGCTGACTAATGGTTATTCGTCAAAGAAAGTCCGGCCCTATTAGGGGGCCATTCCGCGGTCAACTGCGAAAATGGTCGTTTTCTGCCGGTATCCCTGTCTAGCCTTGTAGCAGAAATCTGCCAGTGTCCGAAAGAAAATCATGTTATATCTGTCCGCATGGTCTTGCGCCGTGCGGACGTTGTTATACCAGACTACCTCTGGCCATCGCGGCCAGAGGTGGGGGCGGCTGGCCTGGGCGCCGCTCCCCGCCATCCTCCATTTCGATCTGCCAGTCCGTCAACTGCTGAACACCGAAATAAAGACTAAAAATGAAAACTATCATTCTAAACAATTACTATCCCCATTTGACCGAGCGCGTCATTCTGGAGGCATCAGACGAAATTACCGTGACTCTTTCATTGGTGGCCGCCTGTGTGACAGCTACAAGCGCCACAAGCAGGATCATGGCGAGCGTTCCATGGACACTGATCACGGCTTTGAGGCCGACATGCCCTACCCGCCGCTGTCCCCGGAGCAGCCTCTAGAGACCGGTGAAGATCGGGACCCCCTCCATGCAGCCATCGTCCAACTCCCGCCTGTCCAGGCCCGGCGCGTTCATGCTTATTACATTCTCAGCGTCAGTAAAAAAATTGCCAGGGTCGAGGGCGTGGGGATCAGCAGGGTCTGCTAAATTTAAAATAGTTTGAAAAATTCTCTGCAAGAGAGGACCTTTGCCCTAAAATCCGCCTAATAGATAAGAGGGTCCCCCTCCCACTGACAACTGAATACACAGTATTTCGGATACAACCCCCGCGTGAATAGCGATAAAAGGCGCACCGCCAGGACAGCCAGCTTCGGGAGGTAATGGACAGCTGGCCGGGCGATTCACGCAAGCCTTAACTAGGGCACGGGAGTTCCCCTCCATGAATCGGAAGCCCTGGCCCGTGTCCTGCTCCCGGAAATTCAAGCCTTTTCGAGAGCGAGGATAAGGTACAATAATTTTCGCAAATTGAAAAG
>NZ_JH417848.1:0-37307 GCF_000239295.1 Flavonifractor plautii ATCC 29863
ACGCGGATGGTATCGTTTGGCTGCCAGAACCAGAGCTGCTCCGCCCGGGCCAGCTCCGCCGGATCGGCGTCCGGGTAGGAGAGCGTCACCGTCCACACCCCGGTCTCCCAGTCATAGGAGCGGTCCAGATAGGTGTCCCCCAGCTCCAGCTCCTCTCCGCCTCCGTCCAGGAGGCCAACCTCCGTGCCGAAACCGCCGTACTCGTACTGGAGCAGCTCTTCCCCGGTCTGGAACCGGGCCACCGCCTGCTCTGCCCCGATGTCCAGAGAGATCAGAGTATAACCGGTCTCCGCAGAATCGTCGGTAAGGGGCAGTTCGTCCACAGCGCCAAAGATCTTGTGATTTCCGCCTGGTTCATCGCCGGGGGAGACCCACTCATAGGGCACCAGGGTGATGGACTCCATGTCCGGCCGCCCGCCATAGAAGGCGACAAAATTCGAGACGGGCAGAAGGGGTCTGGAAACCCTACCATAGTACTTCTTGTACAGATAATTGCCCTGGTCGTCCCGAATAAAAAAGTTCTCCGGCGGATAGTCTCCCGCGCCGGTGAGCACCAGTCCGCCTCCCGAGGGGGCCACCACTGTCTTGGACACCGTCCACCAGCGGCCGTCCAGGGTGATTCGCTGTCCGGGCTCCACCACCAGGCTCTCCCCGTCCGGGGCGGTCTTGTCCACCAGCAGGTTCAGGCTCCAATCCCCGGACAGGCCGTAAAACAGCTCATTGGTGTAGACCTGGAGCTCCACCACATCGGGCAGCGCGCGGGCCACCGGGCAACGCTGCATCACCTTTAATGTATAGTCGTCCACCCACTCGGTTTCCCGATCCCGGCCCCAGAACTCCAGCTCCTTTCCCTCGGCCTTCAGGGAAAAGGACCACAGCTCCGGCTCACCCCGGTCATTCCTGGGGATCGGCTCTTCTCCGGTGATGGTGGCGTAGAGGGTAATAAACGCCTCGTCCACACCGATGCCGTCCAGGGTGAGGGTGTAGCCCTGGTCGGTGACCGACGCCCCCACCTCGGCGGAATAGGGCTGGAAGCCCTCCGCCGTACCGCCGAAGCCGCCGGGCCGGGCGATCAGCTCCAGCGCGCCGGAGGCCGCCGCCACGCCGCCCACGCACAGGGCCGCCGCCAGAACCCCGGCTACCGCCCACCGGCGGAGACGGCGGGGGCCGGGCTTTCTCCGTCCCTCCGGCAGCCCCTCCAAAATGGCGTCCATGCGCCCGTCAAAGCCCTGTGGAATTGGGCAGTCCTCCCGCCGGGCCCGCTCTTTTAACCGTTCATCCAACCGGTTCATATTTTCTCCTCCTCCTGTAGTTGCTCCTTCAGCCGCTGGCGGGCCCGGCCCAGCCGGGACTTCACCGTTCCCTGGGCCACCCCCAGCACCCGGGCGATCTCCGCCACGGGCAAATCCTCGTAGTAGTAGAGGGTCACGGCGGCCCGCTGCTCCTCCGGCAGATGGAGCACCGCATCCCACAGGCCGCCGGGGAGCGCGTCTTCCGCGCCGCCGGCCAGCGGCTCCAGCTCGTCGGTATAGATCACCCTGCTGTCCCTCCGCCGCTGCTCATAGGCGCAGTTGACCGCAATCTTCAGCAGCCAGGCGCGGACCGCTCCCCGGGCCCGCAGGCGGTCCCAGGACTGCCAGGCCCGCAGGACAGCCTCGCCCACCGCGTCCTCCGCGTCGGCGTCGCTGTCCAGGATGCTCCGGGCCGCCCGGAACATGCCGTGGCTGTGCTCGGTCACCGCCGCAGCAAATTCCTCCCGCGCCGACGCCCGGCCCGCGCCGTCTCTGGTCTGTTCCATGTGCTCACCTCGTCTTTCCTTGTCCGGACACCCTATAGATGCATGGGCGGGCGGTTTGGTTCCCTCTCCGCGCAAAAAAAGCCCGGCGGGAGTCCCGCCGGGCTTTTTTGCGTTAGTTTTCGGTCAGCACGCCGGACAGATCCACCGGCGTGGCGTCGCTCCACAGGCGCTCCAGGTCGTAAAACTCCCGGGCCTCCTCGTTGAAGATGTGCACCACAACGGAGGAGAAATCCAGCAGGATCCAGGTGCCGCCCCGGTGGCCCTCCACATGGTGGGGGGGTTCCCCGGCGTCCTTGAGGGTCTTCTCACAGACATCGGCCAGGGCCTTGATCTGGGTGGTGGAGGTGGCGGTGCAGAGCACAAAATAGTCCGCCAGGGTGGTCAGGTGGCCGGTCTCCAGGCACTTGATGTCCTGGCCCTTCTTGCTGTCCAGCGCCTTCACGGCGGTCAGGGCAATCTCGTTTGCAGTCATCTCATTCTCCTTCTATTCAATGGGCTCCATGCCGGGACCAAAGCCGTCCACGGGCACGTCGGGCGCCGGGGTGGAGGCGGGGATGGGCGTGGGAGCCGGCGTGGGTACGGGGGTTGCGGCCGGGGTGGGTTCCGGCGCAGGCGTGACAGCCGGAGTCTCTACGGCGGGGGGCTGGCTGTCCACCGGGACGGAGGGCGTGGTCTCCGGCGTCACCGTTGGCGTGGCCTCCGGTGTGGCCGTCGGAGTGACCGACGGCTCCGGGGTGTCGGGCACCTCCGGCGCGGGATTGTCGGTGGGCTTGGAGCTGCCGGAGTTCCCCTTCGCGGGGGGCTTGGTGGCCTTGGTATCCTCCACATGGCCGCGGGTGGAGGACAGGCTGCCGTCCTCGTTGACCTGCATCAGATCCAGCTCGTTCAGCTCGATGTCCTCCAAATAGGGGTTGAAGCAGGTATTCACCAGCTCCAGCATCTCGTCCGGAATGGGAGTAACATAGGACTGGTAGTTGTGGTACGTCCGGCTGTAGACGCTGGCCCCCCGGTTGGGCAGGGTCATAAAGTGCACGTTCTCCATGCTCAGGCCGCCCACGATGGCCTCCTTGGCAAACCAGGCCAGGTTGTTCACCGTCAGGCTGCCGTTGGTATCCACGTTGTCCAGGAAGATCTGGGCCATTTTGGGGATGGTGCCGAGGCTGATGCTGTTGAGGCACTTCTCAATGACCGCCTTCAAAAAGGCCTGCTGGGTCTCGATGCGGCCCAGATCGCCGTTGGGGTAGCCGCCGTATACGTTTCCATAAGCGTCGGAGTTCTTCCGCCAGCGCAGAAGCTGCATGGCCTTGTCGCCGTCGATGTCCTGGAGCCCGGCGCTCAGGTGGATGTGCAGGTTCTGGGTGGGGTCGTCGTAGTTCATGTCGATGGGCACATCAAACTCTACGCCGCCGATGGCATCCACCAGCTCGCCCACCGCCTCCCACTCCACCACGATGGTGTAGTCCGGCTGAAACCCGATGAGGTAGGAGACCTCCTCCTTGAGAAATTGGATGCCGTCCTTATCGTAGTAGGGCGCGTAGTTGTATACCGAGTTGATGCGCTTGATGTCCCACGGCACGTTCACCATGGTGTCCCGGGGGATGCTCATGACGTTTAGGGTCTGGTTTGGGATGTCGTAGGCCATCACCATAAGGGTATCGGTATTGCCGCCGCCGCCCGTGTCCCGGCCCACCAGCAGGAAAGTATAAAACTCCTCCTTGCGGTCGCCGGAGAGGCGGGGGCCGTCGCCAAACTCATAGTTTTGGTCCTCGTCCGGCAGCTCCACACCTGGCTCCGGCAGCGAGGGCTTGACCACCAGGAGGCGGTAGGCGGCGAAAACCGTCACCAGAACCGCCGCCAGAATGGCCAAAACCAGGCACGCAATGCGCAGGGCCTTCTGCCTCGGTGTGAGGGGCGTGCGGGGCTTTCCAGCCCGCGTTCCACCCCGGCTTGTCTTTTTGTTCTCAGGATTCATCCGTTTCTATCTTCCTTTATTCCACCGGCACCATGCCGGGTCCGTAGCCGCCGTCCGGCGTGGCGGCCGGGGGCGGCGTCATGGCTGGGGTGTTCTCCGCCGGGGGCGGGGTCGGCTCCGCGGAGGGGACGGCGGGCGCCGGAGTGGCCGCCGGGGTCTGGACCGGAGGCGGCGTCTGCCCGCCCGGAGTGGATATGGCTGGGGGCTGGCTTCCGCCCGGGGTGGACGTGGCCGGCGGCGTGCCCGGCGGGCTTTCGACCGGAGCGGAGGTTGCGCTGGGCGTGGTCTCCGGCTTAGGCGTAGCCTGGGGCCTGGGCGTCGTGCCCGTGCTGCTGGAGCCGGGTCGCTTTCCGGCCAGATTCAGATCCCGCAGGCTGATGTCCGACTGATAGGGGTTGAAGCCCTCATTGACCATCTCCACAATCTGGCTGCCCACGGGCAGCAGGTGGGCGTCCCCAGCGGACTGGTTGGGCAGGGTGACAAACTCCACGCTGTCCATGTCCAGCTTGCCGATGGCCGACTTGCCGAAGTAGGCCAGATTGCCCACGCTCAGATCGGTGGTCACATTCTTCTGGAAGATGCTGATATAGTCCATCAGGTTGCTCAGCAGCACATCGGGCTGGAGGCACTTGCGGACGACCTCCTTAAGGAATGCCTGCTGGGTCTCGATGCGGCCCAGATCGCCCATGGCGTAGCCGCTGTTGAGAATGTGCCCGCTGTCATCGCTGTTGTGCCGCCAGCGGAGCACACCCATGGCACCGTTGCCGTCCAGAAGCTGATAGCCAGGTTGGAGGTCAATTTTGAAGTGCTGGGACAGATCATTGTAATACATGCGCCGCGGCACGTCAAAATATACGCCGCCGATGGCATCGACCAGCTCACCCACTGCCTCCCACTCCACCAATACATAGAAGTCGGGAGTCACGCCGGTGAGGGAGCCCACCGCCTTTTTCAGGGCCTCCACGCCGCCTTCCTCGCCGCCGCCCCGGCTGTAAACCGAGTTGATCATCACGGTGCGGCCGTTGTAGATGACATAGGTGTCACGGGGAAGGCTCATGACGCTGAGCTTCTGGTTGGGCACATCGTAGGCCGCCAACAGCATCGTATCGGTGTTGCCGCCGCTGACGCCCGCCACCAGGAAAGTGTAAAACTGCTCCTTGCGGCCGGCGGACAGGCCTGGGATCTCCACCTCTACCTCCTCACCCTGCTCGTTGATGATGGTGGTGTGCCGGGGGGTGGGAGTGGGGAGGGCCACCTCCGGCGGGGCGCTCATGAGGCCGAACACAATCGCCCCCGCCACGATGATGGCCGCCACCACCGTCAGGGCAATATACAGCCCCAGCAGAATCTTCTGCTTTTTGGTGCGCGGCCGGCCGGGCTTTTTCTCCCGCTTGGTCTCTTTTTCCCGCCGGGGACTCTCCGGCTTCTGTACCCGGGCGCCGCCCCGGTGGTTCTTTCTCTGTTCCGGGTTCATCAATCACTAGTTCCTTTCGTCTTGCTCCGCAGCCAATCCCGGGCCTTTACCGTATTGGGGTGCACGGGCAGGCCCCGCTCCGCCATCTCCTGTATGCTCATCTCGCACCCCAGGAGCACCGCCGCGTCCAGATCCTCATAGGCCAGCGCCCGCAGGCGCTCCACCCCCGGAAAGTCCCGGGTGGGCTCCATGTAGTCGGCGACATAGAGGAGCTTCTCCAGCAGGGTCATGCCGGCCTTTCCGGTGGTGTGCCAGAAAATGGCCTCATAGATGTCGTCGCTCACCCCGTACACGTGCCGGGCCACACACGCGCCCGTCTTGGAGTGGAGGAGCTTGACGGCCTGCTGCTCCAATTCGTCCAGTACGATACCATATTTCGCGCATAATTGCAACTGCTCGTCCAATTCCAAATACTTGGTGCAGTCGTGGAGGATCGCCGCCCGGCGGGCGTGCTCCTCGTCGGCGCCCCAGCGCCGGGCCAGCCGCACCGCCTCCTCCTCCGTGCCCTTCACGTGGGCGATGCGCTTGGCGCGGATCATGGAGTAGGAGCAGGCCCGCAGCTCCCGGTCGGGCAGGCGCTTCAGATCCCGCCCCGCCCCGTAGAGCCCGTGGCGCAGGATGTAGCCGTACACCGCCGGAGACAGGTACTCCTGTCCCCCGCCTTGGGCCAGCAGCTCCCGCAGCCGGGTGGAGGACACGTCCACCACCTGGGGCAGTTGGAGCACGCACACCTTCGCCTCGAAGGTCTTGCGCAGATGCTCGGCCTGGATGGTGAGCAGCTCCCCGCAGTCGGCCTGGGTGCGGGCAAAGGCGCAGATGCCCGCCAGGGCGGTGATCCGCTCCGGCTCCCGCCAGTTCTGGAGGGTGAGGAACATGTCCGTCCCCATCATCAGCCACAGCTCCGCGCCGGGGTTCTGGGCGTGAAGCTGCTCCAGGGTGTCGGCGGTATAGCTCTTGCCGGGCCGGGAGAGCTCCATATCGCTGACGCTCACCCGGCCGGGCAGGAGCAGGCCGTCGGCGGCCAGCTCCACCATCTCCAGCCGGGCCTCCGGCCCGGGGGCGTCGGGGGGCAGGCGCTTGTGGGGCGGCAGCGCCGCCGGTACAAACTGCAGCTCGTCCAGCCCCAGCGCGTCCAGGGCCAGCCGGGCGGAGGTCAGGTGCCCCAGGTGGGGCGGGTTGAAGGTGCCGCCGTAGATGCCGAGCTTCATAGGCTTCCCCTCCTCTGCGTTACTTGCGCTTCTTGTCCGTCACCAGTACGATCTTGTCCTTTTTGTCCTTCTTATGGGTTGGACGATACAAAACGAATTTGGTTCCAATGACCTGTACCACCTGGCTCCGGGTGGCCTCCGCCAGGGCCTCGGCCGCCTCCCGGCTGCTCAGCAGGCTGTTCTCCAGAACCTTGCCCTTGATGAGCTCCCGGGCCTCCAGGGCGTCGTCGGCCTGCTTCACCAGGTTGTCCCCGATGCCGTCCTTGCCCACGTGCAGGATGGTGTCAATGCTGTTGGCCAGACCCCTGAGCTGGGCCCGCTGCTTGCTTGTCAGTTCTTCCATAGACCGGTCTCCTTTTGATCTGCCCTCCTGCGGGAAGGCATTTTACTTGTTCAGATACTGCTCCAGCTTCTCCCGAAAGGCCGTGAGCGCATTCCCCCGGTGGGAGATGGCGTTCTTCTCCGCCGGAGAGAGCTCCGCAAAGGTCTTTTTCAGGGCGGGGACAAAGAAAATGGGATCATAGCCGAAGCCGTCCTCCCCCTTGGGGGCGTAGGCCAAGGTGCCGGGACACTCCCCCCGGGCCTCCACCCGGTCCCCGTTGGGAAAGCAGCAGCAGATGGCGGAGACAAAGCGACACCGCCGGTCCAGCTGCCCCCGCATGTTCTCCAGCAGGAGCCGGTAGCGGCCCACGTCGTCCAGCCCCGGCCCGCCGTAGCGGGCGGAGTACACGCCGGGCGCGCCGTTCAGTGCGTCCACACACAGGCCGGAGTCGTCCGCGATGGCGGGCAGGCCGGAGGCCTCCATCACCGCGCGGGCCTTCAAAAAGGCGTTTTCCTCAAAGGTGGCACCGGTCTCCTCCACGTCCACATCGACGCCCACCTCGGACTCCAGCACCACCTCCACCCCCAACTGGGAAAGGATGTCCCTCATCTCCACCAGCTTATGGGCATTCTTGCTGGCCAATACCAGTTTCATACATTTAGCCCCCCAACACTTGTCTCTGAATGTTCTGGAGCTCCCGGATGCCCTTGGCGCACAGCTCCACCAGGGCCCGCTGCTCCACGATGGTGAAGGGCCGGCCCTCGCCGGTGCCCTGGAGCTCCACCAGCTCCCCCGCGCCGGTCATGACGCAGTTGAGATCCACCTGGGCGTGGGAGTCCTCCTCATAGCACAGGTCCAGCATGGGCTCGTCCCCCACGATGCCGGCGGACACCGCCGCCACACAGTTGGTCAGCGGCATCTCTGGCAGGACACCGTCCATCACCAGCTTGTGCAGGGCCAGGCTCAACGCCACAAACCCGCCGGTGACGGAGGCGGTGCGGGTGCCGCCGTCCCCCTGGAGTACGTCGCAGTCGATCGTAATGGTGCGCTCTCCCAGCTTTTTCATGTCCACGCAGGCCCGCAGGGCGCGGCCGATGAGCCGCTGGATCTCCGCGGAGCGGGGGGACAGCTTCAGCTTGGCGATATCCCGCCGGGATCGCTCCCGGTTGGCCCGGGGCAGCATGGAATACTCGGCGGTGACCCAGCCCTCCCCCTCGGGGACGTGGCGGGGCGCGCCCTCCTCCACGCTGGCGCAGCAGAGCACATGGGTGCTGCCGCAGCGGATCAGGCAGGAGCCCTCCGCAAATTGATTGATGTTGGGGATGATCTCCACGGGCCGGAGCTGATCCGCCGCCCGTCCGTCGATTCTCGCCATGTTACGGCCTCCAATCTCCAATATGCGGGCCGATGAGGGCACCGGCCCATACTGCTTTTTAAACAAGGGCTTCGACAAATTTCTCCGCCTCAAAAGGCATCAGGTCGTCGATGCCCTCCCCCACGCCGATGAATTTCACCGGCACCTGGAGCTCCTGGGCGATGGCAATGACAATGCCGCCCTTGGCCGAGCCGTCCAGCTTGGTCAGGACGATGCCGGTGATGCCCGCGGCCTCCTTGAACTGCTTGGCCTGGATCAGGCCGTTCTGTCCGGTGGTGGCGTCCAGCACCAGCAGGGTCTCCCGGTCGCAGCCGGGCAGCTCCCGGTCCACGACGCGGCTGATCTTATTCAGCTCGTTCATCAGGTTCTGCTTGTTGTGCAGCCGCCCGGCGGTGTCGATGAGCACCACGTCTGCGCTGCGGGCCTTGGCGGCGGACAGGGCGTCAAAGACCACCGCCGCGGGATCGGCCCCCTCGTACTGGCGGACGAGCTCCACGCCGCTGCGCTCGCTCCAGATCTCGAGCTGGTCGGCGGCGGCGGCCCGGAAGGTATCGGCGGCGGCCATCAGCACCCGGCGGCCCTCCCCCTTCATCCGGGCGGCCAGCTTGCCGATGGTGGTGGTCTTGCCCACGCCGTTGACGCCGATAAACAGGGCCACCGACGGGGCGGTGTCCAGCCTCAGCTCCGGCTCCCCCACCTGGAGCATGTCGGTGAGCACCCGGCGCAGACACGCCCGCGCCCCCTCCATATCCTTGATCTTCTCCGCCTTCACCCGGCGGCGCAGCTCCTCCACGGCTTTCATGGTGGTCTCCACCCCCATGTCGCCCAGAATCAGCGTCTCCTCCAGCTCGTCGTAAAAGTCGTCGTTCAGCTCTCCGGCGAAGAGCTGGTCGAAGGAGTGTCCGATGTTCTCCTTGGTGCGGGTCAGCCCCGCCTTGATCTTTTCAAAAAAGCCCATGTGGTGTCGGTTCCTTTCGTCGTTCAGACATGGTATTCATCCTCCGCCCAGCGGGCGGGGTTATGCTCGATATAGCTCCAGTGGTTGAGAAGGTCGTTCTCATCCCGGATGATGTGGTCGTGATAGGATGCCTGCCAGAGCGGACGGCCGCACACGCGGTTGGTGTAGCGCTTGAGAGAGGAGACAAAACCCGGCACGCGCATCCCAGTAGGGCGCGGCATCCCTGACGCGCCGTTTCCCTCCCCGCAGACGCACAGCAAAATGTGAACATGATTTGGCATGATGACCGACGCCGCAATCTGAATTTGGGCGTCATGTCCGGCCAGATAGTCCATCGCGTCCTGAACGCACCGGCCGGTCTCCGACAACCGTACCAGCGGCGCGTCAGGGATGCCGCGCCCTACAATCTCGCTCAGGATGGGGGCCCGGCCCTGGGTGCAGAGTGTGAGGAAATACCCGCCGCTCCGGCTGTAATCATACCCGCGCAGGCGCGGATGCACCCGCTTTGGAAGCTCTGTCATTTGATGTGCAATTCCTTCTCCACGTCGTTCAGGTTGATGGTCAGCATCCGGCTCACGCCCTGCTCCTTCGTCGACGCAAAGTCCGCTTCGCTCGGAACTCCCGCAGGCGGAAATTCCTCGCCCGCTCCCTTGCGTCTCCTCTCCCCGGCGAACCCGTTTCACTGGGCTTCGCCGGGGTCTGCTCATACCCTGCGGCACAGGTGCGGCCTGCCCCTGCTGGGTGTTGCCGTCCGCCGCGTCCGGCGTCATTTGATGTGCAATTCCTTCTCCACATCGTTCAGGTTGATGGTCAGTATCCGGCTCACGCCCTGCTCCTGCATGGTGACGCCGTAGAGCACGTCGGCCTCCTCCATAGTGCCGCGGCGGTGGGTGATGACGATGAACTGGGTCTTGTCCGCCATCTGGCGCATGTAGCGGGCGAAGCGCACCACGTTGGCGTCGTCCAGGGCGGCCTCGATCTCGTCCATGACGCAGAAAGGGGTGGGCCGCACCTTCAGAATGGCGAAGTAAAGGGCGATGGCCACGAAGGCCTTCTCGCCGCCGGAGAGGAGGGAGAGCACCTTGAGGGCCTTTCCGGGGGGCTGCACCCGGATTTCAATGCCGCAGTTGAGGATGTCCTCCGGCTCCTCCAGCTCCAGGGTGGCCTTGCCGCCGCCGAACAGCTCGGTAAAGGTCTGCTGGAACGCCTCGTTGATGACGGAAAACTGCCGGGCGAAGATGGTTTTCATCTCCTCGGTGATGTCGGCGATGATGCCCTCCAGCTCCTTCTTGGACTTGAGCACGTCGTCCCGCTGGTCGGTCAGGTAGGTGTACCGCTCGTTGACCCGCTGGAACTCCTCAATGGCATCCAGGTTGATATTGCCCAAGCCGGAGATCGCCTTTTTCAGCTCGCCCACCCGGCGCTGGGCCTTGGGGACGCTCTCCAGCTCCACCCGCTGGGCGCGGGCGGCCTCATGGGACAGCTCATAGGTCTCCCACAGCTTGTCCAGCAGGGTTTTCTCCTCCAGGGCGGCGGCGGCCTTCCTCTGTTCTAAGACGGAGACCTCCCGCTCTAAGTTTAACAGTTCGCTGTTTTTTTCCCGCGCCTGCTTGTCGGCCTGGTTGCGCCGGGCCTCCAGGGACAGCTTCTCCTCATTGATGCGGGCGACGGCCTCCTGCCGCTCCCGGTTCTCCTGGCGGATGGCCTGGAGCCGCCGTTCCTTCTCCAGAATCTCCTCCTCCAGGGCGGCGTTCTTCTCCTCAAACGCGGTGAGCATCTGCTCCCGCTCGGCCCGGTCGCCGGTGAGATCCCGCCGCAGGGCCTCCAGCTCGGTGAGGCTCTGTCCGGCGGCCTGCTGCTCCGCCTCCAGGCCGGCCCGGCGCATGTTCAGCTCCGCGATGGCCTCCCGGATACCGGCGGTGCGCGCCTGGAGCTCGCTCTGGCCCTGGGCCTTGCCCTCGGCCTCGGCCCGCAGGGCGGCGGCGGAGCCCTCCAGGGCCTCAATGCGCGCCCGGGCGGCGGCGGTATCCGCCTCGGTCTGGGCGGAGCGGGCCTGAATCTGCTCCAGCTCCCGGCGCTGCTCGTCCCGGCGGCGGGAGGCGTCGGCGAGCTGGGCGTCGAAATGGGCCAGCCGCTCCTCCAGCTTGAGGATGGCGTCCTCGTGCTGGCGCTGCTGGGCCTGGGCGGTCTCCACCTCGTAGGCGGCGGCGGTGGCCTCCCGTCTGGCCTCCTCCATGGCCTGGGCGGCGGCGGCG
Organism: Flavonifractor plautii ATCC 29863; assembly: GCF_000239295.1. Taxonomy (GTDB): domain Bacteria; phylum Bacillota; class Clostridia; order Oscillospirales; family Oscillospiraceae; genus Flavonifractor; species Flavonifractor plautii. Next base: position 11,363 of record NZ_JH417848.1, read on the forward strand.
CGCTGCTCCTCCACACCGGCGCGCTGCCGGTTCAGCCGCTCCAGCTCGTTGGCCCGGCTGAGGATGCCCGCGCTGCGGGACACCGAGCCGCCGGTCATGGAGCCGCCGGGGTTGAGCACCTGGCCGTCCAGGGTGACGATTTTGAAGCGGTGGCCGTATTTGCGGGCCATGGCGATGGCCGCGTCCATATCCTCGGCCACCACGGTGCGCCCCAGCAGATTGGAAAAGATCCTCTGGTAGCGGGGGTCGAACTGCACCAGCTCGTCCCCCAGGCCCACGAAGCCCGCCTCCCCCCGCACGCCCTGCTCCCGGAAGTCGGAGGGGCGGATGGTGGTCAGGGGCAGGAAAGTGCTCCGACCGCCGTCCCGGCGCTTGAGGTACTGGATGGCGGCCTTGCCGTCCTCCTCCCGCTCCACCACAATGTGCTGCATGGCGCCGCCCAGGGCGGTCTCAATGGCCACGGTGCAGTGGTCGGGCACGTGGAGCAGCCCGGCCACCGGGCCGTGGACCCCCTTGAGCTGGCCCCGCCGGGCCTCCCCCATCACCAGCTTTACCGCCTTGGAGTAGCCCTCGTAGAGCTTCTCCATCTCGGAGAGCATGTGGATGCGGGATTGGAGGGCGTTCTCCTCCATCTGGAGCTTGACATGGCGCTCCTCGGCCTCCTTGGCCTTTTTCCGGCGGGACTCCAGCCGCAGGCCATAGCCGTTGAGCACATTCTGGAGGGAATCCCGGTCCTCCCGGGCCTGGGCCAGCTCCTTTTGGGCCGCGTCCCGGCCCTCCTGAAGCTGGCGCACCCGCTCCTCACCGGCGGACAGCTCCTGATGCACCGCCTCATCCCGGTCCAGCAGCTCCTGGGCCGCGGCGGCCAGGGCGGAGAGCAGAGCCCTGGCCTCGGAGGCGGAGGCGTTTTCCACCGCCTCCTTCCGGCGCAGCTCCTCCAGCTCTCCGGCCAGGGTGCCTGCGGAGCGGACGGCCTCCTCGGCCTCCCCCTGTTTCGCGGACAGCTCCGCCGCCAGGGCGTCCAGCTCGCCCACCAGCGCCTCCAGACGCTCCTTCCGCTCGGCAATCTGGGCGCCGATGGAGTCGGCCCGGCCCTCCTGCTGCTCCAGCTCCCGCTGGATGCGGTCCCGGTTCTCCAGGTTGTTCTGGATGTTGGCCCGGAGTACCGCCACGGCGTTTTCCAGTCCGTTGGCGTCGGCCTCCCGCTGCATCATCTGGAAGCGGACGCCCTCGGCCTCCACGTCCTTGTCCCGCATCTGGGCGGCGTGCTCCTCGGCGGCGGCGTAGAGGGCCTCCACCGCCCCCTGGGCCTCCTCCTTCTGGCGGACGGCGTTCTCGTAGTCAGACAGGGTCTTGATGGCCCCCGCCCGTATGTTCTCCAACTGCTCCAGCCACAGGGAGATCTCTAGCCCCCGCAGCTCGTCCCGCAGCACCAGGAACTTCCGGGCCTTCTCGCTCTGGGCGCGGAGGGGCTCCACCTGGAGCTCCAGCTCGTCGATCTTGTCGGTGATGCGCACCAGGTTCTCCTGGGTGCGCTCCAGCTTGCGCTCGGCCTCCTCCTTCCGGTGGCGGAAGCGGGAGATACCGGCGGCCTCCTCAAAGACCTCCCGGCGGTCGGCGCTCTTGACGGACAAAATCTCGTCAATGCGGCCCTGCCCGATGATGGAGTAGCCCTCGCGGCCCAGGCCGGTGTCCATGAACAGCTCGTTCACGTCCTTCAGGCGGACGGAGCGGCGGTTGATGTAGTACTCGCTCTCGCCGGAGCGGTAGTACCGCCGGGTGACCATCACCTCGCTCTCCTCCATCGGGAAGATGTGGTCGGTGTTGTCCAGCACCAGGGAGACCTCCGCGAAGCCCTGCTGTCTGCGCACCGCCGTGCCGCCGAAGATTACGTCCTCCATCTTGCCGCCCCGCAGGGCCTTGGAGGACTGCTCCCCCATGACCCAGCGGATGGCGTCGGAGATATTCGATTTCCCGCTTCCGTTGGGACCCACAATGGCGGTCATGTCCTCCCCGAAGGAGAGTACCGTCTTGTCCGGAAAGGATTTGAACCCCTGGATTTCCAGCGCTTTTAAATACAAGGTCTGCACCTCGCCATGTTATCATTCTGAATAAATTATTATACCAAGGAACGGCGTCCTTTGCAAACCCTTTTCCATAAAAACGCGGAGCGCCTGAGCGCTCCGCGTCTGGTTTGGTGGTATACAGCGGGCAAACCATTTCGCAGGGACGGATACCTACATCCGCCCGCCGTACACTAGGTTTTGCACCGCCCCAGGCCCTGTGAAGGCCTGACAGGACGGGCGGCCATAAAGGCCGCCCCTACAAAGGAGCCGGACAGCCCCTGCACGTAGGGGCGACCCTTGTGGTCGCCCGCGGGCCGGTTATTCCCCCGCCCTCAGCTTCTCTATCGCAGCCTTAGCCGCATTCTGCTCCGCCGCCCAAACCGCCACGGGCGGTTCGGGGCCCCCGTTTCTCTCCATCTGTCCGGGCGGAGTGAATCCGCCCGGCATCAAGATTTTGCTCCACAAAATGCTTGACGCCGCTGACGCGGCGGCTCGCTTCCGCTCGCAAAAGAGGCGGAGCGGCCGGTTATTCCCCAGCCTTTAACTTCTCTATCGCAGCCTTGGCCGCGTTCTGCTCCGCCTCTTTTTTACTGCGGCCGCGGCCCTGGCCGATGGGAATGCCGTTGAGATCCACCTCCACCGAGAAGATCTTGGCGTGATCAGGGCCCTCGGCGCCGATGAGCTGGTAGCCCAGCACCTGGCCGCTCTCCCGCTGCACCAGCTCCTGAAGGGCGGTCTTGTAATCGCGGCTGGCGCTCTTCTCCGCCTCCCGGTCCAGGATGAACTTCTGGATGAGCTTCCGGGCCGAGCCGATGCCGCCGTCCAGGTACACGGCGGCCAGCACCGCCTCCACCGCGTCGGCAATGATGGAGGGCCGCTCCCGGCCGCCGCCGGCCTCCTCCCCCTTGCCCAGCTTCAGGTAGGCGCCCAGCTCCAGGCACTGGGCCACTTCCACCAGGCTGCCCTCACACACCAGGGCCGCCCGGGTGCGGGTCAGATCCCCTTCCGGCAGGTCGGGGTGGGTGCGGAACAGGTAGTCGGCCACGACCATACCAAGCACAGAGTCCCCCAGAAATTCCAGCCGCTCATTGCTCTGCAGTCCCTTGGCCTTGTTCTCGTTGGCGTAGGAGCTGTGGGTGAGGGCGTTTTCCAGAAAGGCCCGGTTGGTAAACCGGTAACCCAGCTTTTCTTCCAATGCCTCCATGGCCGATCCTCCCTTTCAAAGCCGGAGCCCCGCCGGGAGGCGGGGCTCCTGTCTCTTTGGTTTCTTCAGTCCTCCAGCTTGGACTTGAGGTAGCGGACCAGATCCGCCACGGTGGAGATACCGGACAGATCCTCCTCGTCCATGTCCTCCAGGCCAAACTCCTCTTCCACGGCCATGGTCATCTCCACGATGTCCAGGGAGTCGGCCCCCAGATCCTCAAACGAGGTGTCCATGGTAATGCTGTCCACGTCCACGCCGAACTGTTCGGACAGCAGGGCGGCGAGCTTCTCGAAAATCATGTTCATCTACTCCTGTCGCTTCCGTCGTTCCCGACGGTGTCATTGCACTATGATAATAGGCAAGTTTCTCCCGCCTGTCAATAGGAAAGTCAAAATTTTCCCATTTACTCACTGCGCAGGCGCATGTGGTCGATATTTTCGGTGATGTCCTCAATAATGCCGGAGGCCGCGAAGCTCTGGGCCTGGCGGATGGCGTTCTTGATGGCGAAGGCGTCGGAGGAGCCGTGGGCCTTGATGACGGGCTTGGAGATGCCGATGAGGGGGGTGCCGCCCACCTCGCCGGAGTCCATCATCTTCTTGAAATCCCGCAGGCCGCCGGAAACCAGCACCGCCGCCAGCTTGGTGAGCAGGTTCTTCTTGAACATGGCCTTGAGCTGCTTTGCCATGAAGCCGCCGGTGCCCTCCATGGTCTTGAGGAAGATGTTGCCGGAGTAGCCGTCGGACACGATCACGTCCACCTCGCCGTACACCGCCTCCCGGGCCTCCACGTTGCCCACGAAGTGGATGCGCCCGGCCTTGCCCGCCTCGGTGAGCAGGGCGTAGGCCTCCCGCTGGAGGTCGGTGCCCTTGGAGGGCTCGGCGCCAATGTTGAGCAGGCCCACCTTGGGCTCGGGGCGCTTGAGCACCCGCTCGGCGTAATAGGAGCCCATAAAGGCGAACTGGAGCAGATACTCCGGCGTACCCTCCGCCGTGGCGCCGCAGTCGATGAGCACCGCGCCGCCGCCGCCGGTAGGCACCACCGGGGCCATGGCCGCCCGGCGGATGCCCCGGATGCGCTTGACCATCAGCGTGGCCGCCGACAACAGCGCCCCCGTGCTGCCCGCGGAGACAAAGGCCGCCCCGTCCCCGTTCTTCAGCAGGTTCAGGCCCACGGTCAGGGAGGAGTCCTTCTTCTCCTTAAAGGCGGTGGCCGGGTTGTCGCACATCTCCACCACCTCGGAGGCGTGGACAATCTCCAGCCCCGGGGGCAGTTCGCCGATGCCGTCCTCCTTGAGCACCTTGAGGATGTCCTCCCCCCGGCCCACCAGAATGACTTCCACGCCCAGCTCCCGCACCGCAGCGAGGGCGCCCCGCACGTTGGAGACGGGCGCGTTGTCGCCGCCCATGGCGTCTACGATGATCTTCATATGTTCTCCTCCACTTTCTCTGTTCATTCCTGGATAAACGGCAGCAGCGGGCGGGCACCCGGCGGGGCGGGGCCGCCCAGCGTTCCTGTAGGGGGCGATGCCCTCATCGCCCCGCCCCATCGTCTTGCCGCAGAGGCCGGGGCTCGTCCGTAAGGCCCAGGAGATAGTCGGCGCTGATGTTGTAGTGCTCACACAAAAGGGCAAGCTTGGCAAAGGTAGATGCCTTGCGGCCATTTTCCATTTCACCAATTTGATTTTGTTTGATACCGAGAAAATCGGCCAAGTCTTTTTGAGTTTCTCCCCTATCTTTTCTTAGGCATTTTAGCCGTGTGCCAAACAAATCATTGGAATACACCGAATCCCCCCTTGACATTTCCCACTAATAGCGTGTATACTAAATCCACACTATTAGTGGGGTGTTGATAAAATGAATGACTTCCTACAGCAGCTCTTAGAACATGAGCTGGGTAACAGGCACTTGGATTTCCGTCAGGCCCCCGGCTATCAAGAGCGGCTGGAGCGCATCAGCGCCTGCCACGACCAGATCCGCGCCTCCCTCGGGCTGGATTTTCTCGACCGTCTCAACGATCTGGAGGGCGAAATGTCCGATTATGAGCGGCTGGCCTGCTTCCGGCACGGCTTCCGTCTGGCCGGGCGTCTCCTCATGGAACTTCTGCCTTGAGCTGCGGGCGGATGTGGGCATCTGCCCCTACGGGCGTGCGCGGCGGGGCGGACGTCCACAAGAGGCGCCCCCATGCGTTTGGGCCGCCCAGCGTTCCTGTAGGGGCGGCCTTTATGGCCGCCCGTTCTGTCCGATCCCCAGGGTGTCGGTGCGGGAACCCCGCGGTAGCGGGCGGATGTGGGCATCCGCCCCTACGGACGTGCGCCCGGCAGGGCGGGCGACCACAAGGGTCGCCCCTACGTGTTGGGGCCGCCCGGTGCTCCTGTAGGGGCGGCCTTTGTGGCCGCCCCTACCGCCAGTCCAGCCCGTCCAGAAGCTCCAAGGCCCGCTTGGACAGCTCGGCATTTTTATTCCGCTTGCCTTTGACGCGGTAGCCCAGGGGCGGGATGATGCCGAAGTTGACGTTCATGGGCTGGAAGTCGGTGACGCTCTCGTTGCTGACATAGCGCGCCAGGGCGCCGACGGCGGTCTCCTGGGGGAAGTCCACGGGGGGCCTCCCCTCCAGCCGCCGGGCCAGCTCCACGGCGACCAGGAAGCCGGAGGCGGTGGACTCCACGTACCCCTCCACGCCGGTGATCTGCCCGGCGAAGCAGACGCGGGGCTCCTTCTTCACCCGGTAATAGCGGTCCAACAGCCGGGGGGAGTCCAGATAGGTGTTGCGGTGCATGACGCCGTAGCGCACGAACTCGGCGTTCCTGAGGGCGGGGATCATGGAGAACACCCGCCTCTGCTCCGGCCATTTCAGGTGGGTCTGGAAGCCCACCAGGTTGTAGATGGTGCCGTCGGCGTTGTCCCGGCGGAGCTGCACCACGGCGAAGGGCTCCTTTCCGGTCTTGGGATCGTTCAGGCCACGGGGCTTGAGGGGGCCGTAGCACAGGGTCTGCTTCCCCCGGCGGGCCATGACCTCCACGGGCATACAGCCCTCGAACACATGCTTGTCCTCAAAGCCGTGAACCTCCGCCTCCTGGGCGGCGCACAGCTCGGCCCAGAAGGCGTCGTACTCCTCCTCCGTCATGGGGCAGTTGATGTAGTCCGGGGTCCCCCTGTCGTAGCGGGAGGCGAAGAAGGCGTTCTCCATGTCCACGCTCTCGAAGGTGACCAGGGGGGCCGCCGCGTCGTAGAAATTGAGGGTGCGGCTCTCAGGGAAGAAGGCCCGGATGGCCTCCGCCAGCGGGTCGGAGGTCAGGGGGCCGGAGGCCACGATCACGTTCCCCAACTCCGGGATTTGGGTGACCTCCCCCTCCTCCACGGTGATGAGGGGGTGGGAGCGAAGCTTCTCCGTCACCGCATGGGCGAACCCGTGGCGGTCCACCGCCAGGGCGCCCCCCGCCTCCACCCGGTGGGCGTCGGCGCAGGTCAGGATCAGGGAGTCCATGCGGCGCAGCTCCTCCTTGAGCAGGCCCACCGCGTTCTCCAACTGATCCGAGCGCAGGGAGTTGGAGCACACCAGCTCCCCAAACCACTCGGTATGGTGGGCGGGGGTCATTTTGGAGGGCTTCATCTCCCGCAGGGTGACGGGGACGCCCCGCTGGGCAAGCTGCCACGCGGCCTCCGAGCCCGCCAGGCCTGCGCCGATTACAATAACTGGTTCCATGGGTTCCTCCTTGTGTGGGACTCAGCGGATGAAGTGGGTGCGCAGAGGCTCCTCCCGCTCCGGCAGGCCGTATTTCTCCCGGCCCAAGGCGATGCTCTTGACCAGGAAGGCCATGTTCCGGGCCAGGGTGCGCATGGTCTGGAGGCCCTCGGCGTCCTGGGCGGCCTCGCCGGGCAGGCGGCCGTGGATGCTGTTCCAGTACTGGCTGGAGGCCACCGGCATGCCGCTGATGGTAAAGAATTTGTTCAGCTCGTCAAAGGTGGAGGACAGGCCGCCCCGCCGGGCCGCCGCCACGGCGGCCCCCACCTTCATGGTCTTGTCAAAGGAGGTGGAGTAAAACAGCCGGGTCAGCAGGGCCACCAGGGTGGCGTTGGCCGAGGCGTAGTACACCGGGCTGCCCACCACCAGCCCGTCGCAGGCCTCCAGCTTGGGGGCCAGCTCGTTCACCAGATCGTCGAACACGCACCGGCCCAGCTCGGCGCACTTGCCGCAGGCGATACACCCCCGGATAACCCGGTTTCCCACCTGCACCCGCTCGGTCTCCAGGCCCTCGGCGGCAAACACGGCCTCCATCTCGTCCAGGGCGGCGGCGGTGTTGCCCTTGGGCCGGGGACTTCCGTTGAGCAGCAGAATCTTCATGCCAACACGCTCCTTTTCCGGTTACACGCCCATACACCCCCCCACCAGGGCGATGACCGCCAGATGGGCGGGATAGAAGGCGTAAAAGAACCACTTGGGAATCCGGAGGCCGGAGTGGGTGCGGCAGAGGATCAGCGGCAGGGCCAGCAGGGCGAAGATCGTCCAGTTGACGGCGTGGCCGCCCACCACCAGGGCCAGGGGATCCTCCAGGGAGCCGCCCCACAGGGCGGGAAGCCAGAACAGGATGTACAGCCCCGCCAGCAGGGCGGGTTTGTTCCGGCAGAAGTAAAAGATCAGCATCAGAATGACGCCGTTGTAGTTGTAGTCAAAGCTTCCGAAGGCCAGCACCAGAACCCCCAGCACAAAGAGCCACCAGCGCCGGGTGGTCAGCCCCCACATGGCCAGCAGGCTGAGGAAGAGGGTGAAGAAGATGTTCCAGTTGGTCAGGTTGCCCAGGATGTCGTCGGCGTTGAAGGCGAGAATCCAGAAGGGCTGGGACACCACGGCGAAAATCGCCAGCCGCCCCAGGTAGCGCCTGATGTCGTGGGTGTAGAGCAGGCCCACCGTCATACAGTAGCAGAACAGGGGGAAGGCCAGCCGGCCGATCCACCGGAATATGGGCGTCTCCGGGAAGAAGGCCCCGCCAATGTGATCCAGCAGCATGGCGGCAATGGCGACCAGCTTGAGCAGGTCGGTGTCCAGGTTGGTGCGCAGCTTTCTCTCTTGGGTTTCCATGATCTCATTCCTCCGGTATTTCAACTGAGTCTGCCGTCAGGGGGAATCCCTGACGGCTTCCACCGGTGGAAGCGGGCCTCAGGCCTCGCTTTTGGTCTTGGCCGCGGCTTTTTTCGCCGTCGGTTTCTTTGCCGCCGTCTTCTTGGGAGCGGCGGTTTTCTTGGCGGCCGCCGTCTTCGCGGCCGGCTTTTTGGCGGCGGTCTTTTTGGCCGCCGCCTTTTGGGCGGGCTTCTTCTCCTCCTCGGGAGGGGCGCCCTCTGCCGGGCTCTCCGCGGAGGCGGCCTTTTTCTTGTAGCCCCGCTGATCCTCGGGTAGGAAGTTGGGGCACTCCGGGTTGATGCAGAAGGGCTTCTTGAACCCCCGGCCCGACTTCTTGAACAGGGTGTGACCGCACTCGGGGCAGGTCTCCTTCACCGGCACGTCCCAGGTCATGAAGTCGCACCGCTTGGCCTCGTCCTTGTTGGAGTTGTTCTCGCAGCCGTAGTAGGCGTATCCCCGCTTGGAGGTCTTTTTGAGGATCTTGCCGCCGCACTTGGGGCACTTGCCGGGCATCTCGATGACGATGGGCTGGGTGTGGTCGCACTCCGGCCAGCCGGGGCAGGCCAGGAAGCGGCCGAACCGGCCGGACTTATACACCAGATTGCGCCCGCACTTGGGGCAGATCACGTCGGACACCTCGTCGGGCACCTTGATGCGCTCGCCGTCCAGATCCGCCTCGGCCTTCTGGAGCTCCTGCTCAAAGTCGCCGTAGAAGTCGCCCAGCAGGCTTTTCCAGTCCACCTTGCCGGTCTCCACCTCGTCCAGCCGCTCCTCCATGGTGGCGGTGAAGGTGGTATCCACGATGTCGGTGAATTTGTCCTTCATCAGGCCGGTGACCACCTCCCCCAGGGGAGTGGGGCGGAGGTTCCTGCCCTCCTTCACCACGTACTCCCGGTCCAGGATGGTGGAGATGGTGGGGGCGTAGGTGGAGGGGCGGCCGATGCCCTTCTCCTCCAGGGCCTTGATCAGCGTGGCCTCGGTGTAGCGGCTGGGGGGCTGGGTGAAGTGCTGGTCGGGCTTGAGGGCCTCCAGCTTCAGGGCCTCCCCCTCCTTCAGATCGGGCAGGGGGGACTGGAACGCCTCCTCCTCCTCGTCCTTCCCCTCCACGTACACGGCGGTGTAGCCGGAGAACTTGAGGGCCGAGTGGGTGGCCCGGAAGGTGTATCCCGCGGAGGTCACCTCGATGGACACGCTGTCGTACACGGCGGAGGCCATCTGGCAGGCCAGGAAGCGGCTCCAGATGAGCTTGTAGAGCTTATACTGCTCGGCGGTGAGGGACTTCTTGATGTCCTCCGGGGTCAGGTTCACGTTGGAGGGCCGGATGGCCTCGTGGGCGTCCTGGGCGCCGGATTTGGTCTTGTAGACCCGGGCCTTGCCGGGGTAGTAGTCCGCGCCGTAGCGGGCGAGGATGAAGTCCTTCGCGGCGGCGGTGGCCTCGTCGGACAGGCGGAGGGAGTCGGTACGCATATAGGTGATGAGACCCACGGTGCCCTCCCCCTCGATGTCCACGCCCTCATAGAGCTGCTGGGCGATGGACATGGTCCGCCGGGGCGTCATGTTGAGCTTGCGGCTGGCCTCCTGCTGGAGGGTGGAGGTGATGAAGGGGGGCGCGGGGTTGCGCTGCTTGTCCTGCCGCTTGACGCCGGTGACGGCGAAGGGGGCGTTCTTCACCGCCTCCATGACGGCGTTGACCTCCGCCTCGCTGTTCAGCTCCACCTTCTTCTCCCGGCCGTAGAAGCTGGCCTTGAACTGCCCCAGGTTGGGGGCGATGCGGGAGAGATCAGCGTCCAGGGACCAGTACTCCTGGGGGACGAAGGCCTTGATGTCGGCCTCCCGCTCGCACACCAGCCGGGTGGCCACCGACTGCACCCGCCCGGCGGACAGGCCCCGGCGGATCTTCTTCCACAGCAGGGGGGAGATCTGATAGCCCACGATGCGGTCCAGCACCCGGCGCGCCTGCTGGGCGTTCACCAGATCCATATCGATGGCCCGGGGGTGGGCGATGGAGTCGTTGACCACCTTCTTGGTGATCTCGTTGAAGGTCACCCGGTAGGTCTTGTCGTCCGGGATGCCCAGCATCTCCTTCAGGTGCCAGGAGATGGCCTCGCCCTCCCGGTCGGGGTCGGTGGCGAGGAACACTTTCTCGCTCTTCTTGGCGGATTTTTTCAGCTCGTCAATGACCTCTTCCTTGCCCTTGATGGGCTGGTAGTTCAGTTCAAAGCCGTGCTCCACGTCCACGCCCAGCTTGCTCTTGGGCAGGTCGCGCACGTGGCCCATGGAGGCCTTCACCTCATAGCCCGGGCCCAGATATTTGCCGATGGTCTTGGCCTTCGCCGGAGACTCGACGATCACCAAATTCGATTTTGCCACAGCATAGTACTCCTTACATACTTAGTCGTCAAAGCGGACGGCAGCGGTAAACCGCTTGCCGGGAAGCTCATTCAGATAGCCCTGAGCCTGCAGCAGGGTCAGGGCAGTGTTCACCCGCCGGGCGGGAATCTCGGTGCGGCCCACGATCTCGTCGGGCACCCGGGCGCGGCCGCTCAGCAGGGCGAAGATGGCCCGCTGTTCGTCCCCCATGGCCTCCAGCTCACTCCGGGGGCGCAGAGGGAGGGGATTCCTCTCCGCCGGACGGGGCACCGGCTCCGGCGCCGGCTCGGCCGCCGCCTCCAGCCGCGCCTCCGCCCCCTCCTGGGACAGCGGAGGTGCCTGCCGCACCTTATGGGGAAAGCGTGTCACATATTCCACCAGAATATCCTGGGCCGAGCGGATCAGCTTGGCCTCGCCCCGTGCAATCAGGCCGTTGGTGCCCGCGCTCATGGGCGCGTCCGCCGGACCGGGGACGGCGAACACCTCCCGGTTCTGGTCCAGGGCCAGCCGGGCGGTGATCAGCGTGCCGCTGTGCTCGGCGGCCTCCACCGCCGCCACGCCCGCGGACAGGCCGCTGAGGATGCGGTTGCGGATGGGGAAGCGCCACCCCTCTGGCGGGGTGCCGGGCGGGTTCTCCGACAGGATGGCCCCCGCGGCGGCCACATCCTCGTAGAGTCCCTGGTTGCGCCGGGGGTAGACCACGTCCACCCCGCCGGCCAGCACCGACACCGCCGGGCCGCCGCCCTGGAGGGCCCCCTTGAGGGCGGCCGCGTCGATGCCCTGTGCCAGGCCGGAGAGCACCAGCGCCCCCGACCGGGCCAGCTCCAGGCCCAGCCGCCCCGCCATGGCCACGCCGTAGGGGGTACACTCCCGGGCGCCCACGATGGCGACGGCCAGCTCCTCGTCAAAGCGGAAGAGCCGCCCCTTCACATAGAGCACCAGGGGAAAGTCGTGGAGCTGGAGCAGGCGCTCCGGATAGGCCGCGTCCTGGTAGGTCAGCAGGGTGAGTCCCAGCCGGTCGCAGTCGCCCAGGATGCGCTCCGCCCGCTCCAGGGATTTGTCCGCCAGGGAGCGGCAAAGCCTTTCACTCAACGGAAGCAGTTCGTACTCCCCGGGGTCGGCGAAGTAGGCCGCCTCCGCGGTGCCGAACCGGCGCACCAGCGCCGCGGCCGTCTCGGGCCGGAGGCCCTCCCGGGTAGTGAGCCACAGCAGATAGGTTAACGCAGCCACGGGATTGCCTCCTTCCGGCTGTTGTCTTGTTCTGTGCCGCGCCAGCGCGCGGTCCCACCGGAGTGGGGCCGTCCGCTGGGGCGGCCTGGCTCAGCGCCAGCCCTCCCAGAGCACCACAGACGCCGCCACGGCGGCGTTGAGGGACTCGCAGCGGTCCCGCATGGGGATTTTCAAAGTCGCCCGGCAGGCGTCCAGCACCGGCTGGGACACCCCCCGCCCCTCGCTGCCGATGACCACGGCGGCGCTGCCCAGGGGAACGGAGCGGATGTCCTCCGTGTCGTCCCGCAGGGCGGCGGCGTACAGGGGGACGGCCGACCGGGCCAGCCGGCCGGTCAGATCCTCCAGCGTCCCCTCCCACACCGGCAGGCGGAAGCAGGCCCCCATGGTGGCGCGCACCGTCTTGGGGGCAAAGGGCTCGGCGCAGCCGGGCAGCAGGAACAGCCCCGCCGCCCCGAAGGCGTCGGCGGTGCGCCAGACGGTGCCCACGTTGCCGGGGTCCTGCACCCCGTCCAGCACCAGCAGGCGGCCCTCCGGCAGCGTCTCCGGCGGAGCGGTGTCCGGCGTCCGGCACACGGCCAGCATGCCCTGGGGTGTCTCCACGGTGGACACCGCCCGCAGCAGCGCCTCCGGCACCTCCACCACCCGCACCCCGGCGGGCAGCTCCGCCGGGGGGGCGGTTCCCTCCGCCACCGCCAGCAGCTCCGGCGGCGGCCCCCAGCGCAGGGCCTCCCCCACCAGCTTGGTCCCTTCGCAGAGGAATACCCCCTGGGCCCGGCGGGTCTTTTTCTCCGCCCCCAGCCTGCGCAGGCGGGTGATCAGCGGATTTTGCCGGCTGGTGATGCGCTCCATGGCGGTCCTCCTTACAAGTCCTGGAGATGGTTGATGTCCTCCGTGCGGCCCAGGGCCACCACCGCATCGCCCGGCTCAATAACATAGCTGGCGCCGGGGGCCACGTTCAGCGCCCCGTCCTTGCCCCTGCGCACGGCGATGATGTTGACCTTGTAACGGGCCCGCACATCCAGATTTTGAATCGTTTCGTAGTGCCACTCCTTGGGCACGGCGGTCTCCACGATGCCGAAATCCTCGCTCAGCTCAATGAAGTTGAGCACGTTGGAGCTGGAGAGCCCCTGGGCCAGCTTGACCCCCATCTCGTGCTCGGGGAATACCACCCGGTCCGCCCCGATCTTCTCCAGCACCTTGCGGTGGACGTGGCTCTGGGCCTTGCAGATGACCCGCTTGACCCCAATCTCCTTCAGATTAAGCGTGATAAGGGCGGAGTTTCCGATATCGTCTCCCACCGCCACCACGGCGCAGTCGTAGTTGCGCACGCCCAGGGCCCGCAGAACCGAGGGGTCCCTGGCGTCGCCGGTGACGGCGTGGGTGACCTTTTCGGCCACCCTCTGCACGTGATCCTCCCGCTCGTCCACTGCCAGCACCTCATGGCCCAGGGAGCTGAGCTCCGTGGCCACGGCGCTGCCAAACCGGCCCAGGCCGATGACAACAAAGGTTTTCATAACGTGGAAAACACTTCCTTTTCTCCTGATGCGGCGCTTCAGCCGATCATGACGTTCATCTCAGGGTATTTGATCTTGGCCGGATGCCTGTTTCCGGTGATAAAGGCGATGGAGAAGGACAGGATGCCCACACGGCCCATATACATCAGCAGGATCAGCAGCCCCTGGGAGAAGGGGGTGAGGGTGGGGGTGATCCCGGTGGTCAGGCCCACCGTGCCCATGGCGGAGGCCACCTCGAAGGCGCTGTCCAGGTAGGGCAGATCCTCCACCGTGGACACCACCATGGAGCTGAACACAAAGACAAACAGCACCACCAGCGCCAGGGTCATGGCATTGAGCACCCGGCGGTAGTGGATCGCCCGGCCGCGGAAGGTGACCTGCTCCCGGCCCATGAGGCCGGAGCGCAGGGCCAGCAGCAGCACGCCCACCGTGGCGGTCTTGATGCCGCCGGCGGTAGAGCCGGAGGAGCCGCCGATGAGCATCAGCACGCAGGACATGGCCTTGCTGGTGTCGCTGAGGCCGCCCTGGCCGATGGAGTCGAAGCCGGCGGTGCGCAGGGTGACGGACTGGAACAGGGCGTTGAGTCCCTTCTGCCAGAGGGGCATGTCCCCCAGGGTGGCGGGGTTGTCAAACTCCTCCATCAGGAAGAACAGGGCGCCCCCCACGATCAGCACAGCGGTGATGAGGAGCACCATCTTGCTGTAGACCGACAGCCTGCTCCAGCACCGCTTGTCCACAATGTCCTCCCACACGAAGAAGCCCAGGCCGCCCACTACGATGAGGGCGGCGGTGGTGCCCAGCATCAGGGGGTTGTCGTTGTAGCCGGCCAGGCTGCTGAAGGCACCGAAGCGCCCTCCCAGCAGATCAAAGCCCGCGTTGCAGAAGGAGGAGACTGCGTGGAACACGGCGTGCCAAGTGCCCTTGAGGAAGCCGAACTCCGGGATGAGGCACACCGACATGAGCACCGCCCCCGCCGTCTCCATGGCGAAGGTGCCGATGAGGGCGTGGCGCACCACCCGCACCACCCCGTCCATGTCGTTGAGGTTGAGGGTGGACACCATGATAAGCCGCTCCGACAGGCCAATACGCCGGTGGAGGGCGAAGGAGACGAGGGTGATGACCGTCATGAAGCCCAGACCGCCCAACTGGATCATGGTCAGGATGACCGCCTGACCGAACAGCGTCCACTGGGTCCACGTGTCCACCAGGATCAGGCCGGTGACGCAGGTGGAGGAGGTGGCGGTGAACAGTCCGGTGAAGAACCCGGCGCTCTGTCCGTCCCGGGAGGCGATGGGCAGGGTCAGCAGCAGCGCCCCGATCAGAATAATCGCCGCGAAGGAGCCCGCCACGATCCGGGTGGCGTTGAGGCTCCGGTTGCGGATAAAGCTGTCCCGCAGCCAGAGCGCGCATTTCTTGATCAAAGCCTTGGCCTCCTTAAGGGTGGGATGGAAACGATTTTGACGCAGAAAAGCATGCCGAAGGAAGGATTCCCTTCGGCATGCTCATTCAGTCCGGCGAATTCCAGCCGGGGATGGGAGCAGCGGGGGTATGAAACGCCCGGTCAGCACGCAGATATTCACTTCCCAGGCGCTTCTCCATGGCTCTCCTCATACCCCCTTGCACTTGCTCCCGCTTCCCAGGACAGACCGGCTCAATACAGCTTGGCGCCCGCCGGAATGTGGTCGTCCACCATCAGGCAGTGGAGCTTCTCCACGCCCTCCTCGTGGTGTACCGCGGAGATGATCATGCCGCAGGAGTCGATGCCCATCATCTTGCGGGGCGGCAGGTTGGTAATGGCGATGAGGGTCTTGCCCACCAGCTCCTCCGGCTCATAGGTGTCGTGGATGCCGCTCAGGATCACACGATCCTCGCCGGTACCGTCATCCAGAACAAACTTCAGCAGCTTCTTGCTCTTGGGCACGGCGGTGCACTCCTTGACCTTCACGGCCCGGAAGTCAGACTTGGCAAAGGTCTCGAAGTCCACGAACTCCTGGAACAGGGGCTCAATCTCCACCTTGGAGAAGTCCACCGGGCCCTGCTCGGCGGCGGGGACAGCGCAGTTGGTTCCAGCCGCGGCGCGCTTGGCGGACTCAGGCTTGTCCAGGGGCTTCATGGTGGGGAAGAGGATCACGTCGCGGATGGAGTCGGAGTCGGTGAGCAGCATCACGCAGCGGTCGATGCCGATACCCATGCCGCCCGTGGGGGGCAGGCCGTACTCCAGGGCGTTGATGAAATCCTCGTCCATCATGCCGGCCTCGTCGTTGCCCATCTCACGCAGGGCCAGCTCGTGCTCGAAGCGGCCGCGCTGGTCAATGGGATCGTTGAGCTCGGAGAAGGCGTTGGCAAACTCACAGTGGTTGATAAACAGCTCGAAGCGCTCGGTGAGGCGGGGATCCTTGGGGGAGCGCTTGGTCAGCGGGGACACCTCCACCGGATACATGGTGATGAAGGTGGGCTGGATCAGCTTCTCCTCCACCCGCTGGTCAAAGGCCTCGTACAGGGCGGTGCCCCAGGTGCGCTCGCAGCCCTCCAGATCGATGCCCTTGGCCTCGGCGGCCTTGCAGGCCTCCTCGTCGTCGGAGATGGCCTCAAAGTCCACACCCACATACTCCCGGACGGCATCGATCATGGTCATGCGCTTCCAGCCGGGAGTCAGGTCAATCTCGTTGCCCAGCCAAGTCACACGATAGGAGCCCAGGATCTCCTTGGCAGCGGTGGAGAGAACCCCCTCGGCAATGTCCATCATGTCGTGGAAGTCGGCATAGGCCTCATAGAGCTCGATGGTGGTGAACTCCGGGTTGTGCTTGGGATCCATGCCCTCGTTGCGGAAGATGCGGCCGATCTCATACACCCGCTCAAAGCCGCCCACAGTGAGCCGCTTCAGGTTCAGCTCGGTGGCGATGCGCATATACATGTCGATGTCCAGGGTGTTGTGGTGGGTGATGAAGGGCCGGGCGGTGGCGCCGCCGGAGATGGTGTTGAGGACAGGGGTCTCCACCTCCAGGTAGTCCCGCTCGTCCAGATACCGGCGCATATGCTTGATGAAGGCGGTGCGGATACGGAAGGCACGGCGCACGTCCTCGTTCATGATCAGATCCACATAGCGCTGGCGGTAGCGCATCTCCTTGTCGGTCAGGCCGTGGAATTTCTCGGGCAGAGGCTGGAGGGACTTGGAGAGAAGCGTCACCTTGTGGGCCTTGACGGAGATCTCGCCCCGCTTGGTCTTAAAGACCTCGCCTTCCACGCCCACGATGTCGCCGATGTCGGTCTTTTTGAACTTGGCGAAGGCCTCCTCGCCCAGCTCGTCCACGCGGACGTAGAGCTGGATGCGGCCCTTGCCGTCCTGCAGATCGCAGAACACGGCCTTGCCCATGCCCCGCTTGGACATGATGCGGCCGGCCACGGAGGTCATAGCGCCCTCCAGGGCCTCAAAGCCCTCCTTAATGTCGGCGGAGTGGTGCTTCACCACAAATTTGGTGATCTGGAAGGGGTCCTGGCCCGCGTCCTGCAGCTCCTTGAGCTTGGCGCGGCGGATCAGGCGCTGTTCGGACAGGGACGGCTGCTCCTCGGGCTGGTTGACGCTTCTCTCTTCTGTGCTCATGACTCTGCTCCTTACTTTTGAATCTCTAAAATACGGTACCTCAGTACGCCGGCGGGGGCCTCCACCTGAACCTCGTCACCCACTGCGTTGCCCAGCAGGGCCTTGCCGAAGGGGGAGTCCTCGGAGATACGGCCGTTCATGGGGTCGGCCTCCTGGGAGCCCACCACCTGGTAGCTCTCCTCCTCCTCGAACTCCAGATCCAGTACCTTGACCTTGGAGCCCAGGCGGACGGAATTGGGGTCGGTCTCATGCTCCTCGATGACCACATAGTTGGCCAGGATGTTCTCCACCTCCGCGATGCGGGAGTAGAGCTTACCCTGCTCGTTCTTGGCCTCGTCGTACTCACTGTTCTCGGACAGGTCGCCGAAGGAGCGGGCCTCCTTGATCTGGTCGGCGACCTCCTTCTCCCGGACGGTCTTCAGATAGTTGAGCTCCTGCTTGAGCTCCTCCAAGCGCTCCGCGCTCAGCTTAAATTCTTTCGCCATTGCCGTATGCGCACACCTTTCTTTTTTGCTTCTTCCTTATCGGTCAAAAGGCCTCAACCAGGCCTCTTCTGAAATCTCAACAGAAACATTACGCCACGTTAATACGATATTATAGGTAGTTTCCCACCTTCTGTCAAGTCAATTATTTCCCATCATGTGGCATGAATCCGGATCTGTCCCTCTGTCAGGCGGCCGCACTCCCACAACAGGGACAGCAGCGGAAGGGGGGCCAGGTCCGGCGGCAGCCCCCCCTCCTCCAGTATGGGGCGCAGGCCGGCCAGCCCGGGCACGGGGCCGTACAGCCGGAGCACCGTTCCCCTCTCCTCCCCGCCCGGGCCGAAGGCCAGGGTCACGTCGGGGGCCGCCCCGCCGGGCCGCAGCACCGCCGCGCCATACTCCTCCCGCAGCCACGCCGCCAGTTCCTCCCCCTCGCCGGGCACATCCACCACCAGATGGCGCACCTGGGGACACAGGCGCGCCGCCGCAGCAAACAGCGGCCGGCTCACCCGGGGGCCGGACAGGGCCACAGTGGCCCGCACCCGCAGTATGCCCGCCCGCCGGAGCGCGGCCAGGGCCAGGGGGACGGCGATAGCCTGGCAGAAGGGCTCCAGGTCCACACTCCGCAGCCCCTGTCCCTCCAGCGCGGGCCAGTCGGGAAAATCCTCCGCCGTCAGCGCCCGCCGTACTCCTGCGCGGTACAGGGCCGCCGCCCCCTGCTCCGCCCGTCTCTTCCGCCTGTCATCCCGCAGACCGGGGCGGACCGGCACCGACACCCGCAGACAGCGCAGGCCCAGCACCCGCTCCTCCGTCACCACCGGGCGGCGGCCCCGCCGCTCCTCCAGCGCCACAATTCCCACCAACCCCATCACCTCGGGAACAGGATATGCGCCGGGGCCCGGTTTATGAGGGCGGAGGATATAGGAAGCGCCGGGGGTTAGTGCCCCCGGCGCTTCTCCTTCTTTTTCTCCTGGCGGAGGCGGAACCTGCGCTCCTCCTCCGCCGCGTCCCTTTGGCGATGCCGCTGCGCCCGTTCCGCCCTGCGCGCCTCCCACTGGAGCTGGAGGGCCTGCTGGGCCTTCGTGCCGACGCCGGTTTTCTCTGGACGGTTCCGCGCCTGCCGCCGGACCCGCTTGGGATTCTCCCGACCGGATGGACGCCGGGGCGCCTCTACCGCTGGACTAAAGTCCAGGCCCCGCCACGCCGACAGGAGCCACTGCCAAACCTCTCCGTCCTTCGGCTCGGCGCCGAAGGTATGGCGGCACACCTCCAGGCGCCCCTCCGCCTCCCGCTCATACACGCCCACCCAGAAGGGGTCGGCAAACCAGACCGTCAGCCTCGCATAGCCGCATTCCATATGAAGTTGTCCTCCTTAAATATAGGTCTTGCGCGGAGCGCGGACAACCAAGGAGGCAGGTTACTGACGGTCCCGGGGGCGGGACGCTCCCCCGGACCGCGCCCGGACTACCAACCGGGCCGTGTTTTTCGTTCCGCCCTCTGATTATCACTCCGGTTCCGCCGCTTGTCAACCCCCGCGCCTCACCTTTCCTTTACGATATCTTACAAAGAGTTTAGCTTGTTTTACACCACGCTGATAGCGCACTCCCCAATCTATCCGCTATCATGGCAACGTACCGAGCGCATCAAAATAACTTTGGAGGAATCAGAATGAATTGGAAGCGTCCCCTGGCCCTGTCCACGGCCGCCCTGACGCTGGGCACGGCCCTGGCTGCCTGCGGCAATCCCACGGCCGCCGCGCCCGATCCCACCCCCACGCCTGCCGCCGAGGTTCAGTCCCTCTCCACCACCGGCTCCACCGTCAAAGCCCCCAAATACGTGTTTCTCTTCATTGGCGACGGCATGAGCTATCCCCAGATCCAGTCCACATCCGATTTCCTGGGTGCGCTGAACGACGCCGACTATCGGCAGGCCCAGCCCAGCCTGGACGACAACGGCGGAGCCATTCTGGACGGTCCCGAGTACCTCAACTTCATGAACTTTGAGGCCGCCGGCTCCGCCGTGACTTATGACTCCAACTCCTTTGCCCCCGACTCCGCCTCCACCGCCACCTCCATCTCCACCGGCTACAAGACCTACTCCGGCTCCATCAACGTGGACGAAACCGGCACCATTTCCTACGAAACCATTGCCGAACAGCTCCACGCCCAGAAGGGCTATTCGGTGGGCGTCATTACCTCCGTCAACCTCAACCATGCCACCCCTGCCGCCTTCTATGCCCACCAGGCCAGCCGCAATGACTACTACGACATCGGCCTGGAGCTCATCGACTCCGGCTTTGAGTACTTCGCCGGCGGCGGCCTGCTCAAGCCCACCGGCGCCGAGGGAGATCAGGCCGATCTGTACGCCCTGGCGGAAAAGGCGGGCTATCATGTGGTCAAGACCCAGGCTGAGGCCGAGCAGGTCACCGGCGGCCCGGTGGTAATCATCGACGAGCACCTGGCCGACAGCGACGCCATGGCCTACGAGATCGACCGCACCGACGACATGTGGGCCCTGGCCGACTACGTGGAAAAGGGAATTGAGGTGCTCTCCCAGGACAAGGACGGCTTCTTTATGATGTGCGAGGGCGGCAAGATCGACTGGGCCTGCCACGCCAACGACGCCGCCTCCACCATCCACGACACGCAGGCCCTGGCCGATGCGGTACAGGTGGCCATCGACTTCGCCAAGGAGCACGCCGATGAGACCCTGATCCTGGTCACCGGCGACCACGAAACCGGCGGCCTCACCATCGGCTTTGCCGGCACCGACTACGACACCTATCTGGATCTGCTGGAGAGCCAGAAGATCTCCTACGCCAAGTTCGACAGCGACTACGTGTCCAGGTACAAGGAGGACAAGACCTCCTTTGAGGATGTCCTGAAGGATGTGGAGGCGCTCTTCGGCCTCAAGCCCCAGGGCGAGGAGGGCGATAAGCTGGTGCTCACCGACTACGAGCTGGAACAGCTCCGCGCCGCCTACGAGAAGAGCGTCAACGGCACTGCTGCCAGCCAGTACGAGCAGGAGGAATATGTGCTCTACGGCACCTACGAGCCTCTGAGCGTCACCCTCACCCACATCATCAACAACAAGTCCGGCATCTCCTTCACCTCTTACAGCCACACCGGCCTGCCCGTGGCCGTGCTGGCCCACGGTGTTAACGCCGGGCAGTTCAACGGCTACTACGACAATACTCAGATCTATCACAAGCTGGCCGGCATGCTCGGCATAGCCTAACCCCTGCTTTCCCACTTCCATACAGCCGAGGCGGATGGGGTCTCCCGACCTCATCCGCCTCGGCGCAGAAAGGACTTATCCATCTATGCGTTTTCTACGTGACCCCGCCCAGCGCCGCTATTACGTCCCCGTCGTGCTCTGCCTGGCGCTGACCGCCCTGCTGCTGCTCCTCCCCACCGGGTATGAAGGGGCCGTCCAGTACCAGGAGGCCGACCGCTGCGCGGCCCGGGTGCTGGCGGTGGACGACTCCACCATCGTGGACACCGGGCTCGTCCGCTCCGGTGAGCAGCGCTGCACTCTGGAGCTGCTGGGCGGCCGGTTTCAGGGACGGACCGCCACCGGCATCAACATGCTCAACGGCTCCCTGGAGCAGGACAAGCTCTTCGCCCCCGGTGACAAGGCCATGGTGGTGGTCAGCTACCAGGAGGACGAGATTCTCTCCGTCACCATGACCGACCACTACCGCATCGGCAAGGAGGCTCTGCTGGCCGCCGTCTTCGCCGTGTTCCTGATCCTCTTCGCCGGGCGTACCGGCCTGCGGGCCATCGTCTCCTTCGTGCTGACGGTGCTGATGCTGTGGAAGGTTCTGGTGCCCCTCTACCTCAAGGGCTGGAACCCCATCCTGGTCGGCCTGGCGGTTACTCTGGCCCTCACCCTGCTGATCATCGCCCTGGTCTACGGCTTCGAGCGGCGGTGCGCCGCCGCCGTGTCGGGTGCGTTCCTGGGGATACTGGTCACATGTGTGCTGGGCATTGTGTTTACCGACCTGTTTCAGATCCACGGGGCCGTTATGTCCTACTCGGAGAGTCTGCTCTACTCCGGATATCAGGATCTCAACCTGACCCAGATCTTTATGGCGGCGATCTTCATCGGCTCCTCCGGCGCGGTGATGGATCTGGCGGTGGATATCACATCTGCGGTCAACGAGGTAGTGAAAAAGCGCCCTGATATCTCCCGCTGGGAGGCGGTACGCTCCAGTATGAATGTGGGGCGGGCGGCCATGGGCACTATGACAACCACCCTCCTGCTGGCCTACTCCGGCGGCTACGTGGCCCTGCTCATGGTCTTTATGGCCCAGGGCACTCCCCTTTATAACATTCTCAACTACAAGTATGTCGCCTCAGAAATCATACACACCATCGTGGGTTCCTTCGGTCTGGTGACTGTGGCTCCCCTCACCGCCCTGACCAGCGGCTTTCTGCTGGCCGGGCAGAGAGAGCCCAGCCTCCCCACGCCGCCTGTCCGCCGGGCGGCAGAGGGGCAAAGCGCTCCGCAATCGTATTAAGATACTGTCGATAAACCCTCCTGTTAAACATTCGGAGGGAGGGATCGTGTGAAAAACCGCCCCGCAGGGCGATTCGGAGCACGACCGCCGCTTGCTGCGGCTCCTGATCCGGAGATGAACCATCCGGGTTCCCTTTCACGTTGGATCTAACGACTTTTGCCAAAGACTGAACCCCACCGGCGAAGCCGGTGGGGTTTTATCCCTTCCCTAAAAGCGAATGTTGGCGCGGGTCATGCCCAAGCTGGTCTCCAGCTCACCGATCGTCATTCTGCTCGCCTCCTTGTCTCCACGGTAGGGTATCAAGTGGGTTTACAGTCAAGACTTTTTTACCGGATTTCCAGCAATTCCAGCACGGCGGCCAGTTGAGCATCCTCCGCTCCGGTGTTGTATACCTCCGCGTCCAGGGTCAGGCCGGTGCCGATGAGGGAGGCGCCGCTTCCGGTGAAGTAAGCGCCGGTGGAGATGGCCACGGCGCCGCCGTGGGGCAGAGGGAAGGTCTGCTGGGAGTAGCCCTTGCCGCTGGTGGGCTCCCCCACGATCACCGCCGCGCCCTGCTCCTGGAGCTCGGCGGCGAAAAACTCGGCGGCGGAGTAGGTGTCGGCGTTGACCAGCACCGCCATGGGCAGTTCCACACAGTCCGCGTCGGAGTTGGTGATCTCCTCATGGCCCGCCCGGTCGCGGCTGATGAAGATGGGGCCCTCGGGCAGCAGGAAGTCCAGCATGTCGGTGAGCTGGCTCAGGTAGCCGCCGCCGTTGTCCCGCATGTCAAAGACCAGCGCCTCCGCCCCCTGCTCCCGGAGCTGGGTGACGGCCTCCTCCAGCCGCTGGGCGCTGTGGTCGTAGAAGTTGAGCAGGCGCACATAGCCCACCTTTCCCTCCAGCATCCGGCTCTCCACCGGGTCGTTCTTCAGCTCGGCCCGCTCCACCTCCACGGTGCGGGCCGCCCCGTCCTCCCCCAGCACCTCCAGGGTGACGGTGGTGCCCGCCTCCCCCTGGATGAGATTCGCGCCCTCATAGCGGGCCTCTCCCGCCAGGGAGACGCCGTCCACAGCGGTGATGACCTCCCCGGCTTCCAACCCAGCCGCCTCGGCGGGGCCTCCGGCCTCCACTCCGAGGATATAGAGTCCCTCCTCCCGTGTGTAGTTGACGGTAATCCCAACCCCCACATACTGGTTGGTGCGGCGCTGGTTCTGGGCCTCCAGCTCATCAGCCGTCAGGTAGTAGCTCCAGCGGTCGCCCAGGCCGGACACCATGCCCTCCAGGGCGGCGTCCACCACCTCTGTCTCGTCATATTCCCCCACAAAGAGGGTGTTGACCAGCCGCAGCCCCTCCACCAGGGAACGCCCACCCTCCCCCATCCAGGCACGGACGGCCAGGAGTCCGCAGCCCAGCACGGCAGCGGCGGTGAGTGCAATGGCCAGCAGAAGCTGGGCCAGGGAAAAACGTTTCTTTCGCACGGGATCAGATCCTTTCCAGAAAAACCAGCGCGGGCGGAGGCCGATGCCTCCGCCCGCCTCTGGGCCATGCCCGCGCGCGGCGGGCGAACTTGTTGCAGCAAAACGGCGCAGCCGCGCCCGGACGTTACCAGGGGTGGGTCAGGCTCAGGCTGGGGAACTTGCTCTCCGGGTCCACACGGGTGTAGTTGTCCCGCACCTCCAGGTGCAGGTGGTTGCCCGTGGAGCTGCCGGTGGTGCCCACATAGCCGATGGTCTGGCCCTGGGACACCATCTGCCCCTCGCTCACTGCCCGGGAGCTCATGTGGGCGTAGAGGGTGGAGTTGCCGTTGCCGTGGTCGATGACCACGTAATTGCCGTAGGAGTAGTGGTAGGCGGAGGTGACCACCTGTCCGCTCTTGCAGGCCTGAATGGGGGTGCCGCCGGGGGCGGGGATGTCGATGCCGGTATGGCTGTGGGCCTTGCCGGTGATGGGGTGAATGCGGTAGCCGAACAGGGAGGTCAGCCGGTAGTAGCCGGGCAGCGGCCACAGGTAGTTGGTCTCCGAGTCGATGGTGACATTGTTTTGCCGGCGCTCCTCCTCCAGTTGCTTCTGCTTCCGGGCGATCTCCGCCTGGATCTCCGCCGCGCCCTCCATCTCGTCGTCCAGCTGGCGGTTGAGCTCCGCCGCGTCGGCATTGATCTGGTCCAGCAGCTTCTGGGCCTCCGCCACCTTGGCCTGCTGCTCCGCCTTCTTGGCCTCCTGCTGGTCCCTGGCCGCCTGCTCCTCCGCGCGGGCGCTCTCCAGCTCCGCCTGAAGCCGCTCCAGCTCCTGCCGGGCCGCGGTCAGCTCCTCCATGACCTGGTTGTCGTAGTCCATCACCGCGTCAATGTCCGCCAGGCGGTCCAGCATGTCGGAGAAGTTCTCGGCGTTAAAGAGGATGGACCAATAGGATACCGTCCCCTCCTCCTCCATGGCGCGCACCCGCTCGCAGAACAGCTCATACTGGGCCTGCTCTTTGGCCTCCGCCTCCTTGCGCTCCGCCTCTTTCTGGGCGATTTCCTGGTCATAGTAGGAGATCTGCGCGTTGATGCTGTCCAGCTCGGCATTGATTGCCTCCAACTGCTGCTGCAGGAGCTGCCGCCTCTGCTGGGCGGCAGCCTGGTCCTCCTTCACGTCGGCTAGCTGGTTCTTCAACTCCTGCTGCTTGACCTGGCTCTCCCGCTGCTCCTCCTTCAGCGCGTCGATCTCGCTCTGCGTCACCGCGCCCACGCTGCCGGCGATCATACTGATCATGGGCAGCAGCAGCAGGAGGGCCATCACTACGGCCAGCCCGGCCACAAACACCCGGCGCCACTCGATTTTCTGCTTCTGGGGTCTCTTTTTCTGACTCTGCTTCTTTGCCACGTTGCCGCTCCTTTTATGTCCGTTCCATTACCAATTATAGGCCCGAATGAAGGGAAGATTGGGATAATATGCCTCGGGGTCTGTCCGCTGGCCGTTCCGCCGCACCTCATAGTGGAGGTGGGGGCCCGACGTATTGCCGGTGTCGCCCACGGCGCCGATGGTCTGCCCCTGGGACACCATCTGCCCCTCGCTCACCGCCCGCGAGGACATGTGGGCGTAGAGGGTGGTGGTGCCGTCCCCGTGGTCGATGACCACGAAGTTGCCGTAGGACCAGTTGGCGCCGGCGCCATACTCCGACATAATGACCTGTCCGCCCCTGGCCGCGTAGATGGGGACGCCGGTGGAGGCGGCCACGTCAATGCCGGTGTGGCTGTTTGGCACGTGATCCACCGGGTGCATCCGGTAGCCGAAGGCCGAGGTCAGCTTCAAATTGGACGCAGGCAGGGGCCACAGCCAGCCGTCGCCGGTAGGCGGGAGCTGGACGTTGTTCTGCTTCCGCTGCTCCTCCAGCTCCTTCTGCTTCCGGGCGATGTCCGCCCCGATGGCGGCCCACTCCGCGTTCTCTGTGTCCAACTGCCGGTTGACCTCCGCCACATCGGCGTTGATCTGGTCCAGCAGCTTCTGGGCCTGCGCCACCTTGGCCTGCTGCTCCGCCCTCTTGGCCTCCTGCTGCTCCCTGGCCGCCTGCTCCTCCGCGCGGGCGCTCTCCAGCTCCGCCTGAAGCCGCTCCAGCTCCTGCCGGGCCGCGGTCAGCTCCTCCATGACCTGGTTGTCGTAGTCCATCACCGCGTCCACATCGGCCAGACGGTCCAGCAGGTCGGAGAAGTCCTCGGCGTTAAAGAGGATGGACCAGTAGGACACCGTCCCCTCCTCCATGGCGCGCACCCGCTCGCAGAACCGCTCATACTGGGCCTGCTCTTTGGCCTCCGCCTCCCTGCGCTCCGCCTCTTTCCGGGCGATCTCCCCGTCATAGTAGGAGATCTGCGCGTTGATGCTGTCC